>NZ_CP014944.1:4322209-4683314 GCF_001767295.1 Colwellia sp. PAMC 20917
GGTCATCAACCACACTTGAGCTATGATTTTTTTAAGCAAATAGTGCTTGATAGGACTGATAATATTTTATTGATCATCGCTAGTCATCAGCAAGAAGACATCGCCTGTGCACTCTTTTTTTATGATGATACTCACTTATATGGGCGATATTGGGGCTGTACTAAACATTATAATAATTTACATTTTGAGCTTTGTTATTATCGAGGTATCGAGTTTTGTATTGAACACAACTTGCAAGTTTTTAACCCGGGTACTCAAGGTGAACACAAAATTCAACGGGGCTTTGAACCAACATTAACCTACTCTTACCACTGGATAAAACACCCAGCTTTTAAGGCAGCAATTAAAAATTTTTGTCATCAAGAGCAACAGCATATGCTAACGTACCAGCAGCAATGCCAGCAGGCGTTACCGTTCAAAACGTTAGCTAACAATGAGTCAACTTAAGAAAAATAATGAATAAACCTTTTTCCCAAGCATGTGAAAACAATAAATTACCTATTTTGAATGTTTTAACGAAAGTGTTTGCAAGTGCTAAGCATGTCCTTGAAATTGGCTCAGGAACAGGGCAGCACGCTGCCTTTTTTGGTCCAAATTTACCGCATCTAACCTGGCAAACCAGTGATTTACTAATAAACCACCAGGGTATTAATGCCTGGCTCGATGAAAGCAAGTGGTTGAATGTAAAAAGGCCGATCGTCGTTGATTTAAATAGAACTTGGCCTAAACTTAATCAAAATGCACCCCTTGATGGCGTATATACCGCTAATACACTGCATATCATTAGCTGGTCATTAGTGGTTAAGTTTTTTGAGGGGCTTGCGCAAAACTTATCATCGTCAGCAAGTATTTGTATATACGGACCTTTTAACTATCAAGGGCAGTTCTCTAGTGAGAGTAACGCAGACTTCGATGTGTGGCTTAAAGAAAGAGACAAGGATAGTGGTATTCGCGATATTGAAGCAGTCTTGTTATTGGCAACGTCAGCAGGACTTGAGTTAATTGACGATCATCCCATGCCTGCCAATAATCGGCTATTAGTTTTTTCTAAAATATAAAAAATCAATACCGACAATATTTAATGCCACTCTCGATTTCCAGTGATTAACAAAAATTAATTAATGGCTTGATGAAAGCCGCTATTTGAAATCGCCGATGTATTTGTTGACGATTGTCTGGATCTCCCCATTACTTTAAGCTTTTCTACTGATTTTTTTAATATTTTCATTGTCTGGGTATTTATCTTCTTTTTAGAAAAATGAAGTACAAAATCTTTGAAACTTAGCTGCAATGGTGAATTCAATACATCAGGTTTTATGCCAAGTTGCTTAGCGTTGTAATATAATCCAACATTGGTACCAATACAGCCGTCAATTCGACCACTGATTAACAGTTTTAGCATTTGTGTGTAATTATTGACTTCAACTTTATTAATGGCGGTGTCATTATCAAAATTGACATCAAATTCACCGCCTCGCACCACTCCCACTGTTTTTCCATGGAGATCCTTTAGGCTTCGATAGTGAGTTCCCGCCCTAGACAGGATAATAATTGGCATAGTGATCACTGAGACTAATGGGATGGAGATCGCGGGCAACTGATCATTATTGAAACGTAGCACAAAATCTGATTTGCCTTGTTTCAGGTGAATAATAGTACGAGCATAAGGAATTATCTTATTGGTATAGTTAAGCCCTGCTACTTCGGCAATTCTATTACTTATTTCGAACATCATTCCAGTTGGCTTACTATTGTCCCCAATAAAGCCAAAGGGAGCGACATTGATTGTTTCAATCTGGAGTGTTTGCCCGGAAAGTGGAAAAACATTGCCTATTAACGTCATCAAGGTAATAAATTTTATAAGCATATTTTTATTACCTTGTTTCATTACGGCTCTCTTATTATGAAAAAATAACGGTTCAACTGGCGATTAAACGCTTTACGAGAATAGTGTTAATAGCACACAAGTAACCACCAATTTTACTGGAATGTGTATTTAATTAATTAAACTCACCATGTTTTTTTGCCACTTCTTCCTGATAGTTAACAATGCACCACGTTGCTCAAGTAGCATCATTGCATTAATAAGGTTATCTACAATGACTTGCTCTGTGTTTAAACTGCAAGCAAAATGAAAGTTTAGTGTTAACGCCTTGAACTGAAATACATTTTTATATTTTGTTGTTTCTCCCAAGTTTTTTACTCTATTTCTAAGTAAATCATCATTGAGAACAACTAAATCAATATGGCGACTAGATAGGTCTAATAATTTTAATAAGGCATCATAATTGTCAACCACATAAAGGTTTTGGTTTTCAATAAATTTTTTTGATAATAAAAAATGGTGGGTAACATCATCACGTATCACCGCAATGTTATATTTTTTAGCTTCTTCTATAGCAGAGATAGTTATCTGACTATTACTAAGGGAATAAAGAGAGATGGTACTTGAAGCAATATGTCCAACCCACTTAAACAAAGGCTCACGCTCTGGGATGCGAGCAAGTGAATATATACAGGTGTTTTTTCCATGCTGTGCTCTTCTATAAGACAACGCCCATGGGTGAGCACTGATGGCGTATTCATACTGAGCTTGTGCTAACGTCGCTTCGACTATTTCTGTTGAAAAGCCTTCTATTGCATTGGTCGTGACAATTTGAAAAGGAGCCAAATGTTCAGTAAGAATGCTGATCTTAGTTGCAGATACTTGGCCGCAGTAAAATACCAATAACAACACTAAGCCAAAAGCTAAATTTTTCTTTAGTCCTTTCATAAATTTTATATAATTTCATCCATCATATTTTAAACTATAGCTTAGATAATCATTTTACCAACCCCCTTAGGCAATTAATGTTAATGGAATAAACTTTTAATAGCCGCCGGTACTTTTTGATAGATATTATAAGGTTAAATACCGTAATAATAGGGTTATTGGCTTATTGACCCGTAACCACTTATCCCCTTAAAGCAACTTTGCGGTTATCACATATCTTTCATTGCTATTACTGCTCGAGTTATTAAAAGGGTAGCAAGTGATTAATATTAATGATGAGTCATCAGCTAGCAGTGGCATTTGGCCTGTTAAAGCGTCAACAATGTTAATCGCTTCTACTTGATAAAGCTGGCTTTGACCATATCGGTCAGTTAATGAAATAATATCCTTCATATCTACCTCGTCTAAAAATGAAAAGTGGCTATCTCTATGTCCAGCAACCACAAAAGGTTGGACACGGCTGACCTGGTTGAAAGGAGCAATAGCCCCGGCTGAAAAAGCGAGTGTGGTTGGGTCGCCGCCATTAAGTATCACCAGAGACTTTGCTAAGCGTTTAAATGAAAGCTCGGCAATAGGGTAGGTATCAGCCCATGGCCAAGGTTTTATTTTTAGGTGTAAAGCCAGTGTCTGATGCCAGCTATAATTGATTAATTGCTGAGATAACCAAGCTTTAGTAGGCAACCAACTAGCTTGTAAACACAGCAAGCTGCCTATGATCAATAAGGATGTTCTAATTAATTTTTTCAAGGGTGACCCCTTAATTTAATACACTGATACCCCCGCAATATAATAGCCTCACTCATAATGACTAATAACAAGAGTGCCATGCCAAGCAGAAATTGTAATTTCCACCCTAATGCTGTTTTAGGCATAGCGACCATTAAACTTTCATGGGCTTGAAAAACGCTATGCTTAACGAGTAATAATCCGTCTTTTTGCTGTTTCTCCAAGGCTATAAAGCTGGTATAGGGCGATATGATTTGATGCTTGAGTGAGGTAGTAATCACCTGAAACTTCACCTCAGCTTTATCTGCTCCGCTGACTAAGCTATCAAGTAAGCTTTCTATTTTTCTACGCGCCCAAAGAGAGGAAATACCCGTTGATGATTGGTCGCTATCAATAATTAATTCTTGGTACCAAGGCGCAGTGACGGTATTACCCGTTAATTGCAAACTCGTGATAGGAAACTGAGATTTTATCGCTATTTGCAAGGGCTCGTCGAAATATAAATCAGGGATGCTTTTAGGATAAACCTCGAAGTGTTGATGAACTCGGCTGTCAATAATTAAGTCGATATTCGTGATGGCGGGTTGACTTATTTTAGTCATAAAGTCGCTCATCTTTTGTTGAACATCACTTTGGCTTTGAATGAAAACATAACGACCCCTACCAAATTGAGCGGCTTTCTTCATAAAGTAACCATTGGGCGCAGCGCCTATGCCAACGGTGTATAAACGAAAGTCACCTTGAGCATTTTCAAGCAGTTGCATAAGTTCAAATTCGTTAGCGATAGCGCCGTCGGTAATAAAAACTATTTGGCGAATAGCCTGCGCTGCTTGCACAGCACTTTTTTTCATCATCAAAGCGTTACTCAAGGGACGGTACATCTCAGTGCCACCATCGGCCATTAAGTGACTAATAAATTGTTGCGCTTTTTTAATATGATGACCTGCAGCCATTTTGGTGCCGGAAAAGAGTAATTCGGTAGTGTCATTGAAAGCGATAATATTAAAACTGTCTTTATCGTTAAGTTGTAATATAGCTAACGAGAGACTCGCTTTTGCTTGTTCCATAGCCGAACCTTGCATAGAACCTGAGGTATCAATGATAAAAATGATATCTCGTGCGATCACTTGTGCAAGGTCTGTCTTTGGCGGGAAAAAGGTCAGCAGCGTATAATATTCATCTGCTACTTGTTCAGTAAAACTGCTGATTTTAGCTTGCTCACTGGCTAATAATCGCCAGCTTAGAACGAAACTTTTATGAGCGACCACTTTGGCCTGATTTAAGGTGATAAAGTAAGCATTTTGATGGGAGTTTAACGCGCGCATCACTATTTTATGACTAGCACTACTAATCGCAGTAATCGCAATACCCGAATTTAAGGAAATATTAATAGATGATTGACTGCTGGCAATTGAAGGTAAGTGGCTAGGCGCTTTTGTGGTTGATGCGTGCAGCTGTGCAGGTGATTTATCTGCAGAGTACGCTATTCGTTGCTCTGTAAGCTCAGAAGCTTTTGCTACTTGTGGATTTTCAGATAATGGCTGGGATAATTTGGGTTGGTACCTTTGAGTCATTGCTAGTGGTAATCGTAGATCAAAATTACCCTGTGAAAAAGAGACTGGCATCATAAAAGTTAGCGTAACAATAACGCTTGCTTGTGGTGGAATATTAGCAATTTTATTGATAAACAAATTAGCTTGTTGTTGCTCGAGTAAGCTCGCTTTTCTTCCTTGGCTTTTCGCTTGTTGATATGCAACCTTAGCGGTGTTTTTTGCCATTATCTCGCCAACTATCTCATTATCGCCAACCTTTATCATTAACCGTTTTATTGCAGCATCTTCAGGTAAGGGAAATTGATAGGTCCCTTCTAAAGGAATCGCATGAGGATTAACGAAGGTTTGTTTTATTTCTACATAAGCAATTAAACCATTAATCTCAACATTGGTCTGAATATCAAGGGGTAAATTGGCTTGCTTTGCTGGATTTGGGTGATCAAATAATAATTGTGGACCATAAATAAGCGTATTATTATTGGCTGTATTTTCAGTCAAAGCCATTTCACTACTTTGCGCATAACGTACTAAAGCCAGAGAAGACAATAGGATAAGAAACACTAGCAGTGATAACTTTAACCATTTATTTCGACGTTTTTTATTCTGTTGTCGGTAATAGTATGAGTCTTGGTAATCTATAAATTGTCGGTTTTTTCTAGAAGTAAACATCACTTGCTCTTTTGTGTAAGTAGTAGATGATATTAAAGCAAAGCATTGAGCGTTAGCGGGGGCGGTATTAGGGCAAAGTACTGACCAAATATGTCAATAATAGGGCAATTAAGCTTTGCTAACGGTTAACACTCTCAGAACATTACAAAATTCTTACAATTTACTCACAATTATTGTATTGCCTATTGGGCTGTTTCGTATTAATTTTACATCTAGCGAATCAAGCGCAGGCTTAGCTAGTAAAGTGTTATAATGTCTTCATCATTAAGGGTTACTTGAAAATTTTATGTGTAAACAGTTATTAATAAAATTTTGTCTTATGTTTTCAGTAGCGACGCTTGTTGGCTGTACATCTATAGGCATGAGTGATTTGTTTTTTGGTTACAGTCAACAGATGCAAGAATCTCGTTCAGCTCAGTTAAGAGGTGATTTCGTTGTTGCGACAACATCAGTTATCTCGGTTAATCGCCAGCATAATAATTATGCCTTGAGCCAACTAGAAAAAGCCCGTTTACAGTTTCTTTCTCATGATTGGCTGGCGAGTCAAAAAAGTTTTGAATTAGCCTACCAACAAGTACAGGATCAAGAGCAAGCAGCGAAAATACAAATAAGCAGTGGCTTGAAAAAAGTCAGTGCGGTGGTGACTAATGACAATGCCATTGGCTATGAAATACCTTCATACGAGCAAGGTATGTTGCATTCTTATCAAGCGCTAAATTATTTATATCAAGGCAGTTTAGAGGGCGCTTTGGTTGAAGTGCGCAGAGCTAATCTAGTGCAAGAACGTGCATTAAAAACCAATCAAGCTGAACTCTACAAAGCTGAAGAAGAAATGGCTGAAAAAGGCATCAACAGTAATAAATTATATGATAACTTCCCATCAATGGATAACCTGATTGGTGATCTAAAAAACAGTTTTCAAAATGCTTATACTTTTTATCTTTCGGGTTTATTGTATGAAACAGCTAAAAAGTTTGATGATGCCTATATTGACTATAAGCGAGCGCTAGAAATATATCCCAATAATACGTTTCTGCAACAAGATGTCTTGCGATTAGCCAATAAGCTAGATATGAATGAAGATCTTGCGCGCTTTGAGCAAAGGTTTGGTCGCTATCAAGGGCAAAATAAAACAAACACAGGTCAAATAGTCGTTATTTTTGAACAAGGAATTGTTAGTGCAAAAGAAGAAGCAAGTTTAAATTTACCTATCTTCAATACTCGCTCAGATTTTAAATTTTTCACTTTTGCTTTACCTGTTTATCGAGGGCGCTTACCGGCATTAATACCTTTGAGTATCAGTATTGATGAAAAAAGTTACCTTTCGCAAGAAATTGTCAGGCTACAGTCTTTAGCAAGCAAAGACTTAAAAGAAAAATTACCGGGTTTGGTAACAAGACAAGCGATACGTTTAGTCGCCAAAGAGCAGATACGTCAGAATTTGAGCAAGTCGGGTGGCGATGTCGGTAATATTTTAGCCAGCCTTTATAATATTGCTTCAGAAAAAGCCGATACTCGCAGTTGGTCAAGTTTGCCTGATAATGTACAAATAATGAGGTTGGATAATGTTGCTGTAGGTCAGAAAAAATTGACGATTTCATATGCAGGTAAAAAGCAGGTCGTTGACATTGACGTAGCAGAAAATAGAACAACGCTCATTAATTTTACCGCTCTGGGTAACTTTACCGGTCATCAAACTATAAATTTGTAAGGATAAAAATATGCATTATTTTATAAGAATTTCAGCTATTACGGTGTTCAGCTCAATATTTTTTCTGGGTTGCGCTGCGCCAATAACCTCGGGGATCGGCACCAGTGCGATAACACAAGGTGATGAGTTTTCGAAGCATTTAGAGGTCCATAACCCTAAATTAGCACAACAGCTAAAAATTATTGATGTAAAATCAAGAAAAACCAATGGTTTACTAGAAATAAACCTACAGCTTAACAGCACCTATAAAAAGTCATTGAAATTGCAATACCACTTTAACTGGTTTGATGCGCAAGGATTTGTGATTGAATCACGAAAAACACCCTGGAAGCCACTTGAATTACATGGTTTTCAGTCAACAAGCTTAAGTGGACTGGCACCGAATGAACAGGTTGCTTCGTTCACTGTTTATGTGAGAGAAATCCCAGAAAAAGCTTATAGATATTAAATATTAAAATTTATTACGTTATATATTAAGGAAGTACTTATGAAAAAATTAATGATTGCTACTACTGTTGGTTTAGCTATTACCCTTGTTGCGGGTTGTGCACAAAAGTCAGTTGTTCGCTACGGTGATGCGACAGCTGTTGAGACGACCGATATCAACTTTGGCTCTACTGACTTACAAAAAGTTGCTGGAGAAATGACTGACTCGTTATTATTGTCGCCGGTTGTAGGTACGTTAACGCAAAATAAACGTCCAATCATGTTTGTTGAGCGCCTTAAAAATAAAACCAGCGAACATATTGATACTGAATCAATTACTGATTCAATTTCAACAAAATTACTACGTTCAGGCAAATTTCGCTTTGTTGATATGGCGCGAGTAGAAGCGGCTCGTGAACAAATAAAATTTCAACAAGACAGTGGTATGGTTGACACCAATAAAGCTGTGCAGTTTGGTAAGCAAGTTGGCGCTGAGTATATGCTTTATGGGAACTTATCAAGTATTGTAAAATCTAACAAAGACAAGTCTGATGTCTATTATAAATTTACACTACGTTTAATGGATTTAGAAAGTGGCTTAGTTGAATGGGCTGACGAAACTGAAATTCGCAAAACTAAAGTTAAAGCATCAGTGGGTTGGTAAGAGCTGATATTTACTATTTAAGGGGAGATCATGAAAACAAAGCTATTTTCTTGTTTATGCCTATTAACGATTTTATTAAGTCCAATAGTGAATGCGCAATATGACAGAAACAAAGCCGTACCTGTCGAAAAAGTTCTCTTTGGAAAAGTACAATCGGTTAGAAATATTACTGAAGTAGAACTTATCGAAGATAAAGAAAAAGGCTGGAAAGTTTTTGGTGGTGCGCTTATTGGTGGTGCGATTGGCAATCAATTTGGTAGTGGTAGTGGCCGAGATGTTGCTACTGTTCTTGGTGCTTTATTAGGTGGCTCTATGGCCAATAATAAAAACCCGCAATATCAGCGTAAGACGCTTCATTTAGTTGAGTTAATGATAAAAACTGATCAGGGTAAGGAGTTTATGGTCGTACAATACTTAGACTCAAGAATGATTTTTCAACGTAATGACGCTATCCGGCTGATTTATTTGGAAAATGGCTCAGTACGGCTTGATAAACAAATGTAAATATTCAAATAAATATAGCAGGCTTGATAAAAAGTGAGTTGGTGTTAACACCTGCTCATTTTTTTGTTTAAATAATAACGACTTCGATGTCATTATCCTTATCTTGTTCAAGATATAACTGTGCTAGGTCAGCACTGCCAAATGATTTTTTTATTTTTTGATAAGCAATGAATTTTTGTCTTGCGAGTTTGGGGTCTGTACTTTTAAGCAGAAATAACCAAGTTTTTACCAAAGCAGTTGGCATTATTTTCATATTATTACTCCTTTAATAACAGTTCACGGAGTATAGATAATCTTAATAAAAAAACGACCTTTATTTTAGAAAAAGGCGCTTAAAGCACACTAGAGTAAATAAAGAAGTTTTAGCACTTAGTAAAGTACTTGGCCGCTTATCAAGTTATTAACTAAATAGATGAGGGTTATCTCCTTCCTTAATAAGAGACAATATCATCAATATAGCCGCTTTCTATTGTCGTTGAATGAGTTTTCTTCTTCTGTCAACGAAAAAGCCGCTAGATATTGCTATCGAGCGGCGAAAAGTATTTAAAACAAGTTAACTAGATTTTAGTGTTGAATACCACGTTTGTTTTCTTGCCAGCTTTGTTGTAAACCAAAGGTTTTCATCGCTTGTTCAAGGTTATATTTTTCAACCATTTTTACCACTTGCTCTGAGGTTTGACGTTGCCAAGGGATCTGCTCAAGGTTAGCAATACCTAAAATAGTTGCCCCCATAATAGCGGCGTTCAATTTTAATTGTTGTTGGTCTACTTTTTCAAAGGTGTCTGATTGAGCATGATAATTAGATGCATAGTTAGCGTCTGCTTGGTTAGCCACAAGGTTTGCGATACCTTGCATCATAAAGTCATAATTGTCAGTGCCAACAACCGGGTCGATTATTTGGCTAAATGAACCCAATTCTGCATCGGGATGTAAAACACTGTCGATGGTTGCTCTAATTTCTTCACGACCATTAATAAAAAAGCCCGTAATAGCACCGGTGCCAATGTCTATGGTTGCGGCTAAGACATGATTATCTAACTCGTCTCTATGTGTTTGAGTGTACCCCCAAGAACCGTACATACCCTGTTCTTCGCCGTTAAAGAGTACAAAGCGAATAGTACGCTTAGGTGTTATAGCAAGCTTAGTGATTTGACGAGCAAGATCTATCACTAGACTAACATTAGCGCCATTATCAAGAGCGCCCGTACCCAAATCAAAAGAATCAATATGAGCACCAATTAAGACAATCTCATCGGGATAGGTGTCACCTTTTATTTCAGCAACAACATTATTAGCTTGATAAGGCTTTTCACCTAATATATTTATTTTCGCTGTTAATTTTAGTGATTCACCTGAGTTCAGTAGGCGTTGAGTGCGCAGGGCACTTTCCCTTTCCATAACAACAATGGCTAATTTATTATTAACCCCTGAGCTAGGTAAGTGGCGGTACAAGAGATTTTTTGGCCGAGAAGACATATAAATAATACCTGTGGCTTTGACCGATAACGCTTGTTCTTCGATGATGACCGCATTGTTATACTCTTGAAAAAGACCTGAAATGCCGCGTTCATCATCCAAAATATCAGTTTCAATCAGTAACCACTTATCTGCTAAGTGATCGTCAATATTCATTTTTTCAAAATCTGCCACGCTACCTTTATTCAGATTGACGATTTTAGCGCTAAGGCCTCGATAATGGGTTTTTTTAGTAAAAGGCATAGCAACAATACGAGGTGAAAAATTTATTTGGCCATTAAAAACTTTAGCGCTAATCGTTTTCTCAGACCAAGCTCTTGGCATAGTAAAACTTTCTTTTTTAGCGGTAACACCCGCTTCATGAAATTTTTTCAGCGCCCAATTAACCGATTTTTTATTAGCCTGAGTACCCGTTAAGCGAGCGCCTATTTCATCTGTTAGTTGCTTTAAATCTGAAATAACTGGGGTGGGCGCCTTTAATGTGGCAATTAAGTTTTCAATGTCGCTATTAAAAATAGAGGTCGCGTAAGCACAATTGATTAAAAAAGCTGGCATAAGCAGCAAAGGGATAATTTTCATTATATTATTTTCTTTTATTGTTTTAACTATACATAACGCTTGAGGAATAATCAGTCAAGTTTGTTTTCAATAAAATATTATTAAGAGAAAAAATAAAAAGTTAACATCTTAAAGTAACCAGATAGAGATCAGGTAGATATAAGAATTTCTTTAATGATTCATTAAAACTTTACCCGTGAATTTTTAATATAAATCAGTGGTGAAGCTATCAATTAAATTATTACTCACTTTTTGAGCGATTTTATTTATCAATGTGTGGCTAAAAGTTTACAGAAAAAGCAAACCTTTTAAATCTGTTTACTATTTTTGGTATGAATTCTATACGTTTAGGCTAGTGTTAGTTTGTTCAGTTTAACTTAAGTTACGTTTAGTTAAGGATATTACGAAGTTGTACTTGAGTGATCAGTGTTAAGGAATTAACTGAATAATTATAAAAATAAATATAATTAACTAAAGGATAATATTATGACAAAGGCATCCCCAATAGCGAAAGCTATCAAATACGCACTACTTGCTGGTGTATCTACTTCAATGTTATCAATGCCTGTTTTTGCTGAAGAAGTTGGCGCAGAAAAAGAAGTTGAACGAATTTCTGTTACGGGTTCACGCTTAAAAAAAGCAGAATTTTCAAATGCTTCTCCTATTCATGTCATCACGGCTGAAGATGCAATGAAAGCTGGTGTTAGGACAGTCGCTGATTTATTACAAAATACATCAATGGCAAATGGTCAACAATTCGATGGTTCATATAACTCTAACTCTGGTGGCTCTAATGCATCAGAGGCACCGCCAAGTGGTGGTGTCGGTTCCTCTAATGTTGGTTTACGTGGTTTAGGCCCAGAGCGAACCCTTATTCTTATTAATGGTCGACGACTGGGCTCATCAGGTGTGCGAGGTGCTCCATCACAACCTGATTTAAGTTTGATCCCGGTTAATATGGTGCAGCGTATTGAAGTGATCACCGAAGGAGCTTCATCTATTTACGGCGCGGATGCTGTTGCGGGTGTTATTAATATTATTCTCAAAGAAAGTTTTGACGGCTTTGAAGTTTCAGCAAATATTTCTGATACGCAACACGGTGGCGGCGCTACAAAAGATTTCTCATTTATTACTGGTTTTGAAGGTAAGAAATCAAAATTTACCCTCTCTGCATCTTATTATGAACGCGATCGTATCGCCGTAAAAGACCGTACCGATTGTATTCGTAAAATATTTGAAGACGACAGCGGCAAAAGAACCTCGGTATGCTCAAGCCGCTTTTGGGATAATTCTATCTTAGATATTACCGGTTACAATGCTGATGATCCAAACGCGCCAGTGATGACCTATCCGCATCCATCAGGTATTGGTTTCTTTACCACCCCGGGTTCATCTGATGTTGGTATTCCGGGTTTTAGTTCGGCTTTTGGTTTGCCCATTCCAAATGATCCTAACATTGATATTACCAGTTCAGATCAATTTAACCGCCGTATATACTCACCGGCACATTCTGATGCTGTTGACCGTATGGAAGCCGATTTAATTCAACCAGTAACTCGTTTTACTCTGGCGGTAAATGGTAGCTACTCACCTGATTTTTTTGGTGGTGATGAAGAAATATTTTACGAAGGCTATTATTTCCATCGTAACCTAACCAGCTTAGCTTCTACTGAACAAATTTATCCAACAATAGCTGCTAATATCCCCCATGAAGATGCTAATGGTAATTTAGTCACTAACCCTGATGGCTCATTGAATTTAGTTGATAACCCACTAAACCCATTTCCAGATTATGATGTTTCTCACATCATGACTTTAGAAGACTTGCCACAAAAACGAGAGGTTGAATTAAATCACTTCCGCTTTGTTACTGGTTTACGTGGTGACTTTACCAGTGACTGGCTATCTAATAAGGGCTGGAGTTATGAGGTGTTTGTTTCATACGACCGTGGTGTTGGTGATCAAACTCAGCCCGTAATGAATGAAACTAACCTAGCATTAAGTTTAGGGACATTGCGTCTAGATAATGCCGGTAACCCTATTTGTGGAATTAATGCCCCAGCTGGGATTGGGTTTATTACTGCCAATGAATGTGTTCCTGTCGACTTTTTTGCAGAATCCATCTTTAATGGCGGTAGCTACGGTGGTGGTACATTCGCTACACAAGCAGAAAAAGACTTTTTAATCGGCACGCGTATTAATACAACAACCGTTCAGCAATCAATGCTCTCAGGTTTTGTTACCGGTGACGTCTTTGACTTTGAAAAAGGTGCGGCTGCAACCGTTGCCATGGGACTTGAGTACAGAAAAGATCGCATAGATTCTGCGGGTGATATGCTAGGTTCAACAGGGTTAGTCGCGGCAGAGAATCCATTAACAGAAGGGGCAACCATTGGCTCTCGTGATGTGAGTGATGTTTTTGCGGAGATATCATTACCAATTGCGGTCGATCAAAGCTGGGCGAATTTATTTGAAGTTGAAGCGGCGCTTCGTTATACCGATGAGTCTAACTTTGGCAGTGAATTAACCAATCGTGCACGTGTTACCTACAAACCTTCTGAAACCTTACTATTTAGCACCTCGTATGGCACCTCTTTTCGAGCACCAAATTTACGGGAGCAATTTCTTGCTAACCAATTTGGAGGTGTAAGTGGTAGTGCTGATCCTTGTATGGTCTCAGAATCTTTAACGACAAATAGCCAATATGATCCCTCTAAAGAAAATCGCTCACAAACAATTTTAGATAACTGTAGTGCCCAAGGTGCTGACTTTACTCAAATTGGTTTGAGTGGTGTACCCAGTATCCCAACCTCTTCAAGCGGTAATGCTAGAGACCTAAAACCTGAAACATCAGAAAATATTACCGCAACATTTAAGTGGACACCGGTGTTTGAAGGGGATTACGAGTTTAACTTTGGGGTTACTTACTTCAGCTTAGTCGTTGAAGATACCATTCGAACAATTAGTGCGGCGACTATTTTAAAGCGTTGTTTTGACTCTCCTAATATGGAAAGCTCATTTTGCCCACGTATTTCACGAAACAGTGGTAATGCACCCGTGATTAACTTTCCAAATTTAATTGATACCTCGTTTATTAATATTGGTGAAGAGACCTCGAAAGGTGTTGATGTTAATACACGGTTCGTGACTAACTTTGATAATGTAAGAATGACATGGGATAACCAATATACCTTACAAACTGAACGAGAAGTCACTATATTCAAAGGTGAATCATCTGAGGACTTGTTAGAAGATTTTGGTACGCCAGAGCATCGTTTAGTGTCAACCTTGAATTTTTCAATGGATGAATGGAACTGGATGATCATGGCAAATTATATGTCGGGTACTCAATCAGCTGATGATGTCAGAGATACGGCTAAATGTGATGTCTTTATTAAAAATGAAGACTTAGTTGGTAAACCGCAAACGGTGCCTGTTTGTTCTGCCGATAGTGCGGTTTATGTTCATACATCTGTCACTTATACCGGTGATGACTTTTTAGTGACAGCAGGGATGAAAAATGTCTTTGATAAAGCGCCAGAGTTAGTTGATTTAACCGCTGGCTCAAACCGTGGCAACATGGTGACTTCATCGGGATATGATTTATATGGACGTAGCTTTTTCTTAAATGCTTCTTATCGCTTTTAGTCATTCAAGCAGTCATATTTAATCAAGTAAATAAAGGGCGATACGAGAGTATCGCTCTTTTTATTCAGGCACTTGTTTGCTACGAATCAAGTTAAGCAGATAACCTTTTTTATTGGCCTAAGCCTATAGTCTTAAGCTTTATTCACATTTAAATCATGGCAAGTTGTTAGTAAGGATAAACGCTATCAACTTGTTTTATTTTGCATTAAAACGCTAATTTTTTATCATCAGTTCAGGTACACTACCTTTGATAACAATATGACGAAAGGTGAGCTACTTGCAAAAAATTCTTATTTTTGGCAATGCTGCAGCAGGTAAATCGACTTTAGCTAAAAAAATAGCGGTAAAACAAGGCTTAGCACATTTAGATCTTGATACGCTCGCCTGGCTGGCAACATCTCCACCGCAAAGAAAATGTCTGTCAGATTCAGCCATTGAAATTGACACATTTACCCAACAACATGCAAATTGGGTAATAGAAGGTTGCTACAGTGACTTACTAGAGCTACTGATTAATAATAGTGCAACAGACCATGATAATGTTAATAAAAAAGCGTTTGCTAACGAAATTATCTACTTAGATATAATGATTAATACATGCATTACCCATGCAGAAGATCGTCCGTGGGAAGCGCATAAATATCCATCAAAGCAAGCTCAGGATGATAATTTAGCCATGCTTATTGATTGGATAAAGGCTTATGATACACGCACCGATACTTTTTCAAAGCTAGCTCACCAGCAACTTTATACTCGCTTTGTCGGTAAGAAAAAAACTATCACAACCCATAACAAATAACTCACACCTAGGTTTGAAACCTTAAGATAACTTTATGAAATTTCGTATTCTCCATACTTCAGACTGGCATCTAGGCCAAAATTTTTACGGTAAAAGCCGTGCTGCAGAGCATCAAAAATTTTTAAATTGGTTACTCACACAAGTCAGTGAACATGACATTGATGCGGTGATTGTTGCGGGTGATATTTTTGATACCGGCACGCCACCTAGCTATGCCCGAGAAATGTATTTTGATTTTATTGTTAATATGCATGAAAAAAACTGCCAATTAATCATTCTGGCCGGTAACCATGACTCTGTTGCCATGCTTGGTGAGTCGAAGCAGTTATTGTCACATCTTTCATGTCAGGTGATCACCAGTGTTAGCGATAAGATAAATCAGCAAGTGATTACGCTTAACAATAAACAAGGTCAACCAGGGGCAATATTGTGTGCTATTCCTTTTATTCGCCCGCGCGATATTATTAGCAGCAGTGCGGGGCAATCTGTTAAAGATAAACAACAGTCATTGCAGCAAGCGATTAGTGAACACTATCAAACACTATTTACCCAAGCAGAAGTTATTTCTTCAGTCAATGATGAAAAAAAATTACCGGTTATTGCCACTGGGCATCTAACCACCGTTGGTGTGACCAGTAGTGAGTCGGTGCGCGATATTTATATTGGCACCTTGGAGGCTTTCCCTGCCAATGCTTTTCCGCAAGCCGATTACATAGCGCTTGGCCATATCCATCGCAGTCAACGGGTTGCTAAATCTGAGCATATTCGTTATTGCGGATCGCCAATAGCCTTAAGCTTTGATGAAGCAAGTCAAACTAAAAAAGTTTTAATCGCAGAATTTGATCAAGCAAAACTGAGTCAGGTTATTGAACAAGATATTCCCTGTTTTCAACCTTTGTTGATGGTAAAAAGTAAATTAGAACAGCTCAGTGATGATATCAATAAGCTTGTTAGCGAGCTCAATAGTTCGAAGACCTCATTAGAGAAAGAACAAAAAATTTGGCTTGATATTGAGATTAACAGTGCTGAATATTTACAAGATTTAACCCCTCGCATTGAAGCGCTTGTCAAAGAATTACCGGTAGAGGTCTTGTTGGTGCGACGCAGTAAAAAATCTAGACAGTCGATGCCAGAAAGCCAAAAGAAAATCACCTTAAATGAATTATCTTTAGCCGAGGTGTTCTCAACGCGATTACAACAAGAAAATTGGCAAACAGACACAGAGATAAGCCAAAAAGATCGACTTGAAAAAATGTTTGCACAAACGCTAGAGCAAGTGCAACAGCAAAATACCACAAGTGAAAAGCACAGTGAAAAACCTCAAGTTACTGGTGAAATCAAGTGAGAATATTAAGTTTACGATTTGAAAATATCAACTCACTTAAAGGTGCGTGGAAAATTGATTTTAGCCAAGCACCTTTTGACAATAGTGGCTTGTTCGCTATTACAGGACCCACAGGCGCTGGAAAAACCACCATATTAGATGCTATTTGCTTGGCGCTCTACCATCAAACACCCCGTTTAAATATTTCAGATAAGCAAAACCAATTAATGACCCGCCATACGGCGAGTTGTTTAGCTGAAGTTGAATTTGAAGTAAAAGGTAAAGCTTACCGAGCCTTTTGGAGTCAACGACGCGCTAAAAATAGTGTCGAAGGGAATTTACAGAAACCGATTGCGGAACTTGCCGAGATTTCAATGTCGACAGCACAGAATGATCAAATAATAGCAACAAAAGTCTCGCAAGTGCGCAATGAAATAGCCAGTTTAACCGGTTTAGATTTTTCTCGTTTTACCAAATCTATGATGCTTTCACAGGGACAGTTTGCCGCTTTTTTAAATGCCCCCAGCAACGAACGAGCTGAACTTTTAGAAGAGTTAACCGGTACTGAAATTTATGGGCAGGTTTCACAGCAAGTCTATCTTAACCATAAAAATGCCAGTAACGACTTAAAAATATTACAAGCACAGAGTCAAGGTACCGTTATATTATCGGCAGAAGAATTAACCTCGTTGACTCAACAACTTGCAACGCTTGGTGATGATGAACAACGAGTGGCCACTGAATATGATTTGTGGCAAAAAGCACATCTTTGGCAACAAAAGTCGCTTGAAAACCATAACAGTATTAATGTGGTTAACAACCAACTTGAGTGTGTAGCACAAAAAGAGCGCGACGCCGAAGATGACTTACGCTTATTGGCTTTAGCTAAGCCGGCTGAGAAATTGCGACCTGTTTTCGAGCAATATCAGCAAAAAATACAATTACAAAAATCATTAGTGGTCAGTAACAATGAACTTTTAATTAGCTGTAAAAATATCGAACAGCAAACAACTATGGCTCAGCAAGCCTATGAAGCCTTAACGAAAGAGCAGGGCATTCAACATTTAGCCGATCAACGCATTGAAAATCTGATCATTGAAGAAGTGATCCCCCTTGATAACAAAATTTTTCATTGGATTAAACAAGAAGAAGAATCAGCCAATAAATTAGTTGAGTTAGCGCGTGCTCAACAGTTATCAAAAAATAATTGCGATAAGTTAGCAAACGAGCAAGAACAACATCAAGTACAGTTTATTAAAAATGAAGGCTTTATTAGTAATAATCAGGTATTGAAGTTTTTGCCTGAGAAGCTGCCATTATGGCAAAGTCAGTATCAATACTTATTGCTTATTGAAGATGAAGTACAGCAAATCCTGATAGACCAACAAGGGTTACATTTACAACATCAACAATTAAATGTTCAACAAGAAACCCAGCAAAATCTAATCAACAAACAGCAAAGTGTGCGCGATGGTCTTATTGAGCGATTTGAACAATATCAACAAGAAATAGCTGACGTCTTAGCGCAAGTGTCGATGAATGACCGATCAGCACTACAAAATACGATACAACAACGACAGGGGCAAATTGCAGAGCAAATAACTGCCCTTGAAAGCGCTCGTCGCTTTAACTTTTTAACAAACGAAGTCACTAATGCTAGTGCTGATAACGCAGAAAAGAAAAAGCAATATCAACGTGTTACTGAACAAGTGCTTGAATTAAGAAACCAATATCGACAAGTGCAGATAAGGCGTGAAGATGTCATGCTTATTGTCGATCAACAAAAAACTATTTTATCGTTAAATGAACATCGTAAAAATCTTCAGCCCGAGCAAGCGTGTCCATTATGTGGTTCAAATGAGCATCCCGCTATTGACGAATATTCATCATTAGTCGAGGGTGAATCGTCTGAATACCAACAAAGATTTGAGCAGTTAACGCAACAATTAAAACAATTAGAGCAGCAAGGCAAGGCTCAAGCAGAAACACAAGCTCAGCTGAAGGCAGAACTTGGCGTTGCTGATAAACAACTAGAAGAAAAATTAACAGAGCAACAAGTTTTATTCAGTCAATGGCACTCAAAAGCACAGCCACTCGATCTAGATTGTCCAATAGCAGACTTGGCCTTTATTGAGTCTTTTATTGGCGAGCGAGAAAATAAGCTAGAAAATTTTGTTAACACAAACGTTAGGCTTCAAAAGGCTGAACAACATTTACAGCAGTGCCAGCAGCAATTAGTCGCTGCTGAAAAAGATAAGTCAACGCTTGAAAACCAAGCTTTACTGCTAATAAATAATCAAGAAAATAGCCAAGTCAGTTTACAACAATTAACTGTTCTTCTCACACAAAAGCAAAAAATTAAGACCGAAGGGCTTACTGCTTTTAAAGCCGATATTGCCGCCATCGCCAAGCAGGTAAATACCGAGCAAAGTAGCGTATCATTTGCACCGTTGTTTAACGAAAACACTGAAACGCTAACCAGTAATGAAATTTTTTCTACTTGGTTTACTGAAATAAGCGAACAAGTAAAACACTATCAACAGACGTTGCAACAACAAGAACAGTTCTTGCAGGTCATTACCGGGTTAAAGCAACAGTTGGCTGTTGCACAAATACACCACAATGGGCTCAATGACGACCACGCGCAAGTTAGTCAAACTCACGGGCAAGTGATTAGTGAACTAAAACAAGCTCAACAGCAACGCTTTACTCTTTTTGAAGACAAAACTATTAGCCAAGTCAGAGCTGATATCACCGCTAAGCGTAATGCGGTAGCTGATGAGCTTGATAAATTACAACAAACTTTTCAGCAATGCATGCAAACGCACCAACACCAACAAGGTCTTTTAAAAAGCGCAGAACAGCAATTAACACAGCTCAATGAAGAAGTTGAATTATTGACTTCAGCGTGGCAAAACGCCTTATCTAAAAGTGATTTTTCGCAAGAAGTTGATTTTATCAATGCGTTATTACCTCCTGATAAACAAGATGTGTTTCAGCAAGTGTCAGACAGTATTACCCTTGAAAAACAGCGTTCACAAACACTACTCGAACAATATCAGCAACAACTTCAACAATTGACTATTGATCAAGTTGCGATTCAACAAGCAGGTGTGACTGATTTTAGCTCCTTGGCGATCACTGAAAAATTGGTAGCATGTAAAGAACAGTTGAAACAAGCGCAGATAAAACTAGGACAATTAGGGCAAACATTAAAACAAGACGATATTCAACGCCAACAACAACAAGGTTTACTTGAAAAAATATCGGGTTTACAAAAAGATGTCGATGATTTAGCCCATTTAAACGGCTTAATTGGTTCGGCAGATGGCGCAAAATTTAGAAAGTTTGCTCAAGGGTTAACGCTTGCTCATCTCGTCTATTTAGCGAATCAACAGCTCGAGCGCTTACATGCTCGCTATCAACTTAAGTGTCAACAATCTGAGGCATTAACTCTTGAAGTCCTTGATACATGGCAAGCGGATAGCGTACGGGACACCAAAACACTTTCTGGCGGTGAGAGTTTTTTAGTGAGTTTGGCGTTGGCGTTAGCTTTGTCTGATTTGGTCAGCGCCCAAACCAGTATCGACTCTCTTTTTCTTGATGAAGGTTTTGGCACACTTGATAACGATACACTCGAAGTGGCACTTGATGCGTTAGACAGTTTAAATGCTAGTGGTAAAATGATTGGTGTTATAAGTCATGTAGATACGCTTAAAGAACGTATTCCTGTGCAAATAAAAGTTAAAAAATGCAGTGGCTTAGGTGTAAGTGAGCTGGAGAGTCAGTTTAGATTTTAGTCGATAAGAGATAGGTAAGAGTAGGTTATTAAATAGTCATTAACCTACTCTTGCTTATTTTTATGGTGCTAAGAACCTTCAGAGAAAGGAGGTGCTGTTCTTGCGGGTATGTTGCTTAGTGCTTCTAAACTTTCAACTTTTAATAATAATTTTTTATTCTGCTCACTGAGTTGAGTGACGCGGCTCGCCAGGGCTATTTGTTGTTTATCACGACGTTGAGAGTTTGACTCTATAGCGGATAACTCCAGTGATAAATTTTTAATATTTTCAGTCAACTTTTCTTTTAATGCGTCTATTGAGAACTCAGTAGCTACTTGCTTATTATTAACGTCGTTTATTGTGGCGTTTGTTGCTGCAACGGTTTTACCTTGAGTTACTGATAAGTCAGTCAATAATTTATTATCTTTTTGTAACGTCTTTATTTGAGATTGGTTTCTACGCCAAGCAGAAGCCCAGAGCTTGTCCATTTCTTCCCAAAGTTTATCACTGGTCTTGCCGAGTGTTTCTATGCGTACTTTCATCTCTACTGCCGATTCACCCATTTCTTCGCCTGTAGCGGAAAGTTGGTGCTCTAAGTCGGCAATGCGTTGCTCTGCTGAAGCTATAATGGCATTTGTTTTAATATTTTGTTGATAAAGCCAATAGCCAGCACCCGCAATAAATAAATAGATAAAAATAATAGCCGCTTTAGCTATTTTTATTGGTGGCGAACTAGGTGTTTTTTGTGGCTTGACAACTTTGGGTTGAGGCGATGTATTATCAACCGAATTAGTTGAAGCGGGAGAAGAAGTTCGAGTGTTTTTGAATGCCTCGACCTGATCTTTATCAGGCGTGATACTTGGCATGTTATGGTCGATTTGCTTAGTCAAAATATTTTCCTGTTAGTACTATTTATATCATTTTTATCTAATTGGTTATTCTACACAATTATAATTCTATGTATTCAAATTAATATTATTATTTTGATGAGATAAAAAATTGAAAAAAAAACCAATAAGTCAGACTTATTGGTTTTATAATATTTTAAGGATAAATGCTAGTAACTATCGTTATGAACACTCATTACCGCTCGACCTGAAGGGTCAGCATTATTTCGAAAACTTTCATCCCATGCTAATGCTTCTTCAGTACTACAGGCAACAGACTTACCACCGATAACACAGTCTGCCGCTGAGGCAAGTGGAAATTTATCTTCAAAAACAGTACGATAAAAGTAGGCTTCTTTACTGTCTGGTGTATTCACTGGAAATTTAAAGTTAGCCGTTGCAAGTTGCTGATCCGTCACTTGAGACTCAACATGTGCTTTTAAACCATCAATCCAAGAATAACCAACACCATCAGAAAATTGCTCTTTTTGACGCCACAAAATTTCTTTAGGCAAATAACCTTCAAACGACTCACGTAAAATTGCTTTTTCCATTTTTCCGTTGCCACACATTTTATCTTCTGGGTTGATGCGCATCGCAACATCCATAAAGTTTTTATCTAAAAATGGCACTCGGGCTTCAATACCCCAAGCTGACATAGATTTATTGGCACGTAAGCAATCAAACTTATGTAATCGGTCTAACTTACGGTTAAGTTCTTCATGAAACTCTTGTGCGTTAGGCGCCTTATGGAAATATAAGTAACCACCAAAAATTTCATCAGCGCCTTCACCTGAAAGTACCATTTTTATACCCATGGCTTTTATTTTACGCGCCATCAAGTACATAGGGGTAGAAGCTCGAATAGTGGTGACGTCATAAGTTTCTAAGTGATAGATAACTTCTTGTAAGGCATCTATACCTTCTTGCTCAGTAAACACCACGCTGTGATGAATAGTCCCTATGCTGTCTGCTACTGTTTTCGCGGCAATTAAATCTGGCGAGCCTTCAAGACCACAAGCAAAGGAGTGAACCTTTGGCCACCAAGCTTCAGCTAAGTCATTATCTTCAATACGGCGAGCAGCAAATTTTTGCGTAATAGCTGATATTAGCGATGAATCTAAACCACCCGATAATAAAACACCATAAGGTACATCAGTCATTAAATGACTTTTAACCGACTCTTCTAGCGCTTCACGAATTTTTGTTTTACTGGTGGTATTATCTTTAATCGCAGAATATTGTTGCCAGTTACGTTTATAATACTTTTGTAATTCGCCAACACGACTGTCAAGAATATGGCCAGGAGGAAACTCACTCACTGTTTTACAAATTGGCATCAATGCTTTCATTTCAGAGGCAACATAAAAGTTACCGTCTTCATCATAGCCAGTGTAAAGTGGGATAATACCGATATGATCGCGTGCTATAAGGTAAGAGTTATCAGTTTCGTTGTATAAACAAAAAGCAAACATGCCTTGAAGTTTATCAATAAATTCAACACCAAATTCTTTGTATAGTGGCAGGATAACTTCACAATCTGAGCCAGTTTGAAATTGGTAATCTACCGTTAAGTTTGCTGCTAGGGCTTTATGGTTATAAATTTCACCATTTACAGCGAGAATGTTTGTTTTGTCTTCGTTATATAATGGTTGAGCACCGTGCTCAGTATCAACAATTGATAAACGTTCATGCACTAAAATAGCATGTTCGCTGCTGTAAATACCAGACCAATCAGGACCACGGTGACGTAATAAACGAGAATATTCTAGGGCTTTCGGACGAAGTGCGTCTGCACCTGTTTTTATATCTAATATACCAAAGATCGAACACATTGAAGCGCTACTCCTTTAAATTATTAACAAATTGTGAGGTACGTATAAAAATAATCGCTTATACGATTGGGTCACTGTGACAGCTATAGAAATATTATCAAGTGCTATTTTGCTGAATAACTTACATATGGTTATAAAGAGCCGTTTTTAATGTAAAAAAACGCTAAAGACTGCAGTCAATAGCGTTTTATTAACCATCAAATGATATTGGTTAAATATTGTTAGTCACATCAACCGACAATTTTATCATTTGACCAGGTTGTAAATATTTTTTGCGATTTAAACTGTTCCAGCGTTCAATATCACTAATTGAGACCCTAAATTTATTGGCAATACGTGCGAAAGAATCACCACGTCTTACCTTATAGGTGATATTTCGCATGATTGCCTGCTCTGGCGGTTGGTAAGACGTTGTGCTGGCTAAATTATCTTCAACCGCGGCCGTTTTCTGCCAAATAACCAGTTTTTGGCCAAGCTTTAAAACATCGCGTGGCGCCATACCATTCCATTTTGCAATACTTCGGCTACTGACTTTATAGGTTTGTCCTATATCCCATAAAGTATCGCCTGCTACGACAAGGTGTGTTGTTTTCTCTCCACTTCGTTGACGATTTTTAGTGGTCGCCGTCCGCTGCTTTTGAGAAAAAACATAACTGTCGAGCGACTGAGTCGCCACAGGAATTAATAAGTGTTTGCCCGCACGAATTTGTGTGCCTTTAATATTGTTAACCTGTTTAATTAACTTAATATCAGTATTAAATTTATGGGCAATCTCACCTAAGTTATCACCATTTTTAATTTTATAACGCTGCCATGCTAAACGATCTTCTTTGGGAAGTTCAGCAAGCTTCTTCACAAAATTAGCGACTTTATGGTTAGGTATCAATAAACTGTGAGGACCATCAGGGTCAGTTGCCCAACGATTAAATCCAGGGTTTAAGCGCTGTAGTTCAGCCAAAGATAAATCAGCTAACTTAGCCGCTTTTGCTAAATCTAGCTGCGATCCTATATCAATGTTAGTAATCTGACTCTTGTTTTCAATTTCGTAAAGTTTAATATTGAAATCTTCAGGACGTTTTATTACATCGGCCAACGCAAGTAATTTTGGTACGTAAGCTCTCGTTTCTCTGGGTAAATCTAAAGACCAAAAATCTGTTGGTAAATTCTTACGAGCATTTTTTTTCATTGCGCGTTTTACGCGACCTTCACCAGAATTATACGCAGCGAGTGCTAATAACCAGTCACCATCAAAAAATTTGTTTAAATATTTTAAATATTGAATCGCACCTTGTGTTGATGCAATGACATCACGGCGTCCGTCATACCACCAGTTCTGCTTCATATTGAATCGCTTGCCAGTTCCTGGAACAAATTGCCACATACCTGAAGCACGACCATGGGAGTATGCAAAGGGATCAAAAGCACTTTCAACGATAGGTAAAAGCGCTATTTCTAGCGGCATATCATTTTTTTCAAGTTCTTGCACAATATAAAAAATAAAGGGCTCAGCACGTTTTGCTACGCGGTCAAGGTATTCAGGATGTTTTACAAACCAATTACGTTGCTGCGTAAGGCGTTTATCTTCTGGAATTTCAAAGGTAAATTTAGTTCGAATACGTTGCCAGATATCATCGGATACATAAATATCATCAACAATTTCTGGATCAGTTAAGGTAAATTCTACATCCGCAACCGGATGAATAATGTCAATGTTTTCATCGGCTAATATCGCCTGATTAATTTCAGCAGTGCTAGCGATCATCCGTTGGTCAATATCTGTTGCTTGAGCGCCATCACTATTTTGCATTGAGGTCGCTTGACAACCCATTAGCATGACTGAGAAAGCAACAGAAAATGATAGCGGTAGAGCTTTTGCAAAAGTATATTTTTTAGCAGGTGATTTTTTTGATGTTTTTAAGATAAAGTTCATGTAGGCACTATATTATTTTACTTAAGGTTAGTTTCACTTATTTAGCCTGCTTATTCAAGCGTGGCTAATACATTAGTCAAAGAGTCCTCGACTTAGAATTCATTCTTCCACTGCCTAATAACGGTGAAGGTTGCTAAGGTATTTATTGACTTTTTACCACTATAATCACCAGCGCTATCGATGATTTCTTGTTGTTGGCAACGTAAAAACGGATTGATTTTTTTCTCAAGTAAAATAGAACTAGGGATGGTGGGAATATTTTTTGCTCGTCGTTCTACGACTTGATTGTAATAGTGAACGAGTTCAGCGTTATTCGGCTCAACCGCTAGAGCAAACCTTAAATTGGCTAAAGTGTATTCGTGCGCGCAGTAAACACGGGTTCGATCGGGTAAGTCGGTTAAACGTGTTAAAGCACTCAACATCTGTTTGGGTGAGCCTTCAAATATTCGTCCACAGCCACCTGAAAATAAAGTATCACCACAAAAAACAGCATCACCAGTATAATAACCAATATGATCTAAGGTGTGCCCAGCAAGGTCAATGACTTCAAAAGAAGTTTCAAGCGCAGGAATCTCGATGATTTGCTTTGCTATTACCCGTACATCAACATTGGTTATCTTTTCATTTTCAGGTGCGTAAACAGTAAGTGGCCAGTTCTTATCTTTACAATAGCTCTTTAACTTAGCAACACCACCGGTATGATCAGCATGATGATGGGTAATTAAAATAGCGCAAAGCTGTAAATTATTTTCCTCTAAATATTTAATACAAGGCTTAGCATCTCCGGGATCGACCAGAGCAACGGGTTTTAGCGTTTCATTATCGGTCACGTTTACTTCAGGAGAGGTTATTGCCCAAAAATAATTGTCGGTAAAAGCGGGTATTGCCGTTATCAAAATTGGCTTTAGTGTTTGACTTTGCACGTTAAATCGTCCTCAATGAAGATAGAGTAACTAGTATACCCGTAAACGAACTAAAAAGGCGTATCTAACTGATGAAACCTGCTTTGGGCTATCGACAACCCCATTACCCAAAATCTTGGCAAGCTTTACCAAATGGCGAGGTGATAGTTAAAGAAATTGAACAAGTGTTAGCACCGTGGTGGCCAAAACTTTTTGGTTATCATCTATTAAAAATTGGTGCACTCAGTGGTCATATTGACAGTTCAGACTGTACAATTAAACATCAGATGAATTTAGTCGAGCGCAAACAAACCGGCGATATTATTGCTGATCTAGATGATTTACCCTTTTTAGAACATAGTATTGATGTTTGTCTACTTAGCCATGCCTTAGAATTTTCACTTGACCCTCATCATGTAGTACGAGAAGCAAACCGAGTATTGATCCCTAACGGTTACTTAGTTATTACTGGTTTTAACCCTTTTAGTTTAGCGGGACTTAATAAATTTATTCCCTATCGTAAACATAACACCCCATGGAACGAACGTTTTTTTTCGGCAATGCGAGTGAAAGATTGGCTACACTTAATGGGCTATGAAATATTAGTTGATGAAAAAGTTATTTATTCTTCTTTATCGGGACGGTTAAGCCAAGGTAAAATTGTTCAAATTTGGCAAAAAATCGCCAGTGACTTTTTACCTAATTTAGGGTCTATCTATGTATTAGTGGCCAAAAAACGTGTTCACCCGTTAACGCCTATTAAGCCTAAATGGAAGATAAGTCCGAAGTTTAAGCAAGTAGAAGTGCCCAGTATGAATTCATCACATAAAATTAACTAACTTTTAAGTTCCTAACAAAGAGAATACAGTAATGATCCATCGTAATGATTTAGAGCAGCACCTAAATGCCTTGCTAAAGCCTGAACAAATTAAAGATTTTTGTCCTAATGGTTTACAAGTTCAGGGCAGTGATCAAATCCATAAAATTGTCACGGGTGTAACCGCAACACAAGCGTTAATTGCCAAAGCTATTGATGAAAAAGCAGATGCTTTAGTGGTACACCATGGTTTTTTTTGGAAAAATGAATCTTATGTTATTCGTGGTATGAAATATCAACGAATTAAGGCGCTGCTTGATCACAATATAAGTTTATTTGCTTACCATTTGCCACTTGATATTCATCCGGTATTAGGAAATAACGCTCAGCTTGCTCAATTATTTGAAATAAATAATGTCCAACCTCTAGAAGTAGGCAATCCTTTAAGTGTCGCTGTACGTGGTGAGTTCTCGCACCATATTTCAGGTGATGAACTGAGTACACGTATCTCCCAGCAACTAGCGAGAGATTGCTTGCATATTACGCCACCGTCTAATAAAAAAATAAAAACAGTTGCTTGGTGCAGTGGTGGCGGACAAAATTATATCGAGCTTGCTGCAGAGCAGGGCATTGACGCGTTTATTAGTGGCGAAATTTCAGAGCAAACGACCCATGTTGCAACCGAAATGGATATTCATTTTTTTGCAGCTGGCCATCATGCAACCGAGCGTTATGGCGCTAAAGCGTTGGCCAAACATCTTGAAAAAGAATTATCAATACCAACAGTTTTTATTGATATTGATAACCCTGCGTAAAGAATATGCTCAGCCGTCATGTTTAACCCAATGTCATCCCGAATAAGGCCCATTCGTCATATGAGCTCCCCATCCGTCATGCTGAATTTATTTCAGGATCTCGTCGTTCATAGAACAAAGACCTGACACTTAAACCGTCATGCTGAACTTATTTCAGTACCCGTATGATGGCGAAGAATACAAAGACAGATACTGAAACGAGTTCAGTATGACGGGGGAAGAATACAAAGACCGGACACTTAAACCGTCATGCTGAATTTATTTCAGTACCAGCATGATGGCGAAGAATACAAAGACCGGACACTTAAACCGTCATGCTGAATTTATTTCAGTACCAGTATGACGTCGAAGAATACAAAGACAGATACTGAATCCCCCCATCCGTCATCCTGAATTTATTTCAGGATCTCGTATTTCATAGGACAAAGACCAGATCTTGAAACCGTCATCCTGAATTTATTTCAGGATCTCGTATTTCATAGAACAAAGACCGGACACTTAAACCGTCATGCTGAATTTATTTCAGTACCAGTATGACGGCGGAAGAATACAAAGAGCAGATACTGAAACGAGTCCAGTATGACGGCGAAGAACACAAAGACCAGACACTTAAACCGTCATGCTGAATTTATTTCAGTACCAGTATGACGGCGGAAGAACACAAAGACCAGATACTGAAACGAGTTCAGCATGACGGCGGAAGAATACAAAGAGCAGATACTGAAACGAGTCCAGTATGACGGCGAAGAATACAAAGACAGATACTGAATCCCCCCATCCGTCATATGAACCCCATCCGTCATCCTGAATTTATTTCAGGATCTCGTATTTCATAGGACAAAGACCAGATACTGAATCGAGTCGAGTATGACGGGGGAAGAATACAAAGACAGATACTGAAACCGTCATGCTGAATTTATTTCAGTATCAGTATGACGGGGGAAGAATACAAAGACCAGATACTGAAACGAGTCCAGCATGACGGGGTAGAATACAAAGAGCAGATACTGAAACCGTCATGCTGAATTTATTTCAGTATCAACATTACAACAATATAAGCCGCTACTAGCTCTTTAACCACTGAACCACGCGGCCTATGCTCTCATACCAGGCATGAGTTGCTTGTTCTAAATTTTTTGGCTTAGGGATATAATCTTGCCAATGCTTTTCGTCATTCATTCCTTTGGTCCATTTACCTGCGGGGGCGGGGATGGGGTTAATGCCTTCTCGTTGGAAGTACTTAATTGCACGCGGCATGTGGTCAGAATTAGTTACTAAGACAACGTTTTTTCCACTGACCCTTGGCGCCATTAATTGTGCTTCTTCTTCGGTATCTTGCGCAAATCCCTCAACAATTATTTTTCTTTCAGCAACACCCAATAGCATCGCGGCTTGCTTAACCTTCTCGGCATTACTTGTTTCGTCATTACCGGCATAACCTGAGGTAATTAAGTGCGCTTCAGGGTGAATACGCAGGATACGCATCGCTTCAACGAGTCGTTGCAACGAACAAATACCTAGTTCGCTAGTCGCTGGTAATTGAGCATCGGTGGTGTGCTTGCAGCCTAAAATAATAATATAATCAACAGGTTTACTTGAACGTGTGAACGTGGAGTATTGGCTTTCTAAGGGCGCCATAACTAGATTAGCAACTGGACCTAATGAACCTAGCGTTAATAATAAGGTCGCCAAGATTAAGCAGCTATAACTGAATCTCTTTTTATATTGATAAAAGACAATAGCTAATACCAATAATAGTATAACGATACTTAACGGCATGATCAGCGCGATAATAATTTTTTTAAGTAAAAATAGATCCATAGTAATTAATCTTAGGTCGTTGTATATTTGAAAAATTATTTGAGATTATAATCATCATTGATGGATATACCAAGTGAAGTCATTGATTGATCACCTAGTGAGAGTTTAGATGTCATATTGTTATGAGGTTGCCGTATTTTCTGTTAGTAAAGAAAATCAACAAAGAGTGATTGAATTAAGTCAGTTGTTGTTTGAAGAAATGAACAAGGAAAGAGCCGTCTTAATATCACATAGTATATTAAGTAAAACCGATAATGCTGAAGAAATTTGTTGGCAATTAGTTTGGTTAGATGAAGCAGCGGTTGAGGAAAATGCTAAGAAGTGGACTACTTTTCCTAGCAGTGCAGAGCTAGAGTCACTGGTTGGAGCACGGCTTTATTACGGACATTTTTTAGCGATTTAAATTTAGGGTAAAACAACGAATGAAAGCGAAGCAAGTTATGCTTCGCTTCACTATTATTTAAATTAAGCTGGTTAACATTTCGGCATTATATTCAACCAAACCTTCACCCGCTCGCACTTTAGCGACGTAATCAGCATTAGCAATAAAAGGTCGTCCGATTGCGACTAAGTCAAACTTATTATCGGCAATGGCATTACTGGCAGTATCTGGAGTATAACTGCCTACACCCACTAATGTTTTAGTGTAGTTGGCGCGGATATAACTTGATGCTTGGCCATCTAAATAATCAAAGACCATAGAATCATCAAAAATACCTAAGTGTAAAAATGCCAGATCACGCTGTTCAAGTTCAGTCAGTAAGTGATCAAATACTTGGCGGTCTCTTGCATCCCCAGACATGAAGAAATAGGCACCTGGGCTTATTCTTAATGCCGTTCTATCTTTACCAATGCTGGCAATAACCGCATCAACAACCGCTAACGGAAAACGTGTCATGTTTTCTGGTGTTTCGCCGTATTCATCGGTGCGACGGTTGCTGTCGTAATGAAGGAACTGGTCAATTAAATAGCCGTTAGCACCATGAATCTCGACACCGTCAAAACCTGCTTCAATAGCATTTTCTGCCGCTTGAGCAAAGTCTACTATTAACTGCTCAATCTCTTGATGAGTAACAGCTCTTGGCACTTGATAGTTTAAATCACGCATTCTCGGTACTGTGCCTTCAACACCTACTGCCGATGGCGCTAAAACGTCACTAGAGCCATTATTATTGTGCTCAAAGAAGTGAGGATGAGCAACTCGGCCGGTGTGCCAAAGTTGAGCAAATATTTTACCGCCCTTATCGTGAACTGTCTTGGTGACAAATTTCCAAGCATTGACTTGTTCTTGGGTAAATAAGCCCGGTGTATTTGGATTACCTTGACCATCAGGACGGATTATCGTTGCTTCAGAAATGATTAAACCGGCTTCTGCTCTGCGGCCATAATATTCGGCCATTGCTACCGTAGGCACTAAGTTATCATCGGCCATACAGCGGGTTAATGGCGCCATTAATATACGGTTATTTAAAGTGATGGTGTCATTTAGTGCATAAGGTTGGAATAAATTATCAGTCATTAATTATCTCTATTAATTGATTTCTTTCTTGAATATGCGTTCAAGATAACGTTATTTGAACAATCATTCAAGTATTATTTTTGAATGATTGTTCAAAATTAAGTATCATGTCGTTATCTAGTAGATAAATGAAAAGTGGTGATCATGAGAAATGCTGAGTTCGACCGAGAAAAAGTGCTAAGAGCAGCGATGAGCTTATTTATGGAAAAAGGCTATAGCAAGACAAGTATGCCTGATTTAAAAAAAGTGACAGGTTTACATCCAGGTTCAATTTATTGTGCATTTGAGAATAAACGCGGTTTACTGTTAGCCGCTATCGCCCAGTATAAAGCTGACCGTAATGCCGAATTTTCACAGTTTTTTTTAAGTGACGAAACCATTCTTGCACAATTAAAAAAATATTTAGACCATATGGTCAATGAATGTGTCAGCGGTGATCCCGCGAAAGGCTGCTTATTTATTAAAACCCTTTACGAGTCAACAGAAGAAGATCAAGAAGTACAAGCCGTTATTGCCGACAATGTTTTACAATGGCAACAAGCGCTAGCTGATAAGTTTTTGCAAGCACAAGCAGCGAAAGAATTATCATTAAATAAAAAGAGTGAACACTTAGCGCAATTTTTAATCATGGGGATTTATGGTTTACGCACTTTTGCTCAATCAAATCCAGATCCAGAGACATTAAAAGCGTTAGCAGAGCAATTATTTAACAGTATTGATAATTAACCGGTCGTTAACTGTAAAGCCGCTATAATAGCCTTATTATTGCAGTTTTTTTCATGGAGTTTTGTATGCGTTTATTTTTATTAGCTTTTTCTATTATCACGGTACTCTCAGGGTGTGGTAAAGAAGAGCAGCCTTTTGAAGAAGTTATTCGTCCTATTGCATGGCAAGAAGTTCAGCAAACCTCATTTGACCAAGTGCGTCGTTTGTCTGGCACTATTTACCCGGTTGAAGAAGCTAATTTAAGTTTTGAGGTTGGTGGAAAAATACAATGGATAAAAGTAAAACTCGGTGATGAAGTTAAGCGAGGCGATGCCCTAGCGCGTTTAGACCAACGAAACTTTAATTTGAGTCGTCAATCAGCACAAGCAAACCTACAAAAAAGCTATGCCGCACTATCTGAAACTGAAAATGAATATAAACGTTACGCCGAGTTATCAGCCAAAGGTTTAGTGTCAAAGTCTGGCTTTGATAATGCCAAAGCAGCTTTTGAGTCAGCAAGCAGTGCCGTAAACATTGCTAAAACTCAACTTGATATCGCCAATAAAGATTTAAGTGATTCAATATTAACGGCCCCTTACAATGGTAAAATAACGAAACGTCTTAGCGAACCTTCTATGCAAATTTCTCCGGGCCAAGCCATTTTTCAAATTGAAGGTGACGATGGTTTAGAGGTGCAAGTCATGGTCCCCGAAACGATGATCAGAGATTTATCTAAAGGAAGCGAAATTGATATTCATTATCCCGCGTTTCCCGGCTTAAACAGTAAAGGCACAATCGCAGAAATTAGTTCTCGCGCCGCTACAGCTAATGCATTTCCGGTGACTATTCTTATTAATTCTGAAACAAAAAATTTGCGAGCAGGCATGACAGCCGAAGTTGACTTTACCTTTCAAGGTATTGGACGAACGGGTTATCAAGGTAAAGCTTTTCGTCTCCCTATTGCAGCACTGGCAGCAGATGAAGGACAAAAGTCGTATGTATTTGTTTATAACGTTGAACAACAAATTTTACAAAAACGTATGGTGCAAACAGAAAGTATTTTAAACAATGAAGTCTTGGTTTCTGCTGGCTTATCGTCAGGAGAAATCATTGCGATTGCCGGTGTCTCGTTTTTACGTGATGGCCAGTCGGTTCGGTTGCTTGATAAGCATGTAAAGCGTTTTAATTAATCACGTTTCCGTATAACTTGAAATTTAGAGACTTTTATGAATTTAACTAAAATTGCTTTTACCTACCGAAAGTCCATTTTAATGGTACTTGCCTTATTATTGATCAACGGTGTTTTTGCTTATTTAACCTTACCAGCACAAGAAAACCCAACAATAACTATACGTAAAGCCATTGTTACCACTTCATACCCAGGCATGGCCCCGAACGTGTTGAACAATTAATCACGCGTGCCATTGAAAAAGAAATTAGAAAAATTCCTGAAGTTGAAAAACTTACATCGACCTCTATGACGGGACAATCGGTCATTCATGTTGAAATTTACGATCGCTATTTTAATTTAGATAATATTTGGCAAGACTTACGTAATAAAGTTAAACAAGCGCAATTGAATTTGCCAGAAGGGACTAGTCCTCCTTTTGTTAATGACTCATTTGGTGACGTATCTGTTGTCACTTTAGCCTTAACCGCTGACGGTTTTGACTTAGGTGAAATGTATGATATTTCTAAACATATTCGTGACAATTTATACAGTGTTGCCGGTACTAAAAAGGTTGATATTATCGGCGTTCAAGCTGAGCGAATATACCTTGAAGTAAAAACAGCTAAACTCGCTCAATTGGGTATTTCACCGCGTAGCATTATTAGTGAACTACAAAATCAAAATATTATTAGTCCAGGTGGACAAATCGATACGGGTTTACGTTCCATCGTGGTTGAGCCAACGGGTAATTTTTCTTCACTGGAAGAAATAGGTAATACTCATATTAGGATCACCGGGACTGACGATACCATCGCGCTAAAAGATATTGTTAGCCTGCGCCGAGGCTTTATTGATCCGCCAGATAAACCTGCCTACTTTAATGGCGAGCCCGCTATTATGTTTGGCGTTTCCATGCTGCAAAAATATAACTTATTGGAATATGCGCCAAGAGTTAAAAATATGGTCACCAACATTGAAAATACTTTACCGATTGGTTACAAAATCAATATTGCAACTTATCAAGCGGATCAAGTACAGAAATCTATTGAAGGGGTCTCAATCAATGTAATACAAACACTGGTGATTGTATTATTGGTTGTTATTTACTTTTTAGGTTTACGTACCGGTTTAATTGTTGGCTCAATTGTACCTTTTGTGATGCTAACCACATTAGCTATTATGAAGTTCTCTGGTATGACGTTAGAGAAAATGAGCTTAGCAACACTTATCATTGCCTTGGGTTTATTGGTTGATAATGGCATTGTTATCGCTGAAGACTTTAAACGAAGAATTGAACAAGGTATAGACCGCTTTGATGCCATGTGCCAGGGCGGTAAAGAACTTGCCATGCCATTACTCAGTTCATCGGTAACCACGATTTTATTTTTCTTACCCTTAATGCTTGCCGAGCATGTGGCGGGTGAATTCACCCGCTCAGTTTCCCTGGTTATACTGATAACGTTGATGACCAGTTGGGTTTTAGCTTTATGTGTTACTCCAACGCTTTGTTATTTCTTTATCAAAGCTGAAAATAAGGGGGCGGCAACAACAGATAAACCCACTGAAAATTCAACGAAATTCTATCAAATATATGAAAAATTTCTTCATTGGGTTTTAGCACATAAAGCCATTTTTATGACCTTGATGGTCGTCACCTTAATCGTATCTTTAAGTGGCTTTGGCTTACTAAAAAAACAATTCTTTCCTGACTCTGACCGAACTCAGGTGATGATGTACATTGACCTACCTAATGGGACTTCGGCAAGAGAAACTAATCGTCAAATGCAAGAGGTGTTTACTTGGTTAGATGATAAGACGAGTTTTCCTGAGATCAGTAACTATTCGGGGTATTCTGGTTTTAACGGACCGCGTTTTGTATTAACACTTAATCCAGAAGATCCCGCTAATAATAAAGGGTTTGTCGTCATTAATGTTAAAGATGAGACAAAAATTAATACTTTTGTTAATAAATTACATAACGGTATTATTGAAAACTTCCCCAATGTGTCTGGACGCGTTAAGCGGATGTTTGCGGGCCCTTCAGATTCAAGCACAATAAGTATTCAAGTAAAAGGTCCTGATAAAGACATTTTATATGAAAAAGCTAAAGAAATTATGAGCGTTTTACAAGCGGTCCCTCATACTAAAAATGTGCGTACCGATTGGGAAAATCGTATTGTTAAGATGCAAGTTAAAATTGATCAACATCGTGCCCGTCGAGCCGGTGTTACCTCTTCTGACGTAGCTACCGCCTTACAAGGCTACTTTAGCGGCGCTAATGTTACTGAATATCGTGATGGCGATGATATTATTCCCGTGGTGTTTCGCGCAGAAGAAGAAGAGCGTTTTAATCTAGATAGGCTGCGTACCGTTTCAATATTTTCTAATCAAACTGGATCATCAGTGCCCTTATTTCAAGTGGCAGACTTTATTCCAGTTAATCAGTATGCAAAAATTCAACGTGAGAACATGTTTACGACTATCACGATTGAAGCCAGTAATACCCAAATGACAGCGGAAGATCTAAAGGGGGTTATTGACGGCGATATTCAAGCATTAAAAAAAGATTTACCCGTTAACCATTTAATTGAATACGACGGTGTTATTGTCCAGTCTAAAGAAGCGCAACAAGCTCTTGGGGCTAGTATGCCGATGGTTATTGGTTTGGTGCTAATTTTATTGGTTATGCAATTTAATTCATTCCGCCGAGCGTCAATTATTGTGCTGACTATTCCCTTATCACTGATAGGGACGGTTGTTGGTTTATTAGTCATGAATGCGCCTTTTGGATTTATGGTCACCTTAGGTATTTATAGTTTGGCAGGTATTATTATTAATAATGCGATTGTCTTAATTGACCGAATTGAAATTGAACGAGCCACAGGGCAAAGTGACTATCAAGCCATTGTTAATTCGTGTTTAACACGTTTACGCCCAATAACGATGACAACCGTTACCACTATTATGGGGTTATTACCGTTATTGATAGACCCAATGTCAATGTTTTATGGTATGGCAACCGTATTAGCATTCGGCTTAGGCGTTGGCACAATTTTAACCTTAGCGGTTGTACCTGTTTTATATGCCAGTTTCTTTAAGATCAGTCGATGCTAGTTCATGTACTGTTAGTTGAAGATGATCTTGATTTAGCGACAACAATTATTGATTATCTTGAATTAGAGGGCATAACCTGCGATCACGCCGCTAATGGTATTGCTGGCTTAGCATTGCTCAGTAATCACCACTTTGATGTGATGATCCTTGACGTGAATATGCCGCGCATGGACGGTTTAACCGTCTGCAAAAAAATGCGCGAGCAAGGAAATAGTACGGCGATTTTGATGTTGACCGCTCGAGATACCTTAGATGATAAACTGGCTGGCTTTGCGGCAGGATCAGATGATTACTTGGTTAAACCCTTTGAAATGAGAGAACTTATTGCCCGTATTCAGGTGTTAGCAAATCGCCGCAGTGGTCAAACGAACCGATTATCACTGTTCGGCCTTGACGCTGATTTTGGCGCTAAAACATTAAAACGGCAACAACATACGTTGCAATTGTCACCAACAGGTTGGAAAATCCTAGAAGTACTGATGCGAAAATCGCCTGAGGTTGTTTCAAAAAAACAACTGTTGCAAGCTGTTTGGGGAAATGAACAACCAGACAGTGATAGTTTGAAAGTCCATTTATTTAAATTGAGACAACAAGTCGATACCATCAATGAAAGTAAGCTTATTCATACGGTGGCGGGACAAGGTTTTGTTTTTCGTGCATGATGAGATTAATGAACATTATAATAGCTATTTTATAGTTAATAATTGATATGAGTAAAACTAAGAAAAAACCACAAACCCTGCGTCGTTACGTTTTAAAAGTACAAAGCATGATTGCCTTAATTATCGTGCTTAGTTACACCTTAGTGATTAACTTTTATTTTATTCATGGGCTTGATGAAGCTAACTTTCAGGATCTTCATTTAGAAAGTAACGATTTTGCACGTCAATATCAAAAAAATATCGACCACCCACTGCCTAATAACATTCACTTTCAAGGTTTCTTAGATTGGAAAAGTCTTCCCATCGAAATACGAGAGCACTTTACTGCCTTTGAAAATGTTAAGAAAATGGCGATGGATAACATTCGACTATTCAGTAAAGACACTTTTATTTCATGGCCAGAGCAAGCTATTTTTGTTATTGCACAGCCATTATTTGATGGTAAAATTTTTTATTTAGTTCGAAAAATAAATATTAAACAATATGATGCCTTAAGCCAAATGGGTATCAGTAAAATGTTCCAGCTAACGTGGCCAATCGCATTAATTTTTTTATTAGTAATGCATTTCTCTGTCCAGTTATTGCTCAAACGAACGTTAAGACCCTTTTACCGTATTGGTGATTGGGTTGAAAGTTTAACCCTTGAAAATGTTGAGCAAGACACACCAAACTTTGAATTCTATGAGTTAACGGCGATTGCAGTTCAACAGCAAAAAGCGCTTTTAAGGCTCAGTGCTATGCTTGATAAAGAACAAGATTTTTTACGCCATGCAAGTCATGAGTTACGAACCCCGATAGCGGTTGTTAAAAGTAACAGTGAATTATTAACCCGTATATTCTCTAGCGAAAATAATAAAGACAAAGGTGAACAGTCTTTAGCCCGTATCACGAGGGCAGCACTCAATATGCAACACACCACAGAAACACTATTATGGCTCAGCCAGGAACACTCTATAGAGCAAAGTAATCAACAAACATTAGCATTAGTCGAAATAGACTTAAATTTGATGATTAACAACTTGGTTGAAGATAATGCGTACTTATTACAAAGTAAAAAAGTTGCAATAACACTTAAATTGACACCTACACATATTAAGGTACTTGAAACACCTTGTCGCTTGATCCTCAACAATTTAATTCGCAATGCATTTCAATATACAGCAGAAGGCGAAGTTATTATTCAATGTAGCCAAGGCCTGGTTATCGTTGAAAATATTAATATAAGTGAAGGTGACTTTGATCACAGCGGTGCTGATTACGGTTATGGTTTAGGTTTAAGGTTAGTTGATAAAATCGTCAATAAAATGCATTGGTCATATCAAAATAATGATGCAAGTGGTGGCCGTAAAGCGACTGTTGATTTTCGACCCCCTACTTAACTTAACTTAACTAACGTCATCTTTATCGGGATGGGTTAATATCTTGGCGTTGTAGGTAAATGCCCTCTAGGGGCAGTCACACAAACTTATCACACCCTATTTATCAAGGAGTTGACGGCTAGACAATAACATTGATATCGACTAGCTATTATCAATGTAAACTAACATAAAGTAGCATTAATACAGTAATTACCTAATACCAATACGACTTAAATAACTCATTAGCTTGCTTTTATTGCTCTACAACCGCCTTCCATCGGTCACCTGCTAACATTTATTGCCGTAATCACCGTACAAGTTCTTCACCATCAATGAGTTGAGTTAGCTCATCGACTAATTAATATCAGTAAAATATTGTTATTAAGCGATCAGTGACTATAATTTTATAGATATCTTTTATAGGATTTACTTAATGAAAAAACATTTAATATTGGTAACAACTTTACTTACCATGTCTTCATCTGCGTTCGCTGACTGGTCATCAACCGTTACAGTAGCAAGCGATTATCTTTTTAATGGTGTTAGCCAAACAGATGAGGGCCCAGCACTTCAAGGAAGTCTTGATTGGTCTGGAGCGGGTGGTTGGTATGCGGGGGGTTGGGCGTCAAATGTTGATTTTGGTGATGATACGAATATAGAAGCAGATGTTTATCTCGGTTATTACACGGCGGTAAATGATACCGTTAATCTTGATGTTGGCGTTGCTCAATATACTTATAACGGCGCAAGCTATAGCTCTGACGGTAACTATGCTGAGATATATACTAAATGGAATTTCGGCGCTACCGATTTAAACTTTTGGTATGCTTGGGATTACTTTGGAACAGGGGCAGGTCATTACATTGTTATGTTAAATCATACCTTTACCATTAATGATAAGTTAACTTTATTAGTGGGTATTGATAGGTCGAGTAGTTTAGATGATAACAAATGGCAATGGGAGCCTGGTAGTGACAGTTATAACCACTGGCAAGTCACCAGTAACTTTAGTACCCATGGTTTTGATTTTTCATTAGGGCTGCAAGGCACTGATTTAGATACTTATGGCGATACCACACTATTGCTTACCGTTGCTCGTACATTTCAGTTTTAGGAGATAGCCATGTTTAATAAAGTCATAAAATTTATATTAATTTTGTCTTTTAGCACACCCGCATTTAGCGACACCGTCCATCTAACCTCGTTAACTTGGCCGCCATATTCAGGAAAGGCTTTAAATGAACAAGGTGCTTCAGTTGCTGTAGCTAAAGCTGCGTTTAAGGCGATGGGACATGAGTTGAAGGTTGATTTTTTCCCTTGGAGCCGTGCTGTAAAACTTGCATCGCAACCAGACTCAAAATATGCAGGTTACTTTCCTGAGTATTACTATGAGTCAAATGCGTTTTCATTTTCTAATCCGATGGGGAAGGGGCCTTTAGGATTAATTGAAAACAAGAAAAAACCCATAGTATGGTCTGCGGTTAAAGATTTAACGCAATATAAAATTGGCGTAGTGCAAGATTATGTTAATACGGCTGAAGTTGATGCATTAATTGCTAGTGGCGAAATAAAAGCGCAAACCGCTACTTCTGATGAAACCAATATTCGTAAAGTTGCGGGTGGTCGAATCGATGCTGCTGTTATTGATACCAATGTTTTTAGCTACTTACTAGCAAATAGCAAAGATTTAGAAAAGGCGCAAGAACAAGTGCAAATGAATGTTAAGTTATTGACAGAAAAAGAATTGTTTGTAGCCTTTAAAAAGAGTACCGAAGGTAAAAAATGGTTAGCTATCTATAATGAAGGCTTAAAGAAGATTGATATTACGGCGGTGATGAAAAAATATTTGAATGAATAGGACCTTATGTCAATTATACATAAAGAATAGTTTTTTAGGCTAACACAATAGATTGTTGTATTTACGCACTTTGTTATCAATGAAGATGATGACCCTTGATTAAAAGCAGATGTGCGTAATTCACTCAACTATACACTGAACAAGGTTAATACAATGAAACTAATTATTGGTTTACTTACTATCATCATTTCACTGCCAGCATCTGCAGCGACAGTTACTATTCGTGCGGACAATTGGTTTCCGATGAATGGCGATCCAAGTGGAGACAAGCAAGGCTATATGATTGATATGGCTACCGCAATTTTTACAGCAGCAGGACATACTGTTGATTATAAAGTAATGCCATGGGAAAGGGCGGTAAACTCGGTTCGTGAAGGTAAGTTTGACTGCGTTGTGGGAGCGTATCCTGAAGATGCACCCGATTTTATTTTTCCTTCTGTTAACTGGGGAATGGATGGTACGGGATATTATGTTAATAATGCATCAACTTGGACGTTTACCGGTTTTGATTCGCTATTAACTCAGAAAGTAGGTGTTATTAGTGGTTATGCTTATGGCGAAGAGTTTGATGCGTTAATAAAAAGTCGACCCGATGTTTTTAAAGATGTTTCAGGAACCGATGCTTTGGAGAAAAACTTTAAAAAACTCGTTAATAACCGAATTGATGTTGTCGTTGAATCGGTTTCAGTCGCGAATGCAAAATTAAAAGAACTTGGTTTTAATAAAGCACTAAAAAGCGCAGGGACTAACACTGAGAAAGCCCCGATTTACATTGCTTGTTCACCTGCAAAACCGAGCAGTAAAATGTACATTGAATTAATCGATAAAGGTACAGAAGCACTTAGAACATCTGGACAGTTAAAAGATATTCTAGATAAATATGGTCTACAAGACTGGCAGTAAAAAGGTATAAAAATAATATGAACGTTACTAAATCTATATCATTTAAACTTATTTTTTCAGCATTGATTATTGTCACCACACTCGTCATTTCTTTTGGTGTGTATGATTATATGGCACAAAGTAATCTACTGAAAAATAAGCAAATAAATCAACTTTCTTTGGTAGAATCTCGATTAAAACTTAATTTGCCTTCTGCTGTTTGGAATTATGAAGAAGATCAAATGAAGGGTATTTTAAACTCTGAACAACAATCAGAAGATATCGCTTTAATAGAAATAACCAATGAAGATAAAAAAACAATATCTCAATCAAAAGGAAAGAAAACTAACGAAACAATCACTTTTAAGTTACAACATATTGAAGACGGTCAAAGTACCAGTGTGGGTAATGTTACTTTGTTTATCGATAGTTCTTCAATAGATATCGAATTGTCATCTTTGGCTTCTCGCATCATTGTTAAAGGGGTCTTACTTGACGTATTTTTAATTTCAGCGATCTACTTTTTATTCGCTAAACTAGTGACGCAGCCTTTAAGTGAAGTTGCCAATGCTTTAGAGAATATTGCGCGTGGAGAAGGCGATCTAACGCAGCGATTACGCGTTAAACGTGAAGATGAAATAGGCCTTGTTGCAGAGTCATTTAACGTCTTTGTAGATAAAATTCAATTGCTTGTTCAATCTATTCAATTGTCGGTAAAGCAGACTTCAGAGGTGTCACAAAATGTATATCAAGCATCTGAGGCCAGTCGTGGGCATTTAGAAAATCAACAGTCTGAAACGGATCAGGTGGCTACCGCCATTACTGAAATGTCAGCGTCAGCAAAAGAAATTGCTAATAATGTTCAGTTAACTGCAGGCTCAGCAGAGCAAGCGAATCAAGATGCACGAGCAGTATCCGCTATTATTAAAGAGTCTATTGAGTCAATAAATGGCTTATCTGATCACCTTAATGAAGCCACTAAGGTCGTTGGTGCACTTGAGGATGATGTTAAAGGTATTGTTTCAGTCTTAGATGTTATTCGCGGAATTGCCGAACAAACAAACTTATTGGCGTTAAACGCTGCCATTGAAGCGGCTCGTGCTGGAGAGCAAGGGCGTGGTTTTGCTGTGGTTGCAGATGAAGTTAGGGCTTTGGCCAGTCGAACTCAAGAAAGCACTGCACAAATTCAGCAGACCATTGAACGTTTACAATCGGGTGCTAAATCAGCGGTTCATGTTATGGAAGATAGCCAGGTTAAAAGTAAGGCATCGGTTGAAAATGCACTCAGTTCAGGTGAGTCTATTAGTAGCATTTTAAGCTCTACAGAACAAATTACTGAAATGGCGACGCAAATAGCCTCTGCGGTTGAAGAGCAAAGTACTGTCGCAGAAGAGTTAAGCAGCAACGTTAATAGAATTGTTAGCGCAGGTCATAGCAGTTTAGAACAATTAAATGCGATGACAAAAAATTCTCAACTTATGCAAAGTTCTTCAGATGAGCTTGATAAATTAACGCAACAATTTAAAGCTTAACGGTAGGAATTAAATTTTTAGGTAACGTAAATTTACCGGTATGTGATGCTATTACGGATAGATTTTAATCATCTACTGCAAGGGGAGATATTTTAATAACTATGGTGTTCTCCTTCGCTCTTAGAGACGCTTAAATGCTGATTATAATTTGCTAACAACAAATTATAATCAGTTTTTTTATCTGTTTATTTCAAATACGCTTGATGATTAAAGTGGCTTTATGGAGAAGATGTGCAGAGACGTGCTTAATAGACTCAGTTTAAAGCTGCTATAGTGTGGCAGCGCTTTTTCAATTAAGTGAAAAACAGAGCATGTGTTCACTATGGGCTGATTTTCTTGATTGCTTTAAGTGATTAAAGCCGTTAAAGTTTGCCTAATTCCTACCAGAGTAATATCCCTTAATGCGCAGATCTTCCTACTCGTCACCTGAAAATGCCACCATTAATTGGCGAGTGCTAAAGTCACTTATTCCTTACTTACTCGAATTTAAAGTCCGCATTGGTTTTGCCTTGTTGTGCTTAGTTTTGACTAAAATAGCCAGTGTATATCTGCCTTTTATATTAAAAGATATCGTTGACGGACTTGATGCACAACAAGAAAACAATATTTTCATTGTGCCTTTTGCTTTAGTTGCCGCTTATGGTTTAGTGCGTTTAACTATTGTGCTATTGGCAGAAATACGCGACACCTTATTTGGCCGTGTTACCGAACGAGCGATCCGCCGCATTGGTTTGAAAGTTTTCGAGCACCTGCATCAACTTGACTTAGACTTTCATTTGGACCGCCAGACAGGTGGACTCTCGCGTGACATTGACCGTGGTACGTCTGGGGTTAACTTCTTAATGCGGTTTATGGTTTTTAATATTGTGCCAACCTTACTCGAAATAATTATGGTTATTACCATATTATGGGTGAATTATGGCATTTGGTTTGCGCTGATCACCGGCGTCTCTATTGCCAGCTATATCGCTTACTCGATTTACGCAACAGAATGGCGCACGCGCTACATTAGAGCCGCAAATAAAGCTGACTCATCAAGTAATACTCGTGCAATAGACAGTCTGTTAAATTATGAAACGGTTAAGTATTTTACTAATGAATCATATGAATCAACAGCTTACGACAGTCAATTAGCTGATTGGGAAAAAGCAAAAATGCAAAACCGTTTGTCACTGTTTGCTTTAAATGGTGGTCAGGCCATTATCGTGTCGTTAGCGATGACGGCAATGTTAGCGTTAGCGGCTTATCAAGTGACTCATCAACAAATGACCTTAGGAGACTTTGTCCTGGTTAATGCTTTTATGATGCAATTATTTATCCCTTTAAACTTTTTAGGATTTGTTTATCGAGAAATAAAAGGTTCTTTAGCAAATATTGAGCAAATGTTTACCTTGTTGCAAAAAGTACCTAAGGTTGTTGATGCACAAGATGCCAAAGAATTAGCGATAAGCCATGGTGCTATTAAATTTGATAACGTTAGCTTCTTTTATGATGAGCAAAGACCCATTTTAAAAAATGTTTCATTCGACGTTAAAGCGGGTCAAAAAGTCGCTGTTGTTGGCGAGAGTGGCTCAGGAAAATCGACCTTAGTGAAACTACTTTTTCGTTTTTATGACTGCCAACAAGGCTGTATTAAAATTGACGGAGAAGCAGTTACTGATATTACGCAACATTCCTTGAGAAAGAATATTGGCATCGTGCCACAAGATACGGTGTTATTTAATGAAAGTTTATTTGAAAATGTTAAATATGGCAATGTAAACGCGAGTAATGCACAAGTTGAAGAAGCTGCAAGATTATCGCATTTAAGTCACTTTATTACCTCGTTACCAAAAGGTTTTGATACCGTCGTTGGCGAGCGTGGTTTAAAGCTTTCTGGCGGCGAAAAGCAACGGGTTGCCATCGCCCGAACCATTTTGAAAAATCCTGCTATTTTGGTCTTTGATGAAGCAACGTCGTCACTTGATAGTCACTCAGAGCAAGCTATTTTAAAAGCAATCAAAGAGGTGGCTAAAGATCACACTAGCTTAGTGATAGCTCATCGATTATCAACTATTATTGATGCCGATAATATTATTGTCCTGCACAAAGGGGAAATAATCGAGCAGGGCGATCATCAAACGCTACTCACTAAAAAGGGTCATTACGCAACGATGTGGCAACTGCAACAAAATGCCTGATAAACAAATGTATGCCGTTGAAATTTCACAAACTAAGCAGTGGCTAGAAGAAATAATTATTGGTTTGAATTTTTGCCCTTTTGCAAAAAAAGAGTTTGTTAATAACACGATACATTATCAAGTTTGCCCAGCAAAAAAGGTCGAACCGGCTTTAGCAGAATTAGCCATAGAATTTGAAAGACTCGTCGCTGACCCCAGCATAGAAACGACTTTATTGATTTTTACTGAAGGCTTTAAAGGTTTTGAAAGCTACCTTGATTTACTCGATGAGGCTAATGAATTGTTGTTCACCTTAGGTTATGAAGGTGTCTTTCAACTGGCCAGTTTTCATCCTGATTATTATTTTGAAGGTGAGCCATTCAACGCAGCCTCTAATTATACCAACCGTTCGCCATTACCTACGCTTCATTTAATACGAGAAGCGAGTATGGAAAAGGTACTATCTGTGTATAAAAATCCACAGCAAATACCTGATAATAATATTGCCTTAGCCCAAGAGAAAGGTGCTCATTACTTTCAAAATATATTAAAACGTATTGCTAAATTACACCGATAATTTAGGTGAAAATTTATGCTATTTTCCAATAGCAAATCAACTTGCTATAATGTTGAAAAATTTAGACAAAGGTAGTCATTTTCGTGGATGAAAAAAAAGTAGTACAAATCGGTGGTAGCATAGAAAAGTCTTTGCAGGGTGAATATACTATTGACGTTTCTTCGGTATTAAAAGAGGCGTGGCAATTAACACTTCGCTCGCGAATCGCTATTAATTTAGGATTACTTTTTACGCTTATTTTAGGGATTGTTGTTTCATTTTTGATCAGTAATACCATGGGTGGTATTGAACAAGTAATTAAAGACCCACAATCAACAACATTATTAAATATTGTTGTCACTATGGTCATCTATCCTTTTTTAGTTGGTGTCGAGATGATGGGCGTTTTTCATGCCGTTGGCTTAAAAACCAATAGTAAATTAATTTTTGCTTTCTTAAAACGAGGTAGTTGGGTTGCTGTTTGTGCGCTGTTAACGTCAGTATTAATAACTTTAGGTATGAGTTTATTTGTTTTTCCAGGTATTTATTTAGCGGTCGCTTTGTCGTTAGTACTGCCGCTTGTTGTAGACAAAAAGTTATCACCGATAAAAGCTATCACCTTGAGTTTACAAGTTACACGTTTTCAGTGGTTTAAGTTACTCGCTATTTACAGCTTACTCTTTTTAACTTTATTTTTATCTTTAATCCCCTTAGCCATTCTTGCTAAAACACAATTTTCAGTTATTGGTGTTATGCTTTTCTTAGTCGCATTAACATTTATAGCGCCGCTGTTTTATAATGTTAAAGGTATTTTATACCGAGAAATTTTTGGCATGCAGTTACAAGCCAGTGATGCACCCGCTCAGCAAACGAGTGATACATTTTCAGCGTAAAGCTCTGTGCAAACCTTATTGTTAACAAAAAGGCTATTATGATTATTCAATATTTGATGAGAACTGTGTTAATAAGTGTATTTTTTCTCGCGCTTATTGCGCCCTTCACTTTTTTAGCGCCAACATTTGTTCTTCCCACGCCGGAAGTAAAAAACGTTGTTATCGCTCCTGTGGTCAAGGCAAAAGTAAAAGTGGTTGAGCAACCGCTTCATAACGTTAAGATCCCGAACTTTGCTTCTATAAGCGATGTTAAAACAAAAAAACGTCAGTTTTTCCGTTATATTTATCCAGCAATAGCGCAAGAGAATAGCAATATTCTTATGTTAAGGGCAGAAGTCTCCTTGATGATAGAAACACTTTTCCTCGAGGAAAATCTTTTAACAGATCAACAAGCTTTACTTGAGCGATTAATTAAGAAATATAAAGTTAATCAAAAACACTCACCGCTACAGCAGCTTAATGAACTATTGTTGCGTATTGATATTGTACCTGCTGAATTAGTATTAGTGCAGGCAGCCAATGAATCAGCTTGGGGCACTTCTCGTTTTGCTCGAGTGGGTTTGAACTTTTTTGGTATGTGGTGCTATAAAAAAGGTTGTGGCATGGTGCCAAGAGGAAGAGATGACGGTGCTAAACATGAAGTAGCAGCATTTAATAGTTTAGAGCATGCGGTACAGCGTTATTTACACAATATTAATACCAATCATGCTTATGGTGTTTTTCGTTCAATTAGAGGGCAATTGCGCGCTCAAGAACAACCACTATCGCCACAAATATTAGCAACAGGATTGCTGCGTTATTCTATTAGAGGCACTGATTATGTCTTAGAAATAACAGAAATGATCCGCCATAATAAAGTGTATTTTGATAAAATATTGTCAAAGCCAAAGCCTAAGGTTATTTAGGCGCGGCTTATTCTATTACGCATTAGATAATGATGACGAGCGATAACATTAATACCTTTTGACTGGTGTTGTTATCGCTTAGATACTTGCTGTTAATTCAGGTAGATATTACTTTATTTCTATAATATTCAAACTGTTACTTAGTGACGTTTTGGCTATTGAATTCTCTTCAACATTGACGTTGTTTGTTAATTGAGCGGCAATAATAGGTTCATCATCAAAAGCGATATCGCCACCATTGATAATGCCTGAGTCAGCGTTAATCCCTTTAAAATCAAAAAGTTCACTGTCACACAAATGTGATGGAACCACATTGCGAATAGCAGTAAACATAGATTCAATTCGTCCAGGATGATTAACATTCCAGTCCTGTAGCATTTTCTTAATGTTTTGGCGTTGTAAATTAGGTTGAGAGCCACATAAATTACATGGAATAATTGGGAACGCTTTTAGTTGTGCATATTGGATGAGTTCTGCTTCTTTACAAAAAGCTAACGGTCGAATAACGACATGCTCACCATTATCAGAGACCAATTTTGCTGGCATCGATTTTAATTTACCGCCATAAAACATATTTAGCATCAGTGTTTCAACCATATCATCACGATGATGGCCTAGTGCAATTTTAGTTGCGCCTATTTCTGCAGCGACCTTATACAAAATAGCTCTGCGTAAACGAGAGCATAAACTGCAGGTGGTTTTCCCCTCAGGTATTTTATCTTTAACAATGGAGTAGGTATCTTCTTGCGCAATTTTATATTCAACACCTAAAGCTTCTAAGTATTGGGGAAGGATATGCTCAGGAAAACCGGGTTGTTTTTGATCAAGATTAACGGCAACAATATCAAAATGAATGGGCGCTGATTCTTTTAACAACATTAAAATAGCCAGTAGGGCGTAACTGTCTTTTCCACCCGATAAGCACACCATTATTTTATCGCCATCTTCTATCATATTATATTGCGCGATAGCTTGGCCAACATGTCGTCTTAAGCGCTTCTCAAGTTTACTCAGCTGTATTTTTTGGCTGGGTGTTAAAGATGTTATTGGTGTCGCTGATTGAGCGCTCATAGTGTTCCCTAGAGATATTTAAAATAAAAAATATGAATTTTACGGCGCGTAGTATAGCAAAAAGCCAAGAAAATCCTCGGCTTTTTAATGGATATTTACATATTTGAATATTAAGCTAGTGGAGAGAGGTAACCATCAGGTTTTATCGCTAAAACATCACAGTTAAGGCGGTCAATGACATGCTCTGCCGTATTACCAATAAGTGCCGCTGAAATCCCTGTTCGACCAATAGTGCCTAACACGACTAATTCAGCATCAATGTGCTTAGAAATACTTTGAATAACATCTTCAGGTAAACCTTCTTTAACATGGGTGTTTTTGAGCGGAATATTAAAGCTATTAGCATGGTCTTTCATCGCACTTTTGTGATGATTAAACATAGTGTCGTTATATTCAGAGGCGTTAAACTCTGGAATTTCAATGGCAATATTTACTGGCGTACCCGGATAAGAATTCACTAAATGGACATTGGCTTTAATCAGAGAAGAAAACACTATTGATTCTTGGGTTAACTTATTATTAAGCGCTTTGTGCTCATCATCATCGCTACCGATATTGAGTGCGGTAAGTAAATTACCATTGCTTGGCCAGCTATGGTCTTTCACCAGTAATACTGGGCAGGGACATTTCCTTAAGATATGCCAATCTGTTGGCGTAAAAATAACCGACTTTAGCTTGTCATGTTGATGGGTGCCTTTGATGACAATATCGAAGTTTTCAGTCAGTACTTTTTTGATGATCTTTTCAAATGGACGATTATGCCAAATAATACAGGTATCTATGGTTATGTCTTCGTGATCAGTTTCTGCAATCTTTTCGTCTAACCATAGTTTACGATCATTAATAACCGATTGACGCATTGCTTCTCGCTCTTCGCCAGAAAGCATGGTGGTCATTTCATAAGATAAATCATAAATAGTTAAAAATGCAGTGATCTGTCCGCCACTATGTCGTGCTAATTCAATCGCACGTTTCAATGCTTTTTGATTTTCAGTGGTTGGATCAATAACGGCTAATATTTTTTTATACTTATCCATAATATTTACTCCCTAGTTATTAAATAATATTAATAATAGACCATAATTAATAGATATTATTTGCTTTAAATCATAATATTTCAATAAAAAAAATGCTTAACATCTTTAATGTTAAGCATTTATCTATAATTATTTAAAAAAGCGATAAACTACAGCGAAGCACACTCGTTAAGTTTAACCATATCAAGTATTGTGATGAGCTTTCCATCTACTGTGATTAATTCATTTTTTTGGAAACGATTTAACAATCTACTGATGGTTTCAACCGTTAAACCAATATAATTACCAATATCACTGCGCGTCATCGTTAGGCGGAAATCTGTCAGTGACATACCGCGTGCATGATAGCGACTCGCTAAGGTTGAAATAAAAGTCGCTAAGCGTTGTTCAGCATTTTTGCGGTTAAGTAACGTTAACATTTCTTGATCGGCGCGGATCTCAGAACTCATCATGCGAAGAATTTGTTTTTTTAGCTTAGGCATCGTATTCGATAATGAATCTAAAGTATTGTAAGGTATCTCACAGACCATAGATGTTTCTAAGGCTTTTGCAAAACTAGGGTGCTCTGACTCAGCAATCGCATCAAAACCTAATAAATCACCCGCTAAATGAAAACCGGTAATTTGTTCTTCACCTTGTTCATTCACCGTAAATGTTTTGAATGTTCCAGAGCGAATAGCGTATAAAGCTTGCATTTTATCGCCATCTTGGAAAATTTGTTCGCCTTTATGAATAGGGCGTTTACGGTCAATAATGCTGTCTAGTGTATCAAGTTCTTTATCATTTAAAGAGAAAGGTAAACACAGCTCGCTGATACTACAATTTTGACAATGGATATGCTGAGATGTAGAACATGGCTTTTTATACATATTAACCTAAATGAGTTATCCCTAATTTTTAGATCATATTAAAACAATTGCTGATATGCAAACATTAAACTGTATATTCCATATGAAATTATCATTAGCGCCATTATTTTCTTGAATTTCATGTTTGTTAACAACGACTTTATACCAAAAGAGCCAAGTGAAAGACTTAACAAGGCTGGTAAAGTACCTAAACCAAAACTGGTCATGATTAGAGCGCCACTAAGGGCACTTCCACTGGCTAAGGACCAAGTTAATGTTGAGTAGACTAAACCACAGGGTAACCATCCCCAAATTGCTCCTAATGCTAGCGCTTGTTTAGCATTATTAATGGGAATAAACTTTTTACTTAACGGAGATAGATAGCGCCAAAGGAACTTACCTATTTTTTCAACTTTTGATAACCACATTAACCATTGGCCTAAATACAAGCCTAATAAAATTAAAAATACCGCTGCAAATAACCGAAAAAACCCTAATGGAACGCCAATGTTTTTGATGGCAATAGAACTACTAAATCCAACGATTGCTCCAATTAAGCTATAAGAAAAAATTCGGCCAACATTATATGCACCGACCAGCTTAAGTTTATCGCTGCCTTGTTGTTGCGGCGATATAGCAGATGTTAACATCGTTGTTATGCCACCACACATACCGATACAATGCCCCGAACCTAACAAGCCGATGATGAATGCCGATAAATAATCAATACTCAACATGGTTATTATTTACTACCCGTATCATTTTTAGCTGTATTTTCGCTATGGGTTTCAGTGGTCTTTTTTGTGGCAATATTTTCATCTTCATCAAACAAGATACTCATCCCTTGTTTCTCTAAATCATCAAACTGCTCAGTCTTTACTGCCCAGAAAAACAAATAAATAGCGATAGAGGTTAGTATTATCGCTATGGGGATCAAAATATAAATAATGCTCATGGTCTTTATGCTCTAGTAGAAGTTTTCGTTTACTTTTTCAATAAACGTAATGAGTTAGTGATAACCAATATCGAACTCGCAGACATACCTATAACCGCCATATAGGGGGTAATGTAGCCTGAGACAGCAAGCGGCAATACGATAGCATTATAACCGAATGCCCAAAAATAATTTTGCCAAATAATGCGACGAGTTTTATTGGCGACCTGTCTTAATGTTGTTATCGACTTTAAACGATTATTGAGTAAGATAACATCGGCACCGCTTTTAGCTATATCTGTGCCACTACCCATAGCAATCGAGACATGAGCTGCGCCAAATACAGGGGTATCATTGACACCATCGCCGACCATAGCTACGGTTGATTTTTTAGGCTGATTTTTTATTATCGCCATCTTATTAGCCGCAGTCAAAGTACTATGTATCTCGTCTAAATGTAACAATGCCTGAACTTTTTCACAGCCAGCAGGGTTATCACCCGATAGCATAATGGTATAAATATTACTTTTCTTTAAGTCATCTAACAGCGCTTGGGCATCATTGCGAATTTCATCGCTTAAGTAAAAAGCAGCGACTAATTGGTTGTCTGCTATTAATAGGCAAGAAGCCGTGGCAAATTCTGCCAACATAGTTGATTCGCTCAGCAACCAATTAGGTTTACCAATTTGAAAGTATTGACCGTTCACTTTCCCCTGAATACCAGCACCTGATTTAATTTCAACGGCTTGAGTATGGTAGGAGTAATCACGAAATGTTTTAAACGGTTTGGCTAAAGGATGCTCAGAATAAGACTCAAGCGCTGCTGCTATAGCTAAAACCTGTTGCTCGCTATAATTAAGCTTTTCATTATTAAAGCGCTTTATTTCATTAATAGAAAAATCACCAGAAGTTAAGGTACCTGTTTTATCAAAGGCAATAGTGGTTAATTTCGGTAAAGTTTCCATAACATGTGCAGATTTTATCATGATGCCTTCGCGGTTTAAGCGTGTGGTCGCACAGGTTAAGGCTGTGGGGGTTGCCAGTGACAAGGCGCAAGGGCAGGTAGCAACGAGTACCGATAAGGTGATCCAAAAAGCTTCTTCAGGTAAATGTTGTTGCCAATAAAATGCAGTACCTATGGCGGTTAGCAAAATAACCGCAACAAAATATTGAGCGATTTTATCGGATAATTTTGCTAATTTTGGTTTATGCGCCTGAGATGATTCACTTAATCTGATCAGTTGGCTTAAAAAAGAATGTTCACTGGCTTGTTTAACTTCAACGTTGATATTACCGTCACCGTTTATAGTGCCTGCAAAGACAGTATCGCCTATTGATTTATTTAAGGGTAACTGCTCACCCGACAACATCGCTTCGTTTAGTTGGCTGCTGCCTGTAATTATTGTGCCATCAGCGGGAACCACTTCGCCTGGTTTTATGAGTACAATATCGAGAGGACGAAGTTTTTTTGCTGGCAGTATGACTTCTTTTTCTGTTCCTTTATCATCAATGAGTTTTGTCGCTATCATCGGCATTAACTTAAGCAAGTTAGCCGAAACTTCCGCGGCGCGACTTCTTGCTCTAAATTCTAAAAATTTACCAATAAGGAGTAAAAAAGTGAACATTGATACTGATTCAAAATAGACTTCACCTTGCTGAGTGACTGTTGCCCAAGCACTAGCTGAAAATGCCAGTGAAATCGCTATAGCAACAGGAACATCCATCGATAAACGCTTCACTTTTAAAGCATTAATAGCTCCCTTGTAGAAGGGTAATGCGCCATAGGTGACAATAGGTAAGGTCAAGAATAAGCTTGCATAGCGTAAATAGATTAAGTTGTACTCATCCATGCCTGAAAAGGCGCCAAAGTATAAGCCAAAAGCGATCATCATGACTTGCATCATTAAAATACCAGAGATACCTAGGCGTTTAATATAATTATTACTTTGGGTTTTGTTAAGTTGCTCGGCGGTACTCGCTTTAAACGGGAGGGCTTGGTAACCAATATTGCTGATATGATTAATAAGCTCACTGAGTTGTACTTCACTATTATTCCATCGAACAGTTGCACGTTGTGTCGTGGCATTTACGTTAATTTTAATTAAGCCGTTTATCTTGATAAGTTGCATTTCGATAAGCCAAGCACATGCCGCACAGCTTATACCGTCAATCGTTAAAATTGCCTCGTTATAATCATCATTCTTATAAGTAAATTCACTTTGTAGGCTGTCATCATCAAGTAACTTGTTACGTTGCAACTGTTCAGGAATCAGTGGCTCACCTTTTTGTGCGGGAGCTGTTCTAAAACGATAATATTCACCTAAACCGTTATCAATAATCGCTTGAGCAACACTTTGACATCCAATACAGCACATCGGCTGCATGGTTTTCTCAATTTTTATTGATAAATCTAACCCATTAGGAACAATTTCACTGCAGTGATAACAAAGTGTTTTCATATGTTGAGGCCAAGCAAAGTAGTGGTTTTTTATAGAGGTGTTGCTTAGGTGAAGTTAATTAACACCTAAGCTAATAGAGACTATTGGCGCTTAGTTAGCTTCTCTAACATTAGGAATAATATCGATAAATTCACTTTGAGGTAAGAAAATAGTATTTTGAATTTTCCAGTGATTCTCAAAAGGCGTTATGGTTAAACGCCATTTTCCCTTTACTGGTTCATCAAAGACATGCCTAAAATAGCCATTACCGTCAGACGTGAGTGCTAAATAGAAATCTCTTTCAGCAAGGGTCGGGTGATAGAAATTAAGATTTAACACTGGGAATACTTTATCAATACCGGTAGGTTTGATAATTAATTCGTTATCTTGCAGTTTTAATGCAAAGCGCATCCCTAACTTTTGGGCAAGCTTTACTTTAGAGACTTCAAGGTTAATTGCTTTACCTTTTTTATAGTAATCACCAACAACTAATGGATCGGGATTATGGTTAGCAATAAAGTAAGTCGAAATACCAGCAACAACCGCGGTAGCGGGGAGAATAAAAACGAACCAAGCCCAAGGCTCTTTATACCAAGATGTTTTCATATTAAAAATTCAGTCGATGAAAGTACGCATATTATACGACTTTTTTTTATTGGGAACTATTAAAAAACCAACAATTTACTCACTATTCTTGGCTTGGAAGATATAAAAAAGCCTTGCGGTAATAATACCGCAAGGCTTTTATATTGAGACTAATTAAACGCAGTTATTTTTGCGATAAACTATACACATATGCACTAACAAGATGTATTTTTTGTTCACCTAAAATATCTTTCCATGCAGGCATTACACCAGCTCGACCATTTTTAATAGATGACTCAACGGCACGTGGCGAGCCGCCATACAACCAGATGTTGTCAGTTAAGTTAGGGGCTCCTAGAGCAATACCCATAGCTAAACTACCTTTACCGTCAGCACCATGACAACTTGCGCACAGAGCGAACTTTTCTTTACCGGCAGCAGCACTGGCAACGTCAACTTCACGACCACTTAAACTCAGTACATAGGCGGCAACATCTTTAACGCCTTGATCACCTAATGCTGAGCCCCAAGCGATCATACCGTTAGCATTACGACCATATAGAAGTGTATGCTTAATCGATTGTGGGTCTCCGCCGTATAACCAGTCTTTATCGGTTAGGTTAGGGAAGCCGGTAGTACCACTTGCATTTGAACCATGACACTGAGAACAATTTTGTAAATATAGGCGTTGACCTACTTTTAACGCTTCTTCATCAGTGGCTAAGTCTTCAATGGTGCGTGCAGCATAGGCATCAAAAATTGGACCATATTTTAAATCTGCAGCTTCAATTTCACGGTCATACTGTACTAAAAAACCATTTTCTTTTGCGGCGATTATCTGCGCTTTAGATTCAGCAAGATTCAAAATTCCTTGGTTAGAACTTTTCCAACCAATAAATCCAGTCCAATTACCTAAACCATAGAGTGCTAAATAACCAAAAGCCCAGATAATAGTTAACAAGAAGAATGTACTCCACCATTGTGGCAGTGGATTATTCAATTCTTCGATGCCATCGAAAGTGTGTCCCATTGACTCACCCTCGGGAACACCTGCAAAGTTCTTTAAACAATAGCGAAGTAGTATAAAACAACCGACTAAAGTTCCTAGGGTTAAAACCCAAACCCATATATTCCAGAAGCTAGACATTTTTATTAGTCTCCTGTTTGCCATTCACGTCATTAAGCTCAGTCTTTTCTTTATCTTCTTCGAAGATAGAGTTTGCAGCTTCATCAAAAGCACTTTTACGCTTTTTAGAATAAGACCAAACCACAATAATAATAAATAGTGCCAATATTAATAAAGCTATTAACCCTCTGAGGGTGCCATAATCTATCATCATTATTTCAACGCATGACCGAGAGATTGCAAATAAGCAATAAGAGCTTCCATTTCCGTTTTATCTTTAACCGCGTCTTTAGCACCGGCTAAATCTGCAGCTGAATATAACGGGATACGATTACCTTGTTCATCTTTATGGCTGCGATTGCGCGTTAAGAAATTAAAAGTAGCTAATTTCTTCTCGGTTAATTCGCCATCCAACTTGTTTTCAGCTAACCAGCTAAACGAAGGCATGTTCGACTCTGGAACCACTGAACGAGGGTCAAGTAAATGCGCACGATGCCAATCGTCACTATAACGACCACCAACACGAGCTAAGTCAGGACCTGTGCGTTTAGAACCCCACAAGAATGGATGTTCCCATACGCCTTCACCAGCAACTGAATAGTGCCCGTATCGCTCGGTTTCAGCGCGAAAAGGACGTATCATTTGGCTATGACATACATTACAACCCTCACGGATATAAATATCACGACCTTCCATTTCTAAAGCGGTATAAGGTCTGAGGTTGTCAACAGGTGTTGTCGTTGCTTTTTGAAAAAACAACGGTGTTATTTCAACTAAGCCGCCAATACTTATCGCGAGAATAGTAAAAATAGCAAACAAACCAACATTTGTTTCAAATTTTTCATGTTTATTTTTCATCGTCAGCCTCCTAATCTATGGCAACGGGCTTAAGACTTTCGTCTTTAGCATAGATAGTTTTGAACATGTTGTAAGCCATCAATAAGAAACCAGCCACAACTAATACACCACCAACGAAACGGATAAAGTAGAATGGGTATGATGCAGTTAAACTTTCAACAAAACTGTAAGTTAACGTACCATCGGTGTTAACCGCTCTCCACATTAACCCTTGCATGACACCTGAAATCCACATAGCAACTATATATAAAACAATACCGGTTGTGTGTAACCAGAAATGCACGTTGATCAATTTGATACTGTACATGCGACCTTGATTAAACAGCACTGGAATTAAATGGTACATAGCACCAATTGACACCATAGCAACCCAGCCTAAAGCACCAGAATGTACATGACCAATGGTCCAGTCAGTGTAATGAGAAAGTGCATTTACAGATTTAATTGCCATCATAGGACCTTCAAAGGTAGACATACCGTAGAAAGACAATGAAACAATTAAGAAGCGAAGAATCGGGTCATGGCGAAGTTTATGCCATGCGCCAGAAAGCGTCATAATACCGTTAATCATTCCACCCCAAGAAGGCAAGAATAATACGATAGACATTACCATACCAACAGACTGAGCCCAATCTGGCAGTGCAGTGTAATGCAAGTGATGTGGACCAGCCCAAATGTATAAAGAAACTAATGCCCAAAAATGCACAATAGATAAACGATAAGAATAAACCGGACGTTCAGCTTGTTTGGGTACGAAGTAATACATCATACCTAGAAAACCAGCAGTTAATAGGAAGCCAACGGCGTTATGTCCATACCACCACTGCATCATCGCATCGATAGCGCCTGAGTAGATAGAGTAAGACTTCATCATAGACACAGGTATTACCATTGAATTACCAATGTGTAATACCGCAACAGTTAGTATAAAACCACCAAAGAACCAGTTAGCAACATAAATATGCGAGGTTTTACGTTTAACGAGTGTCCCAAAGAAAACGATGGCATAACTTATCCATACAATGGCAATTAAAATGTCAACGGGCCATTCTAATTCAGCATATTCTTTACTTGAGGTATAACCCATAGGAAGCGTGATAACAGCGAGCACAATAACTGCTTGCCAGCCCCAAAAGGTAAATGAAGCAAGTTTGCCGCCAAATAATGTTGTTTTACAGGTTCTTTGAACCACATAATAAGAGGTAGCAAATAAGGCACTCGTACCAAATGCAAAAATAACTGCATTAGTGTGAAGTGGACGAAGACGGGAGTAGGTTAACCAAGGTGTTTCGAAATTCAACGCAGGCCAAATTAATTGAGCTGCAATTAGAACACCAACAAGGGTACCGACAATTCCCCATATTACTGTCATGACAGTAAATTGACGTACAACATCAAAATTGTAGTCTACTGATGACGCATTACTTTGAGACATGTTATGGTTTCCGCAGTTATAATTGTTAACGTAAAACGATTTTTTATGATTAAAAAACTAAGCGCAAATGATAAGTTACAATTGAAAATATAAATTTCATCTAGCAATAAAAAATCTCACGTATATAGTAATAATTTTGCATCGAAAAGTCATTAGAATATGCAGTGAAATTTGTTGTAGATCAATAATATTTTAAAGCTCAGTACGATTAATGTACATAAAGCATCAAAGAGAGACTGTCCTATTAAAAATTTAAATTATAGAAGGCTATTTATCGCTTTTTTTTTAGTCAGCATTGTCAGCTGTGACGCCCAAGAAAAATCTCAACAAGTGAGTTTGCCATTTCAGTGTTTAACTTCGCAAAGCATCTGTGAAGCTAATACCAATTTTGGCAGGGTTTTAGTTAAGTTTAATGTCGGGAAAGTGCTAACAGAACACCCTTTTAATATACGGGTTGAACTTAAAAAAGATCATTTGCTTAATGATAATTTTTCCGCTGAAGATTCATATAGTGTCGTTGGCTACATGGAAGGAAAAACAATGTTTATGGGTAAAATACCCTTGTTCTTTTCTGAAGACATCACCACTGAGCAAAATTATTTTGTTGCAGAAACAATGTTAGGTAGCTGCTCTGAAGATAATATGATTTGGCGGATATGGTTAACAGTAGAAAAAAAATCAGCGAATAATGATAAACAACAAACAAGCTTTTTTATCGATTTTCAGTCGAGTCGCTTTTAGTTCAATTATATCTTCTGATAAGCTACGGCAAATTTTACTTAGATAATTACCTTGATGATTGATTACACCACTTTAGTTATATTTATACCAACATTCTTCTTTGTCAGTATTACCCCTGGAATGTGTATGACATTAGCCCTGACACTTGGTATGAGTATTGGTGTAAAAAGAACCTTGTGGATGATGCTTGGAGAACTGATTGGTGTTGCTGCTGTCGCTATTGCAGCGGTTGTTGGTGTTGCTTCAGTCATGCTTAAATATCCTGATGTCTTTGCTGTAGTAAAATATATCGGCGGAGCCTATTTGGTTTATGTTGGTGTTCAAATGTGGTTATCAAAGGGGCGAATGTCGCTAAGCAGTGCCCAAGAGCCTGTGAATATAGGTCGACTTACCTTATTTAATCAAGGTTTGTTCACCGCTATTTCAAATCCTAAAGGGTGGGCTTTTATGGTTTCACTTCTACCACCGTTTATTAATACTCAATTGGCAATAACTCCTCAGTTAATGGTTTTAGTTGGTGTGATCATGGTTTCAGAATTTACTTGTATGATGTTATATGCAAGTGGTGGTAAAACGCTGAGAATTTTTCTCTCGAAGGGCGATAACGTCAAACTTATGAATCGAATAGCAGGAACACTTATGGCCGGGGTAGGGTTTTGGTTAGCACTAGGTTAGTCCCTGTCAAAAAGAGCATCATCACTTTTGGAGCTATTTAGCCCTACTTATCAGCACCGTCGAGAAAACTCGATACTTTAGTGCTGAGTAGTTCACTAGGGCACTGTTTTTATTATCCAGCTCCGAAAAAACCTTACCCTTTAATCTTAGGGGCGTTGACTAAACTTTTATCACGTAAAATAAACAATCATTTAAAGCGATGTTTTTATTTTCAGTTGCCATAAAAATGCGTAAATCAACGGCACAGCTTAAAATGTTTTTACGACAGCTAAAATGGCCATCAATAACATTATTTCCATGTTCGTCAATGAGAACAAAATTATCAAGTCCTTTGTCATCAACCCAGCCTAACATTTGATCTTTTCGAGAAATACCATAGTTAAGTTGTTCAATATTTGATTTTATACAAACACCACTAAAGCCCTCATCGTGATCGCCATAAGTTAAAGGGGTGTGTGGTTTTAACTCCAAGCGTAATGGTCGATAAATAATATCAACCGCTCTATTTTGTTGAAAGGTTTTAGCTTGTTTATTTAAGGTAAGCTGTTTTAAACCTTGGTAAGCAACATGATGGGACTGTTCGTCCTTACTACCGCCACATTTTACCGTGATCATTGGGCAATCAAACTTTCGTTCCATTAATGTTCCCAATTGCAAACCCGACAATATAAGGGTCTGGCAAAAATAAGACGTTATTGATAATACTTCTGGCGTTATCATCGGTGCTACAGCAAAAGCAGGTCCAGACCCAGCACAATTATGCAAGTCAACGAGAAGTTCTGGATTCACCTCTTTTATAGCTTTCTCTATCAGTAAAGCTCGCTGACAAAAGCCACAATCTGGAATTTTATCACCAGAAAAACAGCGATTAATGTCTTTACCGCCATCAAGGTAACGCCGACTAAATAGCGGCGAAATATTAGCGGCCTCAACCGAACAAATAATAAAGCGGACATTGGTTGTTGGCACAGGGAGTTGCTCATTAGCCGTTAACCAACGATGCATGGCAATTAACCCAGAAGGTTCATTGCCATGCAATAGTGTGGTAAATACCCGACATTTACCTTGAACACTGCCGGTAATATCAATCACTGTAGGCCCAGTCAATGTCATTAAAAACTGTATATAATCGGCTTTTAGTAAAAGAGAACCTGGATTTTTTAAATAGGTGATTTCGTCAAAATCTATGTCCATTAGCTACGCCCAATATCCTGTTTGTGTAAGTGGTAGTCAGTAGATATATTTAACTTTGTCAGCAAAGTGTCTATCTAAGGCGGTACAATGAATTAGCATGTCACAACTTGGGGTAAGTCTTTGTTGATTAGGGTCAATAATGATGAGGAAAGCATCAAATATTTTTATGGAAAGTGTTTATTTAAGGCAAACTAATAAAAGTTAATCGTTTATATGTTTGTTGAAAGGAATTTTTTTAACTAACCTTAATGTATGACTTCATTTGAGTATTTGGCTATGGGACATTTTCATATACCGAGTAAATCGAATTTCGACATGGCAAAGTTTGCCGCGGTGATCAGTTACTTTACCGTTATTGGTTGGTGTATTGCGATACTGCTATATAGTGGTAATCGGTCAAGTTTTTCTACTTTTCATTTAAAACAATCTTTAGGCCTAGTGTTAACTTTTACGCTTTTGTCTTTTATTCCTCTTATTGGCTGGGCAGTCAGTATTTTTGTATTTGTTATCTGGTTGATGGCTATCTATTATGCAATATTAGGTGAAAAATATTCAGTGCCTTTTTTAGGTGAATATTTTCAAAGGCATCTAGACTTTATTCAATGAAATTAGCTGTTTTACCACAATAACTTAGCTGATTTTTATAGCTTTATTGGTATTGTTATGCTTAAATTTAGGCAGAAAATATTGCACCTAAGGCCTTCATATTGTTCTATCTTTATCCTGCTAATAAAATGGAAAATTTATTAGCACTTCTCGATAAAATCCAACAGGTTTCACCACTTCCTATTTTCAGCCAAGAAATGATTGTTGTGCAAAATGCCGGTATGCAGCATTGGCTTAATATGTCGTTAGCCCAGCAACGCGGCATCAGCATGAATATCAGTTATGCCTTGCCGTCACAGTTTTTATGGAAACTGGTCAGAAGCATGGCCAGTGATGAAGATGTACCCGACCAATCGCCGTTCTCTCGTGAAGTACTTTCATGGCGAATAGATCAATTACTCGGCAGTGCTGTTGTTATACAAGACCCTGATTTTTCCAGTGCAAGCCAATACTGGTTAGGGGCGTCTATTGATGAAGATAATTTAGCCAATAGATCTATTGGTGAATCTGAAAAAATAAAGCAAGACAAGCCAAGGGTCTTTACCGAACAGCAAACCTTGAAGCGCTATCAACTTGCTTGTCAATTAGCTGATTTATATGAGCAATATTTGATTTTTAGGCCGCAGTGGATTAATGATTGGCATCAAGGTAAAAGCAGCCAAAGTTTTGTTAACAAAGAACAAGCGTTAGCCGTTGAAAAATGGCAAGCAAAATTATGGCAATTGTTAACGCAAGAGCAAAGTTATAATCCACTTGAGTTAGTCAATCAAGCCATTAAAAATATTGTTAGCAAAAAGCACTTATTGCCACCGCGCTTATCTTTTTTTGGTATCAATGCGATGGCGCCAATGTGGTTATCATTTATTGAAGCGATAAGTGAACATCTTGATGTACATTTTTTCCATCTTAATCCCTGTTTTGATTATTGGGGCGATATACAATCAGAAAAACAAGCGATTAATTTACTCTCAAAATGGGTCGTCGGGCACGATGATATTACCGTAAATGTTGGTAACCCTTTGCTGGCTAATTTAGGTCAACAGGGCCGCGAGTTTATGGCCTTGCTTAACGATTATTCAACGGTAAATATTGAAGTTTTTGATGCGGTTGAACAAAGTGATGGAGCAGAAAATATATCGGTTTTGCAGCAAGTTCAACAAGACATTTTGACGTTAACTGATCAAAGAAGCACCGCCAAAAACCAACAAGACAACTCGATTGTTTTTACCAGCGCACACAGCGCATTACGTGAAGTACAAGGCTTGCACGACTGGTTACTGCATCAGTTCAATGATGATAAAACCTTAACACCCAAAGATGTATTAGTGATGTGCCCACAAGTTGAACAATATGCCCCTTATGTTAGTGCTGTATTTGCACGAGGCTGGCAAGACTTAGCGGATAAAATCCCGCCATTACCTTGTTCTATTGCCGACCGGGTCAGCAAAGATGCAGAGCCCGTTGTGGCCGCTTTTACCCAATTACTGAGTTTACCCGATAGTCGTTTTCAAGTTTCCCAAATCATTGGCATGTTACGTTTACCCGCCATGCAAAATAAATTTTCAATCAGTCTTGAAGAGCTAGACAAAATGTCTGCTTGGCTTGAACAAGCTTGTGTGCACTGGGGCGTTGACCAGCAACATAAGCAAGAGGTCTTGCATAGCCTCGAAGTTAATAATGCTTTTACCTGGCAACAAGGTTTGTCACGATTAATGCGTGGCTTTGCTTTTTCTGACCGTTCAATATATGTAGATGAACAACTATATTTACCGAATGTCGAGGGCAACGATGCCATTTTATTGGGTAAGTTAATGTTGATTATCGAGCAATTACAGCATTTTTCCCAACAACTTGGCCAAGATAAATCAGCCAATCAGTGGCAACAATTTTTATTAACGATGTTAAATAGTCTTTTTGAAGTAACCGACGAAATGGCCTTTAACGTTATTGACCAAGCGATCAGCTCTTTGGCCGAATACTGTCAACATGCCAATTATCAGCCCAATATCAGTTTGAGTGTGGTACGTGACTTTCTGACAAATCATTTTAGTCAGCCCGATCCTGGTCGGCAATTTATGGTTGGGCAGATAACCTTTTGCTCGATGTTACCGATGCGCAGTATTCCCTTTAAAGTGATTGCTATTTTAGGCTTGAACGATGGCGAATTTCCTCGACAACGCCAACCGCTAGGTTTTGATCTTATGGCGAGTAGTAAAAGCGAATTGGGTGACAGATCGCGCCGTGGTGACGACAGATACTTGTTTTTAGAAGCCATTATATCGGCGCGACAGTCATTATATTTAAGCTATCAAGGCCGTAATATTCGCAATAATAATGAAAAGCAGCCATCGGTTGTCCTCAAAGAATTGATGGAATATTTAGAAGCAGGCTATGGCTGGCAGTTACATAATGCTGAGGCTGGCAATGACGAAAATGGTAATGGTGATCAATCTTCAGATATTAAACAATTACCCATGCAAGCATTCAGCGAGCATAACTATTTAGGCAAATTTAAAAGCTTTGACCCTAATTGGTTGAAACTTAAATCAGCTAAAAAAATCCAACAAAGCGATGCTTTATTGTTACCACTTTCGATCATTGTTAATGATGATCCTCAAGTTGTCGATATTAATGAACTGATCCGCTTTTTTCAGCATCCGGCAAAAGCCTTTGCTCAACGACACTTGCAGTTGTTCTTTGAAAGCCACGAAACACAACTTGATGATACTGAACCATTCAGTGAAAACTTCTTGCAGAGTTATTTGTTACGTCAACAGCTGTTAGCGCTTTATCTCGTGGGTAGCAGCGAAGATGAGATTTCTTCTGCGGTAAGTGCGGCAGGGGTGAGCGGCGTTTTTCCTGATTTACCCAGTACCCATGATAGTCTAGAGCGCTGGCGTGATGATAGTGAAACCTTTAGTGAATTCATTCAAAGTCAAAGCCAATTAACCAACGACAGCTTACCGATAACGTTTATCAATACCGAGCTTGATGTGGTGCTTAGCGATAACAGTCATTTTACCCTCAGTGCTAATTTCCCGGTGCAAGCGGACAGCTTAATGTTTTATCGCAGCTCTTCGGCAAAAGGCAAAGACTTGTTTGGCCTTTATCTACATCAAATTATTATGCAGTGCTGGCAAGCAAATACCGCGAACTTAAATGCGGCTCATTTAACCGAAGAGCAAAATATGCTTGCGCAGGTGAATGTCACTAAAGGTTTTTATTTTGATACTAAAAATCAAAAACCAACACAGTACCGTTTTAGTAAAATAGACAATGCCCAGGCACAACTCGCTTTTATTGTTGAGACCTATCTTAAAGGGCAACAGCAAGCTTTATTACTTAATACTGAATTGATTGAAAAATTCTTTAAAGCTAAAGCCTTTGCGCAAAGTAGCTTTGAAAAACTATGGTCTGACAGTGGCAGCATGCTTAGCGTGGTAAAACCCCTAGGACAAGACCCTTATATGCATTATTTCTGGCAGCAATGTCCTGAATTTTCCGAGTACCAATCAACATTCACCGCACTTTATCAACCGATGTGGCAAGCTCAGGAGCAAATAAAATGAAGATGAATAATCTTATTGCTCACCAGATCCCGTTGCAGGGTAAGCACTTAATTGAAGCCAGTGCAGGTACCGGTAAAACCTTTAATATCACCCGCTTGTATTTACGGCTATTACTCGAAAAGCAATTGCCCGTTGAACAAATACTGGTTATGACTTTTACCAAAGATGCGACCGAGGAGCTACGTGGCCGTATTGATAGTTTTATTCGCCAAGCGCTTAACCATTGGGACGAGTTAATTGTCAGCGATGAGTTCTTTAGCGCGATAAGTCAGCACATTGATGAAAAGTCGGCAAAGATACGTTTGCGCCAAGCATTGTTATATTTAGATGAAGCGGCAATATTAACTATACATGGTTTTTGTAAACGGGTGTTAAGCCAACATGCTTTTGCTAGTGGTGTCGCCTTTAACGCGCAAATGGAAACTAATTGCCAAGATTTAGTGCTACAAGCTTGCCAAGATTGGTATCGAGTATTGGCAAAAGATAGTCCTGAACACTTTAAGCAAGTGATGCAGTTTTGGCCAAATCCGTTAAACTTTCTTAGCCAATTTTCTAAAGCCATTAGTAAACATAATGCGCTTGATGTCGTCAATGTTGCTGCAATAGAGCAGTTATTTACCGAATTAGTACAGCAAGCGGTTTATAACCTCGAGAACAACATACCACTGCTAACTCAGTACCTTATTGATGTTAAAAAAGGCAGTGAACGTGAAAAACGTCAACAAGAGCTTGACTCATTAATTCAATGGTTAAATCGACTTGCTAAAGATCTGCGCGTTGCGGATGAAAAAATGCCAGATGGTTTTATTGATGGCAAGCGTTACGCGCGCTCGGTAGGTAAAATTGAACTGTTAGCGGTATTTGAACCCGTAAAAATGGTTAAAGCTGAATTGAAGTCCCTGGCTAAAAAGATTGAAAAAGCCAAGGCACTGGTTATTGTCCGCGAAGGTATTTATCAAATACGCGCCAATATCACAGAACAAAAAAGCACCGCCAATATTTTAAGTTTTGACGATCTTATTTCAACCTTGGCCAATTGCTTACAAGCGAAAAGCAATAACGCACAAGTCCTAGCACAAACCCTATTTGAACAATATCCGGTGGCGTTAGTCGATGAATTCCAAGATACCGATCCCTTACAATTTTCGATACTAGAAGCCATATATTATCATCAAAGTACGGCTGCTTTATACATGATAGGCGACCCCAAACAAGCGATTTATGGTTTTCGAGGGGGCGATGTTTTTGCATATTTATCTGCCCGAAAAGATTGTGACCACCAGTGGTTAATGGATACGAATTGGCGGTCAACACCAGCGATGATCGCTGGCTATAACCGCTTATTTTACGGCGAAGCGATCACTGATAAAGTTGATGTTACTCAAGGGAATAGTCGGGTGTTTGGTTACGATATTCCCTATATTCCGGTAAAAGCTTCACCGCCAGCACTTATTAAATATAAAACAGTTACCGATAACGCCTTACAATTTGTGCATTTTGTTGATGAAGAAGCAAAAAAATCGGTTGCTCAAAGTTTTCGCCCAGTGATGGCCACTTGGTGTGCCAATGAAATTATCAATTTACTTGCCGCGCCTACAAACGAAAATAACGATAAATTAAGCTCAAAAGATATTGCTATTTTAGTGCGTGATGGCGCTGAAGCACGTGATATAAAACAAGCATTAGAACAGGCTAATTTAGCGTCAGTCTTTATGAGTAATCGCGCTAACTTAATGAAAAGTGAGCAAACAGAGCAATTGACACAGCTGCTAAAAGGCATCTTGTTTGTTGAAAATGAACGCTACTTTAGTGCTGCCGTTGCCTGTGATTTACTCGACTATCATCCTGAAAAATATCGTGAATTACAAGAAAATGAACTTGCTTGGCAAGCATTGAAATTTGATTTTGAGCAACTACGTAATGAATGGTTGTATAAAGGTTTTATTTCGATGGCATTAAAATTAATGCATGATCATTTTTGTATCGCCGATGAAAACCAAGATCGCATTTTAACCAATTTATTGCATTTATTTGAAATACTGCAAACAGCCAGTCAACGCCACCGTCAACCACAAGAATTACTTTATTGGCTTGAACAACAAAGTCGGGTTGACGACCCTGAAATTGAAGCCGAGTTACGTTTAGAAAGTGATGATAATTTAATACGCATTATTACCCAGCATGGCTCAAAAGGTTTAGAATACCCGGTGGTGTTTGTTCCTTTTGCCACCCGTCATAAAGACCCACTTAAGTTCGGTGCAAGCTCGGTGACCTTTATTGAGTATCATGATGAAAACCACCAGCTCAAATTAAGTTTAGACGGCTCTGACCATGCTAAGGAGTCAATGGCTAATGAGGCTTACGCTGAAGCGATTCGGCTATTATATGTTGCGGTAACCCGAGCAGAAAAACGTTGTTATATCTTAACAACCGCTTTTGATAAAGCCGAGCATTCGCCATTGGGCAGGGCATTGAAGTGGCAAAGTCAGCAAGATATAGAAGAAAACTTACGCCAGCTTGTTAATGATGAACCTAACAACATCAGTTTAGTGACCCTATCATCATTAGAAAACGCCAGTGAGCTTATTGCTCAACAAGCGCCATTAGCTGAAGTTAGTGATAAAACCGGCCAAGTTGCTCAATTTAACGGTAAAATAGAACGCGATTGGTGGCTAAGTTCATTTTCAGCCTTAAGTCGAAATTTACGTCACGGCGGTGTCTCTTCGCCTGATCGTGATAACCCACTCGAAAAAAATAGCATGACTGACCTTCAGTCTAGTGCAATGCAAGCGAGTAGTTTATTACGCTTTAATTTAGCAAAAGGGGCTCATACGGGTAATTTATTGCATGATATTTTAGAACATACCGATTTTAATGCCCCCGACTGGCAAGAAGCTATGCATTGGCCCTTGCAAAAGTATGGAGAACTAACCGCGGGTTATCAAGCTGAAGATCTGCAGAGTTGGTTAGCGCAAATGATTAATTCGCCATTGGGTGATAGCGCATTAGATATTGATAATAGCGAGCCCTTTAGCTTAGCTGACTTGAAGCAAACAAAAACACTGCGAGAAAGTGAGTTTTATTATCCAATGTGCTCAGCGAGTACTGATAAATTAACGCAGATATTGTCAAAACATCGTAATACGCACAGTCAATCAACACAGCAATCAATTGTTCGCTTACCGGCATACCAGCAGCTAAAAGGTATGATGCACGGCTTTATTGATTTGATTTTTGAGCATAATAATAAATATTATATCTGTGATTATAAGTCCAGCCACTTAGGTAATGATTTTAGTGACTATAACCAGCAAGCAATGAAAGAGAATATTGAAAAAAATCACTATGACTTACAATACCTGATCTATGCGTTAGCCTTACACCGTTATTTAAGTCACAGCTTAGATAATTACGATGTAGAACAGCACTTTGGCGGTACTTACTATTTATATTTACGCGGTATGACCGACCAAGTTGAACACATTAATTGTGGTGTCTACTATCGAAAAATCGAGGCGCACGAACTTGCCGCACTTGATCAATTGTTTTTAGGAGTTGAATAAGCATATGGCAGTGTTATATAAGCAGTTTAACCATGCTCAACAGCAGCTTAATAATATTGAAGCGGTTGATTACTTTTTTGCAAAAGAAATTCAACAAAGCTTAGTTAATCGCGATAAGCATAATAATAATGACAACCAACAACTTTTTCACTTACTGCTTGCCCTCAGTGAAAGCCTTAGGGCAGGGCATAGTTGTTTACCTTTAGCCACTATCGCGAGTACGCGCTTTGGGTATAGCTGTGATAAACAAGGTATTGTTACTCATAACGGCTTTACCTTTGCCGAGCAACCACAGTTAGTCAGTTTATGTGAACACTTGTCTATTATGGCTGATGATAACCACGCGATTGTTTTTTATGAAAATAATCTGTATCTACGTCGTTATTACCATTTTGAGCAAGAGCTACTGACTTTTATTTCAGCAAAAAGTGCTCAAGCCAAGGATTCAAATGTACAAACATTTGACGCCGTTGATATTAAAAGCTGCTTAGCAACACTCTTTCCAGAGCAACAGTCAGCAGATGATAACGATGAAATAGATTGGCAAATGGTTGCGGTCGCCAATGCCATTAATAAAAAATTCAGTATTATTGCTGGCGGGCCAGGTACAGGTAAAACCTATACGGTGACTAAGTTGTTAGCAGCTTTGGTGATGTTAAACTCAAGTTCAAGTTCAAGCTCAAATGAAAAGCCCAATGCAGATTTAAAGATAGCCTTGGTAGCGCCAACGGGTAAGGCGGCTCAGCGTTTATCTGAATCAGTTACTAATGCTTTACAAGGATTTACAGGACAAATAAGCGCAGCGGTTTTATCAAAAATACCGCAAGAGGCACAAACGCTGCATCGACTCTTAGGTGTTATTCCTAACAGTGTTAACTTTCGCCATCACCAAGACAATTTACTGAATATTGATGTGCTGTTAATTGACGAAGTGTCAATGGTCGATTTGGCGTTAATGGTAAGAGTTTTTAGAGCTTTACCTAGCCATTGCCAAATTATACTTTTAGGCGACGCTGATCAACTGCCGTCCGTTGCTGCTGGTAGCGTACTGAACGATTTAGCACCTAAGCCACATCGTGGCTACAGCCCTGAGAATCATCAATATTTAAGCCAAGTTAGCCAATGTGTAAATTTACCTCAGTGGAAAAAGTCGCCAAAATCATCAGGCTTGACCCTAGCCGCAGATCACGTGGTGTTTCTAGACAAAAGCAGACGTTTTGATGGTGAAGGAGGGATCGGAAAAATAGCGAGCCATGTTATTAATGGCCGCTTTAGCGAAAGTTGGCAATTATTAACAGAAAAACCAGTCATAGATAATAATCACCAAGACGTGCCTCAGTCTGGGAATACCTTATGCTTACTCGAAGGTAAAGCCAGTTCTTGGTTAGCGGCATTCGTTAGTGAGTATTACGCGCCCATTTTCGCGCAAAAAACAGTGTCTGCTGCCTTTAAACAATTACAAAAATTTCGTATCTTATGCGCAACACGTGTTGGTGAGCAGGGGGTTGAGTCGTTAAACGAACAAGTACAAAATATACTGATTAAACGCGGTGATATTAATGCTTTTGAGACTCGCTATTGCGGGCAACCTATTATGATCAATGTTAATAATTATTCACTAGGTTTATACAACGGCGATATTGGTTTATTGTGGAAAAATGAGTCGGGCCATTTAATGGCTGTTTTTGAGCAAGCAAACAATGAATATAAGTGGGTGAATCCGGCGCGTTTACCTCAGCATGAAACCGTTTATGCGATGACCATTCATAAAACTCAAGGCAGTGAGTTCGAGCATGTTGTGATGGTATTACCGGAACAAACTGATAATAAATTACTTTCTAGGGAATTAATGTATACCGCTATTACTCGGGCTAAGAAAAAACTGAGTATAGCTACCTTAGCGAATGTTTGGCGACAAGGAGTCACGACAAAAACAACACGCTATTCAGGTGTCGACCTCTATAAAAAATAAAGCTAGAGAATAGGGTTTACTGAAAGAAATTACGTTAGAATAACGTTTTAATTTTAGTAACCCATTAATAAGTTGTACCATGACGTTAAAAGACATAGATAAAAAAGCTTATCGCAGTAAGCTTAATCAAGTGATTGTTGGTTTTATTGTTACCTTCGCAATATTAGCCATTGCTTTTGGTGGTATATTGATTGCGGTATTTGCAGAGCCCTTAGCGCTTGATACCATAGCTCAAGCGAGTATGAATACCGCGATAGAGTCGGGCCAGCAAACCAGTAATTTTCGGTATAACTTTTTAGGCGTTATTCTGGCATTGTTAACGTGTGCTGGGATACTAAGACAATTAAAAAACACCCCATTTTTTAATGAAATTTATTATGTTTGGCAACTTAAGCAAACGCAAAATATTATTTATCGTCGTTTGAAAAAAATTAAACAAGCGAGTGTTAATGGTGATGAAAATGCCTTAATTATTTTGAAATTTTATTATGCTAGCCTAAAGCAACTTTATTTATTAGATGACAATACACTGACTATGTCGTCGTTAGAGGCTGATATTACTCATGTTGAGGGATTAATCACTCAACATGGAAAAGAAATTACTACCGAGCAGTTTACCAAAGTGTTACTTTCAAGCTATAAATAACGAATCGACCTTGATGGCAGTAAATTAAATGCCTTTTACTTTGATGTGAAGCCACAATAAAAGAAGCCCAATGAAAAAACCTAAAAAGTTAAAGAATGAAACCGCTTTATTAAAAAAAGCGATTGAAGTTGGCGAAAAATATGCGATGAACCGAGGTTATAATGGTTTTTCTGCCACCAATGCTTCAAAAGACAAGGTTGAAAGCTTGTACCGTCTATTGGTTAACGACAAGCTTATTCAAGCTTCGCCTGCTGATGGTGAAGACTTGCTTAGTATGAAACACCGATTAGCAATGTGGATAGCAAAGCAATTACCCGAAGACCATCCATTACTTAAGTAATAAATGCCTATTTTAATGATAGGGTCTGTGCGTTTAAATAACGCTTTATAAATTTAAATATAGAAAAATAAAATGAATCGTAAGAAAAAAATAAATGCCGCGTTAAAAAGTAAGCAGAAAAAAGCCAATGCTAAATTACATACCAGCAACAAGCCCCGTTATGTTTCAAAAGCTGAACGAGCACTTTTAGAAGGAAAAGAAGCGGCGGTTCAAACAACTGATGAACCGCAACTTACTGAGTAATTATTGATTATGCTAGCTAAACTATTAAATATCATAAAACCGGCGAGTAAAATTGATGTAAGTGATGCCATTGATCAAGACAGTCATCAATGGATCCTCGATACTTTTTCTTGGGCGCTTACACATTTTGATGTTGCAGAGTTTAAAAACAATAGTCAGCTTGTATTACCTAATAATCAATTTTATCAAGGTAGTGTAACTAGTGTTCATGAAATGGCACTGAGTATTTTTAAACAAACAACCACCTATGCTGGTATGCAGCAGTGGCCCATTATATTGATCACACCAGAGCAGTTTTTTGCGGGTACTCAGCAAATAACCATTCCACCGTTTAATATGGTTGACCATTGTCGTGGTGACAATACGCCCTTTGCTAAATTAAGTGAAGAAGATACAGCGAAGCTCCAACAACAGCCGATTATGCTTTCTTATGGCGAAAATCAAGTTAATCAGCCACAAGATCTTATTTCGTCGATTGTACAAAACCTTGCGAATATCCTAATTGTCCAACAAGCTAGTTTACCACCAGGTGGCAAAGAGTTTATTCCTCAAGCCGTTGATGTAATCGCTTGTTTTATGGGCTTTGGTATTATATTTAGTAACACAGCTTATCAATTTAGAGGCGGCTGTGGCTCGTGTAATAATCCTAATGCAAACCGTCAGTCGGCATTGCCAGAAAATGAAACAGTGCATGCTTTAGCGCTATTTTGTTTGCTTAAAGCGATAAGACCTAACGCGGTAAAACCTCATTTAAAATCACATTTACGAAAACAATTTTCGCTTTCCTATCATGCTTTAACAAACACCATAAAAAATTCTCCGGATCCCGTTTTACTGTCTTTACTTTAATCAAGCTATGTTTATTAAAAATAAAAAAATTATTTTCACTAAATTCATGATTTATTAAATAAAAGCGTCTACAGTTACTGTTATTAGTTGGGCATTTTATTTTTGATTTTAGTGAGGTAATAACTATGTTGAGTATCCAAGTAAAAGACTATATGAACCACTATCCAGTTACTTTTACTTCAGAAATGGTGGTTGAAGAGGCGGCATTGCGCTTTTTAAAAACAAAGCAAATTGGTGGTCCAGTGATCGATGGTAATAATCGTGTTATTGGTTTTCTCTCTGAAAGTGATGTTTTAGCAACAATGCTACAGACGATTTATCATAATGAACATGTGAGTGATGTTGCCGCATTGATGCGCAAAGAAGTATTATCAGTTAAACCCTCTGACAGTGTCATAGAACTTGCGCAAAGCATGTTACAGAATAAACCTAAAGTTTATCCAGTGGTAGACGAAGATGGTATTTTACTGGGTACTATATGTCGTAATGATGTTCTATACGGTATTGATCAATATACTCGAAGTACCTTTAAACCTTAGTCAGCTGAGTTAATTTCATACTGTCTATTTGTACCACTTGATTGAAGTGGTACAGACTTAATAAAGCTGGTAAAATTATTTTTTGCTATTTTGTTTGGGTCAACCTTGTCTTCTGAAAAATCTATTACTACCTCTTCTGAATCTCAGCGCAGCCAAGTTATTAACATTGATAAGCTTTTTAGCCGCCTTGGATTGTGTTTTAAATCTGATCAGATTCGTTTGAAAAAGCGCTTAATGTCGAGTAAGAAAATCACTGATAGTGACAAAAAGCAAAAATCACTCAGTCAAATTTCTGCCCATATTGATGAGTCAATCGAAAAAAAGCAGCGTAAAATTCAGAATGTTCCAAAAATCACCTATCCAGAAGATTTGCCGGTATCACAAAATTCTGACGTTATCGCTAAAGCGATAACTGAAAACCAAGTGATTATTATTGCGGGTGAAACAGGCTCGGGCAAAACGACTCAAATTCCAAAAATATGTCTTGCTTTAGGTCGTGGTATCGACGGCATGATTGGTCATACTCAGCCACGTCGTATTGCGGCGCGAACAGTTGCTACACGTATCGCTGATGAATTATCGACAACATTAGGCGACGCGGTTGGTTATAAAGTCCGTTTTAATGACTTAGTGAGTGAAAATAGCTATATAAAATTAATGACCGACGGTATTTTATTGGCAGAAATGCAACATGACCGTTTACTGCGAAAATACGATACGATTATTATTGATGAAGCGCATGAACGTAGTTTAAATATAGACTTTTTATTGGGGTATTTGCGCGAAATATTACCTAAACGTCCTGATTTAAAAATCATTATTACTTCGGCAACCATCGACCCAGAAAGATTTTCACAGCATTTTGCTTCAGCAGACGGCAAACCCGCGCCTATTATTGAAGTCTCGGGGCGAACATTCCCTGTTGAAATCCTTTATCGTCCGCTTAATGGCGACAATAATGATGAAACAGAAGAAGTAAGTAGTAGCGATATCATTAGTGGTATTTTGCAAGCTGTTGACGAACTTGGCCATATTAGCCAAGGCGACATTCTTATTTTTCTTAATGGCGAGCGCGAAATACGAGACGCCGCATTAGCCTTAGAAAGAGCAAATTTAAGACACACCCAAGTGTTGCCTTTATATTCACGGTTAACGGTACAAGAACAAAATAGAATTTTTAAACCACACAGTGGCCGTAATATTGTGCTTGCCACTAACGTTGCAGAAACCAGCTTAACCGTACCAGGTATCAAATATGTTATTGACCCGGGCACCGCACGTATTTCTCGTTATAGTTACCGCACTAAAGTACAGCGTTTACCTATAGAAGCTATTTCTCAAGCCAGTGCTAATCAAAGAGCAGGGCGTTGTGGTCGTGTTTCAGCGGGTGTATGTTTACGTTTATACAGTGAAGAGGACTTTCTTGGTCGCCCTGAATTTACTGATCCTGAAATATTGCGTACTAATTTAGCGACAGTTATTTTACAAATGCTGGCGCTTGATCTCGGCGAAATCAGTGATTTTCCTTTTGTTCAGCCACCGGACAGTCGTAATATTAATGACGGTGTTTCATTGCTTGAAGAATTAGCGGCGATAGAAAAACAGCAAAACAAAGTGGTATTAACCAAAGCGGGGCGGATGTTAGCAAAATTCCCCACCGACCCACGTTTATCAAAAATGATTCTGTCTGCTATTGATTTGGGCTGCATTGAGCAAATTTTTATTATTGTTAGTGCGGTAAGTATTCAAGATCCGCGTGAACGTCCCCATGAAAAACAGCAAGCGGCAGATGAAAAGCATAATCGCTTTAAAGACAAAGAGTCTGACTTTATTAGCTTGCTTAATTTGTGGCACTACATTCAACAGCAACAAAAAGCGCTGACTAATAACCAATTTCGAAATATGTGTAAAAAAGAGTTTTTAGCTTATATGCGTATTCGTGAATGGCAAGATATTTTTAGTCAGCTTAAACATACACTGCGCGATTTAAACATTCCAATGAGCGGAGTTGAATATACTCCGCCATCGTTAGATGCTAATAATAGCGATGTAAGTAAAAAAACTGAGCCAGTAGAAAGTAATAATAACAATATTATTCACCAAGCTATTCTGTCAGGTTTACTCAGTCATTTAGGGCAACTTGACGAAAACAGAGAATATAAAGGTGCACGCAATAGCCGATTCTTCATATTTCCGGGGTCGGGTGTCGCAAAGAAATCACCTAAGTGGATAATGGCAACTGAATTGGTTGAAACCAGCCGTTTGTTTGCCCGTATGGTCGCAAAGATAGACCCACAATGGATAGAGCCTTTAGCTGAACATCTTATTAAGCGCAATTATAGCGAACCGCACTGGGAGAAAAAGCAAGGTGCGGTAATGGCTTTTGAACAAGTGATGCTATATGGCCTGACCATAGTTGCGAAAAGAAAGATCAGCTTCAATCATATTGAACCGCATACCTGCCGTGAGATATTTATTCGTGAAGCATTAGTCAATGGTGATAGTACCCTTAATGAAAAATTCTATCAGCAAAATCACCAACTAGTTGCGAGCATTGAGAAGTTAGAGCAAAAAGCTCGCCGTAAAGACTTTTTAGTAGATGAAGAACGTTTAGTTGAGTTCTATGATGAAAAGTTGCCAGAAACCATTATTTGCCAACGTAGCTTTTTGTCGTGGTGGAAAAAGTCTAAACAAAAAAATGCTCAGTTACTTAATTTTACCGAAGCTTTTTTATTAAACGAAACGGCTAAAGTATTATCGGCCAAAGATTATCCTGATGTTTGGCATCAAGGTAATTTAACCTTGCCGTTAAGTTATCATTTTACCCCTGGTGATATAGATGATGGGATAAGCTTACATATTCCTGTCGGTATTTTAAATCAAATTGAAAATCGTGATTTTGATTGGTTAATTCCAGCGTTGCGACTAGAACTTATTATTGCCTTGATCAAAGGCTTACCTAAATCTTCACGACGAAATTTTGTGCCGGCTCCTAACTACGCAGAAGCTTGTTTGTCAGCGATTAGTGAGGGGGACGGTAAGTTAGTTGCCGCTGTTGAAAAACATTTATTAAGAATGACGGGTGTGCGTTTACCCGAAGATATTTGGCAAGATGTTGAGTTGCCCATTCACCTAACGATGAATTTTAAGGTGATTGACGAAAAAGGTGTGCTTATTAATCAAAGCCGTAAGCTTGAACAGTTAAAAGCGTCTTTGCAAGGAAAAGTAAAAGCATCAATTAAGAAAGTGGCTGATAAAGGAATAGAACGTGAACAAATTACTAGCTGGGATTTTAACAACATTCCCAAAGGCTATGAAAAAAATATTGCTAATATCACCATAAAAGCTTTTCCAGCCTTAGTAGATAAAAATAAAACGGTTGCTATAGAATTATTTGAACAAGAAAGTCTTGCTGAGCAAGCGATGGTTAATGGCGTGAGTCGTTTAATTTTATTAAACATCCCTTCTCCAGTTAAATATCTACAACAAAAATTGCCTAATAAGGCTAAGTTAAGCCTATATTTTAACCCTTTTGGTTCAATACCTGATTTATTAGACGATTGTATACTTGCTGCTTGTCAACACTTGGTGAAAGAGCACGGCGACATACCACGTAACCAAAATGATTTTGAAAAAGCTAAAGACCATGTTCGTGCTGAACTTGCCGACTGTGTGCTCGTGTCAGCGTTAAAAGTAGAAAAAGTATTAACCTTAACCCATGAAATAGGGAAAAAACTAAAGGGTCGAATGTCTTTAGAGGTTATTCAAGCACAAGCCGACATTAAAGAACAACTTGGCTTACTGGTGTTCAAAGGTTTTGTGACCGCTTCTGGTCATCAACGATTAGAAGATATTGCGCGTTACTTACAAGCGATGTTAAGACGAATGGAAAAGCTGCCGGTTGATCCCAATCAAGACCGATTGAAAATGTTAGAGGTTGCGAAAGTAAATGATGTTTATTTAGCGTTGCTTGCCAAACAGAGCAAAGGCAAGCCTATTGCTGGTGACATTTTAGCGGTGCGCTGGATGATAGAAGAATTTCGTGTTTCGATATTTGCGCAAAATTTAAAGACAGCTTATCCGGTCTCTGCAAAGCGAATTTTAAATCATTTGAAAGAAATTTCAGCAGATTAAGTCGATTTTATCAACAATTTAAGTTTGAAATTTGACACTAAACACTACAATGGGTATAAAAGAGACAATAAAAATTTAAATAATAATATGGAGTAGTAATGGTTAACTTTGATGATAAACGAGATTTCTATCGGATGATGTTAAATAGTGATGTAACCGTGACCATTATCGACGATGAAGCGAACAGTCAAATATTAGCGACTTGTCGAGACTTAAGTGCGACGGGTATGGCAATTGAAATGACGCATCCTTTAGAGCTTAATACCCATGTTAAAGTTAGTGTGCGGTCTGCGAGCAGCAATGTTCAACCGTTGGAAGTTTCAGGGAAAATAGTACGCGTCACCGAAGAGGGTGAAGAGTGCTTTTTAATTGGAATTAATATTGCCGAAATAGATTAAAGACTGAGCCTTAACTAGGCAATAAAAAAACTCATAAAAAACGAGCACTAAGTGCTCGTTTTTTATTTTAAGACAGTCACAAAAAGTGAACTAACTTACTTGGCAGACTAAGCCTTTCAAATAATAACCTTCAGGGTAGTTACTCGATATTGGATGATCACCAGCTTGTTGCAAGCGCTCAACAAAGTGCACCTCGCGACGAGCATCAAGAGCGGCATCAGCAACTACTTTTTGAAATAGGCTTGCTTCCATTAAACCAGAGCAAGAAAAGGTCAGTAATATACCGTTTGGCTTGAGTAATTGCATAGCAAGCATATTAATGTCTTTGTAACCACGACATGCACCGGTTAGTTGTGCTTTTGATTCAACAAATTTAGGTGGGTCTAAAATTATCATATCAAACTGACGTTTTTCTTCGCGATATTGTCTGAGTAACTTAAATACATCGGCTTTAACAAAAGAAACATTCTTGTCTTGCAGGTTATTAAGGGCAATATTTTCTTCGGCTAAGTCGAGTGCCGATTGAGAAACATCAACATTGATGACTTCTTTAGCGTCATTTGCTGCACAATGTAAGGCGAATGTTCCGGTATAAGAAAAACAATTAAGGACTGATTTATTTTTAGCATATCGACCTGCAGTCACACGAGAATCACGTTGATCTAAATAAAAACCTGTTTTATGGCCTTTTGCGATATCAACATTAATCGATAAACCATGCTCTTTAATCACACATGCGGTTGACTCAAGTGGCTCTGTTAACCAACCTGTGATTGGCTCTAATCCTTCTTTTTTACGTACGTCAACATCAGAGCGTTCGTAGATGCTACATTGAGGATAGAGCTCTTTAATCACTTCAACTAAGGTATAACGTTGAAAGTCGGCACCGGCACTTAATAGTTGGCAAACAATTAAGTTATCGTATTTATCAATAGTTATACCGGGTAAACCGTCAGATTCACCAGCAATTAAACGATAACCGGTTAAACCGCCTTGTTCGATAAACCATTCACGTCTAGATTGAGCACTTATTAATTTTTTACGAAAAAATTCACTGTCAATTTCTTCATTTTCATTAAAGCTCCAAACTCTAACTCGAATCTGTGATTCTGGCGAGTAAGCACCGCGAGCAAGCCATTTTTCCTTGTGATCAAAGACATCAACGGTATCGCCTAACATCGGATTTCCCTTGATTTTATTAATCGCTTGAGAAAATATCCAAGGATGTTTTCGTAATAAAGACTTCTCTCGGCTTACTTTTAAATAAATTCTTGCTGACATGTGACTATACTTAATGAATTGGTAAATGAAATTGCGCAGAGTGTAGTCAATGCCAAGCTCGGGTGCAATCTTCACGTTAAGTTATTTCAGTCTACGTTAAGGAACAATAAGTATGAATGTTAGTTATATCGCCCATGTTAGCGGAAAAGTACAAGGGGTTTATTTTCGTGCGTCTAGCCAACAAGTCGCTATTGATTATGGTTTAAGTGGTTATGCAAAAAATTTGGATGATGGGGATGTAGAAATTTTAATATGCGGTGAAGAAAAAGACGTAGATAAAATGTTAGCATGGCTGGCGTACGGACCACCAGAAGCTGAAGTGGTAAGTATGGAGAAAAAACAAGTTAAATGGCAACAACATAACTTTTTCGCGATTAGCTAATCTACTGTTTAGATAATTACCCGTAAACGAACAAGCGGTTACAATTTAGAGGTTTTCTTGAAATATATTAACGTTACAACCGATGAGCAATTAACTTTTGCTGAAACACCCATACCTGAGTTTTCGGTAGATGAATGCTTAATTCGTGTAAAAGCTATTGGCGTTAACCGAGCCGATATTTTACAGCGACAAGGAAATTATCCAGCCCCTAAAGGCGAGTCTACTATTTTAGGACTGGAGGTTTGTGGTGAAATTGTTGCTTGTGGTAGGGAGGTAAATAACTGGAAAATTAATGACAAAGTTTTTGGTTTAGTTGCTGGCGGTGGTTACGCAGAATATGTTGTTATAAAGTCTAGCCAGTTATTTTATCTGCCTGCTACCTTTACTTTTGAACAAGGTGCAGCTTGTGCAGAAACGTTTCTAACGGCCTACCAAAGTCTATTCTCAATTGCCCAGTTACAACCTAAACAATCAGTGTTGATACATGCTGGTGCCAGTGGTGTTGGCTGTGCTGCTATTACACTTGCCAAAGCAAAAGACTGTTTTGTTGTTGTGACCGCTGGCAGTGAAGAAAAATGCCAAGCGTGTTTAAAATTAGGTGCAGATGTTGCGATTAACTACCATCAAAATTCTTTTGAACAATGGAAAAAAGCAAACGTTCACGATGGCTTTGATGTCATTATTGATGTGGTGGGCGGAGATTACTTACAGAGAAATATCAATGTCGCAGCAGTGGATGGTCACATTGTTATTCTGTCTATTTTACAAGGCCGCTATTGCGAAAAAATTGACATAGGTAAGATGCTTTCAAAGCGAGTCACTATTACAGCTTCAACATTACGAAACAGGAGCAATGATTATAAAGCTGAATTAGTGGCTAACTTTAAAGAAGACTTTGGCAAGTTACTTTGCGCAGGGCAGTTATTACCGGTAATTGATACTTGCTATTCATGGGAAAATACCGATAAAGCCCATCAACGTATGTTGGAGAATGGTAATATCGGCAAGTTAGTACTAATGGTTTAATAACTAACGTTAATTAGTTACTAGTAGAGATTTTTGTTTTAATTCGTTGCTTACGACGAGCACCTAATCCTAATAAACCTAGAGCTAAAATTGCTAAACTAGCAGGCTCTGGTACAGAAGTAGTTGAGTCGTCTGCACAGCCAGCCACTTTGTCACATAAGCCACCAAAAAAGGTAATGTGTGACAAGCCAAAATTCTTTCCATTGTTATCCTTAGGGGGAGTAACCCAATCGCCACTGGTTACTGATGCAGCTAAGTTCATACAGGCATAATTTAAGTTTGTGCCATCTGTAGCATCATTACCAGCGTCACAAATAGAGTTATTGACACTATTATCTTCAATTCGCCAATGCAAGCGAAAGTCATTACTTGCTTTTGCTACCCAAAAACGTATATCCGGATACTTATATACGCCTTTGTTGAAAGTCCAAGTACCTGTTTTGTTTTCTTCTGTATTTTCAGGAATAGAAAACGCCCAATCCTCTTCTGCCACGTCGTCCTTATATGGGTCATATTCAGTATATGTGGAATTATCTAATATTGATTGACTAGAATTTTCATCAATAATTTCAAACTTGGCAATAATGTTAGATAGATACTGTGTAACATTAGCACCATCTACCACAGATATTACGCATTTAGATTCAGTATTGTCTCCATAGTAGTTGCATTCATTATACCCAGTTATTAATGCAGATACTTGGGTATAGCCAGCAAAGCTATTAAATGAAACTAAAGCTAGTGATGATATTATTAATAGCTTTGTTGTGTGATTTTTAAGAAAACTGAAAATTGTCATTCATAACTTCCAAATTATATGATGAATTTTGTATATTATTTTACGATGCAATAACTAAGCCGTAAAAAAAATGTATGTTTAAAACAAGATGATGCAGACGTTAAGGCCCAGTTTTATCCTATTTCCCTAGAGTGTTGTAAAATATCCTGACAGTGAATTATAGTTAAGCAATATAGTTAAGCTGATAAATTTAAGCTGATAAATTGCTTTTTCATGAAGATATTATAGCGCAATATTTATCTTATTAACGAGTAGATAATGGTTTTTATTGAAATGTTTACTGATAAAAAGCACAATCATCCTTGTCTTTTAAATTGTTTGAGAAGTTAATGGTGCGTCACGTTTTTATACCCAAAATATTTTTATTTTTATTTTTAATAACTTTTCAGCAAGTAGCTCAGGGGAATGATAAAAATGTGCTTGAACAAGCTAATATCGCTTTTAAAGATAACCGCCATAATGAAGCGCTCATTCATCTTAAAAACTTAACCCAAAAAGAACCCAATAATTTAGCGGCAAGGCTTTTAATGGCTGAGGTACTTATTGCTTTTGGCAAAGGGGCTACTGCAGAAGTTGAACTCGATTTGGCTGAAAATTTAGGGGCAGACAAAAACCGAACATTCTTGCTGTTTGCGGAAGCTTATTTACTACAAGGTAAATACCATGACACCATCAATCACCTAGACAAACAGGTGCAAGATGAAATACTCGCCGCCAAAATTTTTGTTTTAAGAGGCCATGCACAACTAGGCTTGCGACAGTTATCATTGTCAGCAGAAAATTACCAGCAAGCGTTATTACTTAATGCGGTTAATATCGATGCAAAATTAGGTTTAGCGCAGGTGGCTTTAAATTATTATCGCTATGATGAAGCACAAACATATGTTGATGATGTACTCAGTGGTTTTTTCCCTCCAGTGAATGCTTGGATATTAAAAGCGAGTATCCACCAAAATATAGCTGAATTAGATATTGCTTTTAAAGCTATAAATAACGCTTTATTAGAAAACCCTAATCATATTCAGGCACTTATTTTACGCGCTAGTTTATATATAGAGTTTATTGAATACGAGAGCGCAAAAAAAGATATTGCAACTGTGCTTGAGCTTATCCCTTATGAACCTAAGGCCATGTTCTTATCAGCAATGATTGAAACCAGAGAAGACGAAAATTCAAATGCTAGGGAAAAACTTTCAAAATTAAGTGAATCATTGTCAACGCTTGACAATGATACCTTGGATAATAACCCTAGTTATTATTATTTGGCCAGTGTTGTGGCTTTTCAGCAAAATAATTATGAAGCAGCTGATCAATATATTAAAAATTATTTAAATATTGATCGCTTGAATATTAAAGCAATGACCTTCTCAGCGACAATTCATATCGCCATGAAAAACTTTACCGCGGCATTGTCAGTATTGAATAAAGCCAATTTACAAAAAGAAAATAACCCTAAAGTTATCTCTCTTTTAGGGTTGGTCAGTTCTGAGCTTAAGCAATATGAGAAAGCAAAGTTTTACTTTCAAAAAGTTATTGAATTACTACCTGACTCATCGATTGCCTCGCAACAGTTAGCAAAAAATAGTATTGATATGGGGGCGTATCAACAGGCCATAGATACCTTGCTTTCAATCAACGCTTCATCGGAGTATCAGTCAACCATTAGTTTTTTATTGGTGCAAGCCTATGTAAAGTCAGGGCAAATGACTAAAGCGGTAGCGCTTGCTGAAAAATTAGTTAAAGCACAACCAGATAATAAAGAGTTCCTTCATCATCTCGGTTTTATTTATCAAATAGTGGGTGATTATAATAAAGCAAAACAAGCATTCGAACATGCTCTTAGTATTGACGCTTTACACATTAAATCACTGATTAGTTTGGCAGAAACCCTACTTAGGATGGGCAAAATAAAAGCATCGTTTGAATTATTAGAGCAAGCACTTTTAAAACAAGAAAATAATAAAGAACTCATTAGCGCTTTAGGGAATAATTATACTCAAACCAGGCAGTTTAAAGAGTCAATCGTTTGGTTTAAGAAGGCTTATAATATAGAACCCAAGAATAAAGACTTACTTAAACAATTGTCTTTTAGCTACATGGCGGCAGGCGAACCCGTAGAAGCAATAGAAATAATAGAAAGTTATTTATCGAATCATGAAAAAACGGCTGATTTATTTGTATTACTAGGCAATTACTATCAGCAACAAAACAATTTTGACAAAGCACTGCAAAGCTTCAACAATGCTATAAAGTTTGATGGTGATAAAGGCAAGGTCTATTTTTATATAGCCCAATTTTACCAAGCAAATAATAAACCAGATGATGCCCTTGAAGCCTATAAAAAGTCTATCGCCTGGTCTGAAAATAAGCAGATACCGTTAGTGGCGGCAAGTCAGTTTTTGAATCAACAGAAAAAACCTCTTGAAGCGATTAAACTTGCTAATGATTTTTTAGAAAGTTATTCAACTAAATTACAGATGATTTTGGCGCATTCTTATTATTTGTCTGGCCAATATGATAATGCCGAAAAGAGTTATAAAAAGACATTAGCATTAACAACACCTCAAGATGAGTATCATGACAATATTGTCGTTGGTTTAAGTCTGGTGTATCAAGCACAAAAACGAAATAGCAAAGCAACTCAGCTATTGACAAAGTATTTGAACAAAGAGCCAATGAATTTTTTAATGAATTCTTCGCTAGCAGAAATTTATATGATTAATGAGCAGTGGAAAAAAGCTTACGATATTTATATTTTGTTGTTAACCAAATATACACAACAAGCCGTATTGCATAATAATGCGGCGTTTGCTGCTTTGAATTTAGCCTTGTATGATGATGCAGAAAAGCATAGTTTAGCGTCTTTAGCTATTACAAAAAACCATCCTGATTCCCTCGATACACTTGGCTGGATTTATTATCATACTCAAGAATTTGATAAAGCACTGCCACTATTTCGCCAAGCGCTTGCACTAGATTACTCTAAAATTGAAATTAAATATCATTTAGCGTTAACCCTCAAAGCGCTTAATCGAGAAAAAGAGGCTTTTAATACCTTATTAGAAGTGGTTAATAGTAAACGTGATTTTCCAGAGAAAAAAGAGGCTCAACAATGGTTGAAATTATGGGCTGATGCTCTACGTACTGATAATGATATTTAAATATCATTATCATACTCTAAAGCAAATCAGATAAAGGGCTTCGAACACTATAGCGCCATGCTCAAGTACATGGTTATAAATTTGGGTTGTACGTAAATCGCTGTGTCCTAGTTGTTAACTAGGCGTTCAAACGGACAAATAACAGTTTGCTGTTTTCGTGCCTCAAACATTTCAGCAAACAATTTTTTGCCTCTCAATGGGGCGTTAGCTTTTGTTGTATAGTAAAGCAGTTAACAACTATTCTATTGTGTTAACTTAAATTTTTTCAAGGATAGTGTCGTGAATAACTTACAAAAGATAGGTGGCGTTGCAGCACTTTTTGAAGCCGTCATTTACATATCAGCTTTTATTTTTTTTGGGGCGTTTTGGGATTACCCTGTAACTGCTGATGATGCACAAAAATTTATTTTTTTGACTAATAATCAGACAATTCTATCGATAGTTAATTTCACTATGTATGTCGCCTTTGGTCTTTTTTTGGCGGTATTAGTTATAGCGACCCATCAACGGATGAAAACCAAGGCTCCAGTTTTATCACAAATGGCTTCGGTCTTCGGTATTATTTGGGTTGGCCTTGTTATAGCAAGTGGAATGATTGCAAATGTAGGATTAGGTGCTGTAATCGATTTGTCTGCCAAAAATGCAGAGCAAGCAATGACTCTTTGGGTAGTTATTAATACAATAGTTGAAGGTTTAGGGGGAGGTAACGAAGTTGTAGGAGGATTATGGGTTCTTTTATTGAGTGTTGTAGGCTTAAAAGTTATTGAGCTACCTAAATTGTTAAACTGTTTAGGACTATTTATTGGTTCTGTTGGTATTCTCACTATTTATCCTGCTGAAATACTGACAGAAATATTTGGCTTAGGCCAAATATTATGGTTCTCTTGGCTAGGTATGACAATGCTTATTAGCCCTCAAAGCTAAGCTATTCAAGTGGGACAAATTACAGATGGCTGGTTCCGCTCCGCTTCACATTTTAGCCAACTATATTTTGCCTCTTAAATGGGCGCTATGTTTTTCACAAGGTGAGTATTAAATTGCGACTGTTCTTTTCATTATCACTAGTACTCGTTTTAGCTTCTTGCGAAACTCGAGGAAAACTTGAGTACATCACTTCGGATGGTGAGCATAAGATAGCGTGCGAAACTGAATATACTTGGGAGCCATCAGTCGATAAATATGCGGTTGAGTATATTTTAAGTTATTGCGCTAAAAATGCTGTAAAAAAGGGACATCGAGTTGTCAATGAGTCCTTATTAAAAATAGATTTAAGTATACCTTTATCACCTAATGGTAACTCTTGGACTTTTGATTACGCTAAGGAATTACACAAAAATAAGAGGCTAAGTGACAAGGAGTACGGTTATATTATCGCGTATTTAGATCTTGGCCTAAATAAAAGTTAGGTTTTCATACACATAACAAGAATTTAAAGCGGGACTGTGACAGTTTGCTCGGTTTCGCTACACAATTATAGCAAAGTATTATCAGCCCCTTAAATGAGCGTTATATTTCAAATTCTATGGGAGTGGAGATGCTTAAAAATTTAACCATTATTTTATTAGCTTGTACGCCTTTATCCACGTGGGGAGGTGATTTTGAGTTTTCAGTTGGAGGGGGGTATCAATATAGCGGGATTATAGGAACTCAATTTGCTTTTAAAGAAGATGATAAAAAATATTTTGTTTCACTTGGTTTACCAGGTGTATCTGTTGGAATGCAATCTACATTTTCAAACAATGAAAATCATTCAGTTGGTTTTTCTGTTGGAAAATTAACAAGTTTTTTTAGTGTGGATACTGAATATGGATTTATAACGTATAATTATCATTTTAGTGGTTTTAAAAATGATGGCTGGGTATTAGGCACAGGAATTGGCTATTATAATCAAGATGAACATATGGAGTTTTTTAGTAATGGTAAACCTAAAGAACGAGAAAATGGGATGGCTTTAACATTCGATATCGGTTATAAATTTTAAAATATCAGCCATTCAAGCAGGACAAATAACAGCTGGCTATTTGCTCCTTGGTCGCTTATTTTAGCTAACAATTTTTTGCCGCTTAAGGTGGCGTTGGTATGACTCCCCACGTCAAGTTAAATACACTGATCCTTGTTCATTAATTTCAGAACCATTGTATTCACTTTTAGTATTAAGTGAGTTAACGCATAGAATGAAGCAAGTAATTTCGTCGGTTATCATGCTGATATTCGTGGATTACTAACTTGTTTGCTAGCAGCGCCTACCTTACTCATTTCGTCGTGGCACCTGTCTTCAGTCTATGTTCGCGGTTCAATAGCCGTTAGGCTATTGCCGTCCTAACGCCGTCGGTGATTGTGCCACACCCGATGCTTGATCCCATGCGCTAACTCAAAACTTTTATTCATGCAGGTACTCTCGATATTCTTAGCTTCACATCAATTTTTGGTAGCACTACCTCGCGAGAAATAGCCCAAATATAAGCGATCATTTCTCTGGCGATGGCCGTAACGACCACATTACGATGTTTGCCTTTATGCATGAGTCGTTGATAGCGGCGGCACAACCTCAGTTGAGCTTGCCAAGCCATATCAATAATTTCTTTGCTTAAGCCTTCTTGTCTTAATTGCATTTCTTTTGAAATATTGGCGTTGTGTTTATACGAATGTGCACCTTCGACCAGTAGTCGTCTTGCACGGCTGTTACCGCATTTGGTAATAGCACCTAAATGGCGTTTATCGCCACTTGAATGTTCACTTGGTACAAGACCAAGGTAACTCATTAATTTTCTGGGATGGTCGAACCGTGATAAGTCACCTAGTTCGGCAATCACTCCTGTGGCGACTAATAACCTCACACCACGGAGCGCCTGTATCGCTTTAACTACAGGATAAAACCGCCAGTTTTTCACTTGATGTGTTAATTCATTATCCAGCCTTTTTAAGCGTTTTAGTCGTTCAGTAATGGTTAAAACCGCTTCTTGCAAAACAATTTGCTGACAAGGATGAGGTAATACTAATTCAGCGAGCCAACGCAAATGTTGTAATGACCAGTTATCTTTTATTTTGCTGTTAATGTTGTTACGTAACAACAATGCTTTAAGTTGATATTTAGCATCCTTTAAGTCTTTCATGCCTGTTTCTCGTGCCCGAGATAAGTCCCGTACGGCTTCATCTTCGGGCTCAGGGACATAGATAGATGTTAAGTCTTCAGACTTGAGCAGCTTTGCAAGTTTGAGCGCATCACGTTTATCGGTTTTGATTTTATCTCCTGGTTTTTTAGGGATAAGAGAAGGTGCGATGACATAGCAACAATGATTAAGGCTGGTGAGAAAGCGGTAAATCCAATAGCCACAAGGACCTGCTTCGTAAACAAAATGAAGTGTGGCATCTGGATATTTTGATTGTAATTGTCGTGCGAGTTTTTTAAAGGCGGCTTTATTACTGAGTATTTTACCTAGATGAGTTGATTTAGCGCCACGTTGGTCTTCAATATAAGCGACTTCAGTAAATGTTTTATGGGTATCTAAGCCAATGAAAAGTATGTTATGTTTTATCATGCTAGCCTCTGTTTGATAATGTTGACACATATATTATGGCTCTGGTTTGTAAAACTAACCCACATTTAGAGGCTAGCACCTTGTGGGGGGTCATTGTGTCTATTTTTTGAATTAAAAGGTGGAGTATATGGATAAATCGCTGCAAAAAATGATTGAAAATATGTCTGAAAAAACAGGTAAAAAGTTAGAAGAATGGCTTCAAATCTTGGACAAAGAGAATTTTGAAAAGCATTCAATGGCTGTGAAATTTTTAAAAACAGATCATGGGGTAACACATGGGTTTGCAAATACAATTGTCACTTTATCTAAAGAAAGGACTAATCCTCCTGAAGATTTAGTTTTAAATCAATACAGTGGTAAAGAATCGCTTAAGCCTATTTATGAAACGCTTCTCTTCGTAATAAAAAACTTCGGTGAAGATGTTGTAATTACACCCAAAAAAGGAAGTGTAAGTTTAATCAGAAAAAAACAGTTTGCTTTAATTAAGCCTGCAACTAAAACAAGAATAGACTTGGGTTTAAAACTTAAAGACGTAAAAGTGCAAGGGCGGTTAGAAGGTTCAGGGCCATTTGGCACTATGTGTACCCATAGAATACAACTAAATAATATCTCTGACGTTGACAGTGAAGTTATCGAATGGTTATCGAAAGCGTACGAAACATCTGTTTAGTCAAAACATAACAAGCGCTTCAAATGGAAAATACAGTTGACTATTTTTACTCTGTTCAACATTATAACCAACTATATTTTTCCGCTTAAGCGGGCGTTGGTAATTTATATAATCAAGTTTTGGAGTTATTTTGAAGAAATTAATATTAGTTTTAGCTGTTGTTATCGTAGGATACTTTGTAAATTTAAAGTTTGTAGAGGTAGCATATTCACTAGGCTTTGCGGAGTTAAAAAAAGAAGCTATATTAATTAATTCTGAAAAAATGAAAGTTAAATGTCATTCATATGCTCTTGGCTGGTTTGATGAAATTAAATTAGAAAATAAATTTCAAGCATGTGTCAACGAACATGAAGCTAATGGCTATAAGGTTGTTGGTAGTTCTAGCACTTAACAAGCAACTCAATACAGATAAAAGTTGGCTGTTTCACTCCGTTCACCATTTTAGCCAACAATTTTTTGCTGCTTAACGTGGCGTTATGGTGCCTGATATCTCACCATCTAATAAGGAAGTTGCATGCTCTACTCAACACCTCATCTTAGGTTATTTAAATTAATATCAGTTTTACTTTCAACCGTAATATCTTCTTCGATTGTTCAATCAAAAAATCTTGAAATAAATGCGGAACAACGTAAAGAAGTGGTTGAAAGTATTGCTCAGATCATTATTGAAAATTACATTTTTCTTGAAGTTGCAGAGAAAAATGCTACTTATATTCAAAAGCAATTAAAAACAGGAGAATATAATAAGATTATTAATGCTGATGAATTTGCAACAAAATTAACTTTAGATTTACAACACATAAACCACGATAAACACATGGAAGTTCGAGTTAACAAGCCTGAAAAAGCCTATTCAGAGCAAGAACAAACAAATAATCCGCATTTGGAATATTTAAAGCAGGAGCAACTAGAGAACTATGGCTTTAAAGAGATTAAAATACTAGAAGGTAATGTAGGGTATGTTGATTTCCGATATTTTAGTGGTTTCGATTCAGCAAAAGCAACAGTTGATGGTGTATTACAACTTATTAAAAATACAGATGCCATTATTTTTGATTTACGAAAAAATGATGGAGGCTCACCTGAAATGGTGCAATATATTTGCAGTTACTTTTTTGGTGAAAAGACTCATTTAAATAGTCTATATTGGAGGAAAGGGGATAGAACTCAAGAGTTTTGGACTCTTGATGAATTACCGGGTAAACGTATGCCTGATGTGCCGTTATTTGTTTTAACAAGTAAATATACTTTTTCTGGTGCTGAAGAGTTTGCTTATAACTTTAAGACTCGTAAAAGGGCAACAATAGTAGGTGAAAGTACTGGCGGTGGTGCAAACCCGGGTGGACCGATAAAAGTAAATAAATACTTTAGTATTAATGTTCCTAAAGGTCGTGCTATTAATCCTATCACTCAAACCAATTGGGAAGGTACAGGAGTTACGCCAAATATTGAAACGACAGCAAGCAATGCTTTTAACAAAGCCCACACCTTAGCTAAGAGTTCAGCAGAAACATATCGTAAAGCAAAAGAAAAAATAAAGGCAGGTTGAGGCTTAACCCAGCACCATAAGAAAATTAACAAGGACACGTAACCGTTGGCTACGTTTCGCTCACAATTTTAGCCAACCATTACTTCGCCTGTTATTTGGGCGTTGGTATGAAGAGTTAGTCGATGTATCAAAATTTATTTAAAACTATAGTCTTATTATTCTTTCTTTCAGGTTGCGCTGAAAGAGTAATCGATATTAGTGATAAAGAAGGGAAAATAGTAGGTGGTTGTAATGCTGGTTTTGATTGGCATTTCTACGGCCTGCAAGACTCTATTGATTATGTGTTATATGAATGCGCTAAGGACTTAATTGCTAAAGGTTACACAATATCAGATGAAAGATTGCTCTCGATTGATTTTTCACTACCTGATCCTCCAAAAGGTCAGTCTTGGAATAAAAAATTAGCGATGATCCAATTTCATAGCGGTAAAATTACGGAAAGAAAGTTAGGATATATTCTTGCGGCAACAGAATTTCAATATATAAAAATTATTCGGACTGCTAAAGGCGATTTAGCTAGTGGAAAGATGACAGAGTCTGAATTTAATAAAATTGACCAAAATGCCAGGCTAAATTGGCTTGGTGAATAAAACACATAATAAGGCGCTCAAGAGGTAAAATTTACAGTTTGCTATTTTCACTCCATTCCACATTTTATCAAACTACAATTTGCCTCTTTAGGTATTCATTGAAATTTGGCAGCAGGAATTCAATATGAAAGAATCAGATTGGAAAGTTTTTAAAGAAATCAAGGATAAAGCTATTGAAAAGTACTGCACTTTTGCGCTAAAAGAATCGCAAGAAGTAATTTCTGATAAAAAATCTAATGTTCATAACAGATACCTCTTATTGTATAAATTACTTCAAAATAGTGATAAAAAAATGGCTCTACTCTTCGATGGGCATAGTCGTTCTAAAGCGCTGGTACAACTTATTGCTATTCGCAGCGAGGGGCTTGCAGATGAAACTTTACTGTCCAAATTATCAGATGAAGTTCGAGAGAAAACAGACCCTGAAAATCATGGTTGGTAAAAACACCTAGCAAGCACTTAAAACGGAACAAAAAAAACAGTTGGTTAGGTTCCGCTTCTTACACATTCTAACCAACTATTTTTGTCTGCTTAAGTGGACGTTATGTTGTTATCGCACTTTAGTTTTAAATTAAAACTATTCATGAATAATAGGGACTTTATATGAAAGATTCTATCAACGAGTTAAAGAGTGAGTTTAAAGCTAAATTACTATTTTGGAATAATATTCAAAGTATTAAAGTTAAAATAGCTCTATCACTCCTATTTATAGCTTTAATCGGGCTAAAAGTTTTTACGACAGTTTTAACTTTTGACTGGCTATCAGATTTATTCAGTTAAGCGGGAAGTAAAAACTATAAGAAATTAAACAAGGACAAAAAACAGTTAGCTTTTGTTCACTTCGTTAGCTTATTTTAGCCAACCTTTATTTGCATCTTAATGGGGCGTTAAATGCCCCAAGGAAGTATGAGCATCAAATTCAAGAAAGTCGTACTCATCACATTAGTAATTCCAACCAGTATTCATTGGTTAGGTATGTGTTTATTTGGTTTGGCTCTTTTTGCTCACGGTGCATTTTGAGATTTACCATCATTCTTTCTTACGGTGGTGACTTTAGTCGGTCTGTTTTCGTTAATAGTCGCAATAGTGTCTGTGGCTCGTTATCCTAAAATAAGTCAGTTTACTCTATACACAATCGACTTAGGTTGTGCGGTATTAGTTATTGGCCTTTTTATTGGTTTTTATGATGAACCGTGGTTTTTAGTTTCTGCAATTAGCTTGTTTTTAGGTAGTACTTTTATTATGGTTGAGTATGACAGGGGAACTATAAGTTATTCAAACGGACGCTAAACAGTTGGTTAGCGCTTGTTCCCCGCAATTTTAGCCAGCACTTTCGTGCCGCTTAGTAAGGCTTTGAGGCTGTAGAATTTCTCCAAAAGGTACATTTTCAATGTCCCTTTTATTATTTTAAACCTGTTTTTTTTTACCTTGTTCCGTGATCTAATAGATATTATTCACTGACAGTAAAATGTTATGGCGAACTACAAACCCGATTTATCCTGCCAAAGTAAATTCATTCCCATTGATTTTTCAGTACAAATTGTTCCCGGTACTTTTGAATATGCGCTTGCGCATATTATTGATAATCATCTCGATTTATCAGGTTTTGATGCTTGGTATCATAATGATAAAACAGGTGCTGCAGCATACTCCCCAGCCGTGATGCTAAAAATCATATTGTTTGCCTACGCTCGTAGATATATTAATAGTCGCCGTATCGCTAATAATAAAAACCGCCAAAAACGTAAACGTTTTTGATTGTTAAAAGAAAACAATCCAGTTAGAGTATTTTGATTAAAAATAATTTAAAAACGAGTAATTCTACAGGCTCGTTAGGCTTTTTTTAATTTGAACTATACGATATAACTAAACTTATTATTCATTCAGAAAGGAAATTTAAATGAAAAGACTGTTTATCTTAATAATACCTTTTGCTCTATTAAGCGGCTGTTCATCAAATCAAGCATTATCGGATGAAGAAGTTCGACAAAGTATTATTGACGAATTTAAACCTAAAAATGTAGCGGGCCAACCAACTGAATTTGGTGAATCCTGCTCTTACGGTGAAGGAAGTTGCTCGACTCCATTGCAGTCAGTTGGATTGGCTTGTTCATGCATGACCACTGATGGAATACAAAGTGGTACAGTTAGATAAATAAGCCCAACAAGAAAATCAACAAGGACTAAAAATAGCGGGCTGTTCTCTTCGCTCCATTTTAGCCCACTATTTTTAGTCTTTTATTTGGGCGTTATATGTAAAAAGGAGTTTCGCATGAATATCAATGCAACAATAGTTGGTGAGTTAATTTTACTATCAGTTATCATAATTAGTGGCCTAAGTTACTATCTCGGTAAACGTAAAACCCAAAATGTTAAAACAACAACCTTCATTGGTTTTTTATTATCATTTATACCACCATTAGGTTTAATATTTTTAGCAGTTTTAGCACTTAAAAATGATGTTTCAAATCATAACGCATCTAATGTTTAGGTGCTCAATTGCATATAAGCTAATTAAACGGAAAATAACAGCTGGCCATCGCTTCGCTATTATAGCCAGCCATTATTTTCCGCTTATTAAGGGGTTATATAACTAGGAGTATAAAAATGGATTTTGGTAAGCTTCCTAAATCAGAAAAAAACATACTAGCAGGAGTTGCTGGTGGAATAGCTGCATATCAGGGGATTAATCCCTATAAAGTTAGAATCGCTTTTTTACTCACCGCACTATTGACTGGAGGGATCATTGTTATTGTATACACAGGATTAGCTTTGTGGATGCCTCCTCCTAACCGGTAATTACGAATAAGGCAATAGAGTTAGCTATTAGTTATTTTTCACCAATCTAGCATAGTTACATTACAAGGCATTAATGCACCACTAAATAACAGTTGACTGTGCCTAACAGACTTAGCTCCTAACGTGGTATTATTTCTCTATTTTTATCGTAAATACAGGTGTGAGTTTAGTATGGTTCAAAACATTATAGTAGTGGCATTATTAACAGGGTCCATAGGGTTAATGCTATTGGTTATAGGTTCTATTTTCGCTGCTATTGTAGCTCTGGGTAATAAACAGCACTTATTTGGTTGGTCTGTATTTTTGTGTTTTCCTCTTTCATTAGTTTATTGTGCTATGAATTGGGACAAAGCCGCATATTCTGGAAAAATGGTTTATTCAGGCGCTTTTTTGCTGGCAGTAACGGCTATTATTTTGAAAACCGGTGGTGTGATTTAGGAGGGAACGTAATAAGTCTATCAAACGAGTGGGTAACTACTTTTTAACTCACTCAGGTGACTCTATAACTACGGATAGCGCTTTCACGCAAAGTAATGATTAAACATGGCAGTATAAAAACGCTAAATTTGCTCAAATTTTTAAGGCTAAAAATGGGTCACGACTCTATTTTATCGGATCACTTAAGCGGTTCCATACTCAATGTGATATTGCCTTTATTGCCTGTAGATCTAAAAAATAATTTGTACACCTTATTTAAGTTACCCTTCAAAACAGTTTAATTGTCATTTTTTTGAGTGAAGGTTGGGTTATTAATTATTGTAGCATTAGTATAAATGCAAAATAGCTCGCTTTTCTGAGGTCGTTCAGCATTTTAGCTAATCAATTTTTGTTTGTTATAGGGCGTTATATTAAAGGAATGATATTGGAAATTTCAAAGTGTGTTGTATTAGTCTTTTTGTTAAGTGGTTGTACTGTGTCCAATCATAATTTAAATAATGGGCCAAATGCCTTAGGTGGTGGATTTTCTGACAATAAGCTTCAGAAAGGGCTTTATTCTATTGTAGCAAAAACAAATTTTGCCCCATGGAATGACTATAAGGCTGCTCATAAAATCTTTAATCGTAGAGCTACACAGTTATGTGGTACCGCTGGTTTTACTGCAATTGAGCTTGTAGAAAGAGAGTTTGAACATATTCCTAGAGACCTTCCCCCTAAATATATCATCTCTCAAGTTAATGGTTATGTCATTTGCAAATCATCAAATTTGACTATTAAAGAAGCTGAAAAATTAATTCAAGCTTCATATGCAGTGAGCTTATAAGTTGTTTAAACGGATGTTTTGGGTGAACTTATTAATCTAGAAAGTCCTAGTCCGGTTAATACGAATGCAAAAAATAAAATATGAAGCCACAACTTAGGACCAATTTCAGTGTTCAACTCAGATAAAGACGTAATTGATGTAAATTGTCCTGTAGTTATCAGTTTTACAACCCATTCATTGGCAGGGGTTGCTGAAAGTGTTGTTAGCCATCCTAAAATTATTACTTGCGCAACACTTACTAGATATGAAACGTTAAAGTTATAAATAAGGCTAGCAATAAACGTATAGAACACAGACACGCTAATATGCACAATCCATGATAATACAATGGCGGTAGTTTCATTATAATTACCTAAGTTTATATATGCTGATGCGTGTCTCGAAGTTAACGTAAGCATTCCAAATAAAGGTTGGATTACAATAAAGGCAATACTAGAAAAAATGCCAATTAAAAATATAGTGGTAAAATCTTTGGTATTCATTTGTTACTCTTGGTGTGTTTTGATAATTACTAGACATGTTTAAACGCTGATTAATTTCGAAAAAAGTATATTTTTTCAGGTGGGGCCTAACAAGTTATGCTAAAAAGAGCATGCTCCCATTGAATCTAACAGCGTTAACATATTTGAAAAATGGCAAAACCAAATAGCATTAGGTAATTTTCGTTAGTTGAATCATTTGATGTTAAAGAATATGTCATCAATCAGTAAGTTACATCATTGGTAGATAACCGTTGTTTTTTTGTTTGTTGCCGGACATTCCGCCAAAAAAATTAGTTACGAATGGAATATTTATTTTAGGAGTTAGTCGGATGAGTTTCGTTATAGATATTTTTGTTTGGTTATTAATTGAGACTATATTTGGATTTGTTTTTTATACGACCGGCGGCTTGATTCTAAAAATGCTGACCTTGGGTCAGTTTAAAATAGAATTTCATGATTTTGCTTCTTTTAAGGAGATTAAGTCTAAAAAAATCAATTTAATCTGTCTGTTAGGAATATCCTTTTATGTGCTATCCATTGTGTTAGTGGTTTATCTAAACAATTAAAATATAATAAAATACCAAGTATAAAAATAACCGTTAGCTATTTACTCCCTCATCGACTATTTTACCATCAATAACTTGTTTTTAAATGGAGCATTATTTGTCCCTATAATCGTCTGTTTAACTTTAGTGTGTTTACTTATAGATTGGAGTGGAATAATGGTCATCTTATTTATTATAAGTTTAATCAGTATGGTTTTGTGTTTTTATGTAGCTAAATACCGTCATGCCAATAAAACATTATGGGTGCTAGCAGCACTGCTAATTGGTCCATTAGCGATCCCCTTTGTTTTCTTTTCTAAGCCGGTAACCTCACACTCATAACGAAAACTTTTATTTTTTATATATAACAAACCATTGGCTTTTTTATTCCTCAATATTTTAGCTATGCATTATTAGTCTTTTAGAAGGCGTTAGGTGAATTTTAAAATATGAAAATTATCAATGAATACGCTTTATTTGCACCATTATTATCTTATATTTTATGGGTAGTCATTCTATATGTATTACTAACAATAATACGTGCTCCAAATATTTGGGGCACTGTTGAAAGTCCAGATGATTGTCATCCCTTTTTTAACTTAGAAAAGAGCACTAGCGCTAATCTTTCAAATCAATTTGAATGGCCGGTATTATTCTATGTTATCTGTATTATTGTAATTGCCCGGCCCGATTTATATCAAAACGCATATTTATGGGCTGCTTGGGTGTTTGTTATCGGACGTGTGGTACATAGTATTGTTCAAATAGTTTCAACAAACATTCGCCTGAGAGGCAGTGTTTTTAATATAAATTTTTTAGCGGTATTATTTATGTGGGGAATTTTAGCTTTAGATATACTAAGCCGATAAAATTTATTTGATATAATATTTAAAACTTAAATGAATCTTCGGTAGTTTTTTGAACTATGTTATTCAACGACTATTTTTCACCTCTAAAAATTGTAATAGGTATAAATGAATCAATCTATTGTCGGTTATCATAAAGATGAAGAAGGTGATTGGGTCGCTGAATTAAAATGCGGTCACTTTCAGCATGTCAGACATAACCCTCCTTTTATATGTCGCCCTTGGGTAATAACAGAAAAGGGACGCGATTCGTTGTTAGGCCACCTATTAAAGTGTAAAAAATGTGACTTAGGGCAGCCATCAGATCTATAATAACCTTAGCATTTATTCCCTCTACGCTAGATGGTGAAATAAGTGCTTAGTAAGATACCTAGCAGGTTTATTGGTCTAATTAGTCGATTAGGGGGCTTTTTACCACTATCGTTTTAAGGCTCGGACCTCGAACTCTATAGCAACCAAAAAACAGTGTATCTTTCATTCTAGTCAACATTCCCTTATCTATAATTTACTTTTAATTTGGTGTTGGCTTTTTTATTTTTTTTATTTAACGGTCGAATTACTTAATGAATGAAGTATTAATTTTAGCTGTGGCATTGAGTATGGACGCTTTTGCAGTATCAATTGGCTTAGGGGCAAAACACAATAGCAAGGTTACGCCTTTGGCATTAATGTCAGCAGTATATTTTGGGCTATTTCAAGGGGTGATGCCTTTATTGGGTTATCTTGGAGGACGAGGAATACTAGGTTGGATGGAGTCTTATGCTACATGGCTAGCCTTTTTATTGCTTTTGCTCATAGGTGTTAAAATGATTTATGAATCTTTTTCTGAAGGCATAGAAGATGATATTGTAAAAGTAACTCATCGCGTTATGCTAATACTTGCCATCGCTACCAGTATTGATGCCATGGCAGCTGGCTTTACTTTTACCATTTTAGCTGTAAATCCATTCGTCGCTTGCTTTATTATTGGTAGCATGACTTTCTTCTTCAGTTGGTTGGGCGTGTTAATTGGCGCTAAAACGGGTACTTGGTTAGAAAGTAAGGCTGAATTCTTGGGTGGTGTCACTTTGATTTTAATAGGTATAAATATCTTATTAAATTAGAGGGTTAATCGGTATTCAACACGTTTACAATGAGCGTACACATTTGATTCGCGCCATTTGTTATAAATATAGCTAATAATTACTTATCTTTGGGTAGGGTATTTATATTATCTTTGTTGAGGTTAATAAAATGAAAAGTACACTAAAAAAGGTATCAGAGATTGTCGCTAAGGCGAATGACTCGTTCTACAACCAATTTGATAATGTTGATACATTGATGGGCATAATGGATAAAAACCTACGTAACCAAGGCATGAAAGCTGATGCGATTACCATTGATTGCATAGCCCAGAACAAGAAGATTGTTGTACTCATCCATGATGAGAAGCCTGATACTATAGAAATAGCATTGGGTAGCAAAGAAGGTGATATTTATTCGTCGGCTGAATACGCACTAAATGAACTGTCAGAGGCTGTTATTATAGACATTATGGAAAAAAACTTTATCTCACAAGAAAATCACACTAGCTAATTAAAGCTAAAGTAGCCTTTTGCTAGCGCTAGTAAACTGCGCTTAGTCGCTTAGCGCAGTTTATATTTACTCACGGTGTTAATTAAATGATTTCCTGCTTGTTTGAGTTCTTTTTTGTGGTAACTTTAGCGCAGTAAAATGAGATTATGTTTGCTGGACTTCACCTGTAGATCTTATTAGTAATTGCTGGGCAGCCCAAAATGCCAGGGTGATGCGGTATCAATAATTTCTCAGTAAGGGGTATTCACATATCCTTGCAAAGAAATATCGTTTGCTTCGTCCTAATACTTTACCTAATACTTTACCTGATATTCTGACGCTTAATGTGGCGTCATACCCCTAGGAGTTTACTTGATTTCACGACTTAACAAAAAAACTTTGATTCGATGGAAGGTCTACATAGATAGGTCGAAAATGTATATTGGATATGTACAATTCCTCCTGATAATTTTCGTTTTTATTAAATCACTAGGTGATAATTTTGTCACTGAATTTGTCTTTACAAGTCCAATGATTGCAGTGCCAATTATATTGTTCACTTTTGTTTTATTGTCGTTGATTATTGGTTACCTTGATTCCAGACTCGGCTTTCGTGAAGAAGAAATAAGGAACCATTCTAAATCTAATCCTGTGTTAATGGATATTCAAAAGTCTCTTATAGAATTAAATATTAGCATGGCTAAAATGGAACAAGAGAGAAAGTCGAACGATACTTAATGTTTTTACTTTAGGTCGATTTAAATAATAACTCTTATAACAGTGCCAACATAAGTCATTCAAGTCGGGCAAATTTTAGCTGTGCTTTTTTGTCTAGGACGGTCAATAACCTTTAGTTCACTAAACTTAGCCTCCTATTGGGAGAATAGTTTTTAAGGATTTGAAATGAAACGTAGACAGTTTGTTAAAGCTTCACTGGTAGGTGGCGGAGTTATTTTAGGAGTAGATGCAGGCGCATTTACCCTGATTAAAGAGGGCAATAAAAATAGCCTTACCGTAGAGATGGCTTTAAAAAAGCTAGATGATTTATCTGATGAGAGTCTTATCCACCAAGGCGAATGGAACCCATATCAAATATTTACCCATTGCGCACAAAGTGTAGAGTTTTCAATGTCTGAATTTCCAGAACATAAATCGAATTTATTTAAGAGTACGGTTGGTCAACTCGCATTCTCGATTTTTGCATCTAAGGGTAAGATGACACATGACTTAGGAGAGCCTATTCCAAGTGCTCCAATTATTATTAAACATCTAGACTCAACACACGCACTCATTCGTTTAAAACAATCTCTGCTCAACTTTAGCCGTTATCAGGGGATTCTTGCGCCGCATTTTGCCTACGGTGAGCTATCGAAAGCGGAGTATGAAATAGCACATGTCATGCATTTATATAACCATCTTCAAGAGATAAAGACTTAACAATGCCGTGGTCAAGTCACTAAAATCACTCAAATTAATGTTAAGTGCTTTGCATAGTTTCTGTTAATTGAATCTAAAATAGAAACGTTAACTGACTCATCAGGTATTTGCATAGATTGATGTTTATAAAAGATAAAGCCGTTAATATACCTTATAGATCTGTGGGTTAATGGTAAATTTAAAGGCGATGAGTAAACAATGAAAGCAGAGTTACGATTAAAAATTATCGACGTTTGTAATAAAAAAATAGCGAGTAATGGTGACAACGTTGGACTATCATTTTATGCCTTTTTTGCTAATAAAAATGAAACACCTGAACTACTTATGGAAGTTGCAACATGGTGGATACAGACTCACAGATTAGATCATTTCGTCAAGGCGATCAAAATTAAAACCATGGTAGAAAATGGTTTGTAATGGAAGATAACCAATCGCATAATTGATAACATTTAACCCCAATTTTTTCACTGCACTTAATAGAATAATCGACTGTGATTCCGCACTTGGTGAGGTTTAATGACAAAGGAACTACAAAATATCAGTCAAGCCGCAATCGTTCTATAAGCGTATAATCCATCTTGGGATGATAAATTTGCAGCAGAAAAAAAACGCCTAATAGCTGTTGCAGGTGATTGGCTTTATGGTTCTGTTGAACATGTAGGTAGTACCGCTGTTCCGGGCATGATTGCTAAACCTATAATAGATATAATGTTTGGCGTTAAGTCTTTGGAACTCGCTCAACCTGCTATTATAGCGCTTGCCCAAAACGGTTATAAATATTGGCCTTATAAGCCTGAAGTTATGCATTGGTTTTGCAAACCTTCAGATGAATTTCGCACACATCACTTACATTTGGTGCCGTTTGAAAGCCCACTCTGGAATGAACGTTTAAGGTTCAGAAATTTATTACGTTCAAACTCAGTTATCGCTAACGGATACGCAAATTTAAAACAAGAATTAGCCATTACTTATAAAGACGATAGGGATGAATACACTAAGAAAAAGTGGCCGTATATTCAGCAAGTTTTACATGAAAATAAACTCACATCATGAAAATGATTTTACAATGAGTGCTATCTGAAAAAAATATTTAATCTTACAAGAACAAAGCCTTCGGGTTAAAGCAAATCTTTCAAAAGGCTATTTTTCTAATAGCCGCAGAGTAGTATTCGTAAATTTTAACGTTTACTTAGCTGCTAACAAAAGCTATTTTATTGCCCCTGTATAAGGGCTTAGTCGTAGTGTTTTATTTTTATTCAACTAGAAAAGATAATTTATATGACAACTTTTTTCGCGGGATTTTTCCTTAGCCTCTCTCTTATCCTTGCAATAGGTTCTCAGAATGCTTTTGTTTTGAAGCAGGGAATTAAAAAACAACATGTTTTATTAATTTGTACTATTTGTGCTATTTCTGACGCTATTTTAATTTCATTGGGTGTTGCAGGTTTTGGCGCTATTGTAAATGAGTATCCTTTTATTGAAACGTATGCCCGATATGGCGGTGCTTTGTTTCTTCTTGTTTATTCTACACTGAGTTTTAAGTCAGCATTCAGTCAATGTCATGTCTTAACACCAGAAGCTAAAGTACAGCATTCAGTCTTAAAAACGATTGCTATCTGTCTTGCTTTTACATGGTTAAATCCTCATGTTTACCTCGATACTATGGTGCTTTTAGGGAGCATTTCAACACAATATGAGGGAAAGCAAATTGAATTTACCTTAGGGGCAATTTCAGCTTCATTCACTTTCTTTTTTAGTTTGGGTTATGGAGCAAGATTTTTAGCCCCGCTATTTCAACAACCAAAGTCATGGCAAGTGCTAGAATTTATTGTTGGGCTAACTATGCTCATTATTGCTTTAACGTTAATTTTTAGCTAAAAAGTATACTTAACAGTGAATTGACTGTTGGTTGCCAAGGAAAAATGTGTGTGTTTCATCACAGCAATAGGTCTATTATTAACTTTTGTTGGTTTGGGGCTTATAGGCTTAGTTAAACAAAAAATAGTTATTATAATCTCCTCAATATTTTAGCTAGATATTAATTGCCTATAAATGGGCATAATCAGTAAAGGTATTATATGAACGCGTGTGAATTAATAAAATTATTATCTAAAAAAGGGACTGAAGATCTATCAACTTCATTACAGTGGATAAAACCGATACCTGAAGAGGGTGCTGCTTTAGTTGAGAAAATAGACATGGCCTTAAATATTGTTAAATTTTCTCAATCTAGACAAGCTGAATATGGAGGGGTAAAATCCTCAAACAATCACTTAGACTCTCTAATACGCTTAAGAACTGAACTTAAAAGTATTCTTGAGAAAACCTAAAGTAAACTAGTTAAACTTAACGATAATAAATTAAAAAGGGCAGGCAATAACGTAAATAGCTGTGCTACTAATTTGGCATTTTGCCAATGATAATATTACTCTCTACTGAGAGCGGATGAGCAAAGGAATGCAAATGATTAAATTGAATCTTTATAAATATAGTAAAGCCTTATCGTTAATTAGTTTAATAGCGGTTACTTATAAATATTGGGGGTTTGGTTTTTGGGAAGCTATTTTTATTTTGCTCCCTTACCTGCTGGTATTTTTGCTTGCAAATCGAGCCGCTTATAGTAGCCCTTTGTTAATAGGGTGTAGGGCGATAGCTGGCGTTATTGTTTCACTATTATGTGCAGTATTATTATTTGGCATAACGCCTTCTGCTCAAGCAGGTATTGGATTTATGTTTGTTGTTGTTATTCAGTATGGTGTTATTTTCGTGAGTGAAGCACTCATTGGTTTATTCACTTATCAGGCTGATGACAAATAAGACTGGTTAAGCAGCGCTAAATAAACATTGGAGTACGACGTTGAAAAAATGGATGTTAATTTCTTTACCTATATTATTTTTTATTGGCTTTGCTGGGGCAAACTACCTGGGCTTTTTATCGCCATCTTTTACATCTGTTGTAAACAAGCCCATTCAAAGAATAGATTTAATAGACCTTCAAGGAAGTCGTCATTTTTTTGATGAACTTAAGGGGAACGATACCGTTATTTATTTTTTTGCTTCGTGGTGCACTCCTTGCTACAAATCTTTAATGACGCTAGAGAAAGTGACCGCTAATAAGCAATTACCCATTAATTTATTAGCTGTTGCCTTGGATGAAGATATTGATGAAATTAACCGCATGTTAATTAAAACTGGTTTTACGGGTAAAGTGTGGATAGCTAGTGAGGGCACAATGGCCTTGCAGAAACGTTATTTTGGAAACGAAGGGCGTGCTGTTCCTTATGTAGTAAAGCTTGATAGAGACACAAATATTATCGAGAGAAGCTATAAATTAAATCAACTTACCCAATGGCAATCAGTTTTAAGGGATGGCGTATCTTTAAATAAAATATAGAATTTATAAGCAACAATTTAAGGGCGGGTAATAAACCTCCTTAGTTAAGTTTGAGGTCGGCATTATTGAATTTCCTTGAGGATAAAATTGATGAAACAGTACAAATATAAAATAGTAGATACCAGAGATGTTGAGACAGCAGGACTGTTTAAAGGGAGAAAACGAGAAGATGTTGAAAGTTATCTCAATACACTTGGCAGTGCTGGCTGGGAACTGGTTAACGTAGATTTTCGTGAACTTGAGGGGGGTCTTGAGTTCGCAGGTGTCATGAAAAAAGAAATTTAGGGCATGTACCGATCTAAAATACTTAAGCAGTTCACTATGACTTCATAGGGCTGGCGAGGTTACTTAACGTCGTTGTATTATTTAACTTACATTACTTCGCTGATTATTTGGCGTTATACAAAACAGAGAGTTCGGTGGAAAATTCAAAGATTAGGGCTTCAATAAGCTTCAGGTTCAATCGATTAGATAAGATGCAAGCCTTTACACTCGAGCGAGAGATACTAGGCTCATTGTTCGATAAAAATGTTGAAAATAATGTTTATGTTGTTTGTGTACCCTTAACGGACACTAACTTCGACGACATTAGTGACTATTATGTCCGACAAAGAGTTAATATTGAAGACTGTGATATATTTGTATCGGTTAGCTCGGATTCAGGTACTAAATGCTTTGATATACCTGTGATAGTCAATCGCATGCTAAAGTATATCGATTGTAAATTAACCTTTGCTTTTACTGTATTATAAAGACTTTAAAATAAGTGAATCAAACGGATAAATTACAGTTGAGGGACTCGTCTATTACAGACAGCAACTTTAGCGACAAAGAACGATAGGGAGATCGAATGAAAACACTATCATTTATACTATTAAGCTTTTCCTTGTCTTGCACTGCGGCAGAGGATTTTTTGAATAAGTATGCGGTTAATATTGATGGCATGCTTATGAGTAAGCTATTACCCATAAACGAAATGGATACGCTGACCCATAAATTTGAACCTGCCATCACTTTTAATTGCGGTGTTAGCAGTCGAGTTTACGCGCTCGATGAGCAGCTAAAATTTAAATTTGAAAACGGTCAGTTAAGAGTTGTTTCAAGCTTTTTCTCAACCGGCAATATAATATCTTATACACCACTAAGAGCATTAAGTGGTTTTGCATTTCGTCCCGCTTTATTTAAAGGTTATTATTTTATTTCTGAGTGATTTTGCGATATAAGTCATTGAGAATGAGTATTAAGAGGGCTGTTTTTTGATTCATTCCAAACAAACAAAAGGATTTAATTGACTGTTTATCAAATGCTTAAGTGATTTTTGTTAAGTTGAAGCAGAAGCTAAAATAGTCTTTGATGGATAAGTGTTAAAAAACGTAATCGATAGAGTAAATAAAAATCATTAAAAATTTAAATTCAAAACGCATCGAATTAATATCATCATCAGCCGCTCATCTTCACATTGAACTTGAAACACCTTTGTTACTTGCTGAAAAATTAAATGCATCTGTTTCAAGCGATTGGCCTAGCGGTGAATATGACCGAGATGCAATGGAGTTTTTTCTTTCTTGTTTCGAAAAAGGCGGTAAATTAGCTGAAGGTTGGTATGGCTGGTATGCAATAAATATTGCCGTTTCAGGAGAAAGAACTCTCGTGGGATCAGGTGGATATTTTGGTCCCCCAGATAGTAATGGAATAGTTGAGATTGGCTATTCTGTGCTACCTAGTTGGCAATGTCGTGGCTATGCAACAGAAATTGTTAACCTGCTCATTTCTCATGCCTGCTCCTTCGAAGAAACCAATAGTATTATTGCTCATACTGCACCCGAAAATAAAGCGTCTAAAAAAGTGTTGATTTCTAATGGTTTTAGGGAAGTTGCAATGAATGATGGCCTGCTGAGTTTTGAGTATACTCGTTAGATTTATTGCTTTAATTGCAGTTGATATTTTAGGTAAAACCAGCGCTTTATAGTGGAACGACTAAATTTGTTACGGTGAGTTGTGCTATATATTTTAATAAAATAATTTATCCCTTTAATCTGGGGATTTTTAAGGAAATTACCTTTATGGATTTAATAAAAATTATATTACCTATCGCTTTAACGACATCGTTTTTGTGTCATGCTGAACAGACCCCGTTAGAGCGTTCTTTATCGCAAGAGTTAACTAAGGCAGTTACTAAAATTAACGCTAAAGGTGCTCAAATAATTGATGAAGAAACAAGACTTGATTACGCAGCAACATTCAAAAATTTCATTATCTATAATAACACTATGATCAATTACACCGCTGATCAACTTGATGTAAAGGCTTTTGAGCCAATTATTGAGAAAGTGTTGATAGGTACATTGTGTGCGAATAAAGCGTTAGAAAGTTTTATAAATTTGGGGGTAATAATGGTGTACCGCTTTCACGGTAAAAATGGTTTATATATAACAGAACTTTCAAAAGATATGTCCACTTGTAAAAAAATATAATAAGCTGTTTAAATAATTAAATTACCGGCGAAGCTAAATAAATGAACGGAGTTATTTAGCGCAAAGTTAACAAGACATAAAAATTTTCTTTTTAATCTCAGTAAAGCACTGAGTCTTAGCACAATCGATGAGTATTCAAGATGATTTCACGTAAATATCACAAAGTTGTATTTTCTTTTTTTATGGCGTTACTTATGTCCTGCGTAATGTCTTTTGTTATAAGTGTGTTTAACGTAGGTATGGTGAAGAATATTGTTCCTATATGGTTAAAAGCGTGGAGTTTCGCTTTTATTTTTGCTTTTCCAACTATTTTAATTATATCTCCTATTGTACATAAATTGGTGCGTTTTGTTTTACACGAAGAAGAGCATAATATTTAATATATGATTAAGACGAAAATAAGAGTTGGCATTTATTACGGTGTTGTTATTTTTTAAGGAAAAGTTATGTTTCGAAGCATTATGTTTGTTTTTTTATCGCTACTGAGTCAGTTTGCCGTTGCGTTAGATTACACACAGGAAATCACTGAACAAGAGATACAAGAAAAAATATCAGCTTTTATGCCCATCGAAAAAAAGAAATACTTTGTCACTGTTACCCTATCAAATCCTATAATAGATTTACTAAAAGAAAGTGATGAAATAGGTATTCGTGCAAATATTGACGCTAGTGCACCCGGTGGAATTAAGGGCAGCGGTGAAGTAATGATTAAAGGCACATTAGATTATGAGCCTAAAAAAGGTGAGTTTTATTTTAAAAACCCTACAATTATTAGTTTAGCCATTGATAAAGTTCCTAAAAACTTTACTCCAAAGATACAAGATATTGCGCAGGCAGCGCTTTCAAAAGTGATGGCCGTTTATCCCGTTTATAAATTTAAAGATGATAATGTAAAACACAAATTAGCCAAAGCGGTATTGAAATCATTGAAAGTTAAAGATGAAAAATTAATTATAACGCTTGGAGTGTTTTAGATTAACAAACAGTTGACCAGTGTTGTTTACTGTAGATGTAGACAACTTATATTTTACGATTGTAATGTGACAGATTGTTGCGTACTAAAGAAGACTTAATAGCAGAGGTGAATTTATGGATCTAACAGAACTAGTGATATTTTTAGCTATCGGTGCTTTAGCCGGATGGTTAGCGGGAAGGTTAATGAAAGGGGCTGGCTTTGGCTTACTCGGTAATATCGTTGTTGGTATAATAGGCGCAGTGGTTGGTGGCTTTGTCTTTGGCTTACTTGGCATATCGGCTGGCGGAGTCATAGGTACAATTGTTACGGCGACTGCGGGGGCGGTTATATTGATATTTGTTGTTGGCATCATAAAAAAGGCCTAATAGCCTGATCCGACAGATGAAATAAAAGCATTATCCGTTAATTTTATTTATTATAATCGTAATCAAGGGCGCAATTATTCGGGGGATGCCGTATTATTCATGCTAGAATTTTAAGATACCCAGAGGAGAATACGAGTGGCTAAGCAAAATTACTCTTTCGAAAAGCGTCAAAAAGAAATAGCTAAAAAGAAAAAAAAGGAAGAAAAACGTTTGAAAAAATCAGCTGTAGAGGAGATACCGTCAGAAGACGAGCAAGTTATCTCTGAAAGTGACGATAAATAACACCTGATAGCTTCATCCTTGAAGTCATTAAATAAGGTTGGCTTTGCTATTGTTTTCAAATTTTAGCCAACTATTTTAGCTTATATAACTTGTGTTTACTGATAAGTGTTATTGCAGGGTATTTATTTTTAGGGTGAGTCATTAAATGAAAAAAAAATAATGTTATTATTTTTATCGTTTTCTCTTTACTCACCGGTTGTGTCTCGAGTTCAGCATTAAATAAAAGAGCTCATAATAATGCTAAGGCAGGCGATTACTATGAATCTATTGGTCAACCTGATGCAGCTAAAGAAGAACGAGAGATGGCTAGGGATAACCTTGAAAATTCATACCGTATTGGCACTATTTTATTTGATATATTATTTGGCCACAGCGAAAAATAAAATATAGTTTTTGATGTTTTCAATTAAATATGCAGACCGAAACTTCTAACCATTCAATGCCTCAACACAATTTGATATTCTTAAGTGATGACAACAAACTGATTGGCCTAGCTTATCCGACAACAACGTTCATTTTTTTCACTGCTTAACAATGTATCAGTATTAAGTTGTGTCGCTAATTAAAGAAGAGATATTTATGTTTACAGGAATAATTCAATCGATAGCTAAAATTATCGATATTACAGATGAAAAGGGTATCAGAACTTTTGTTATTGATTTCAACAAAGGTTTTTGCACTGATCTAGAAATAGGAGCAAGTGTTTCTGTCGACGGAGTATGTTTGACGGTTACTGAAATAGTGTCTGAAGTTAGGGTCAAGTTTGATGTAATGCTACAAAGCCTTTTAATAACGACCCTCAGTGAATATGGAAAAAATACGTGTGTCAATGTCGAGCGAGCAGCTAAAGAGGGTGCTGAAATTGGTGGTCATCCTCTGTCGGGGCATGTGGACTTTAAAGCCCCTATTGTCAATATTACTCACATAGAAGACAATTATTGTATTCGTTTAGGTTTGTCAAAAGAGTGGAAGCGCTATGTCTTTCCAAAGGGCTATATTGCCTTAAACGGAGCCAGTTTAACCATTTCTCAAGTGAATAAGACAGAGCAGTGGTTTGAAGTTTGGTTAATTCCTGAGACTCGAAGAATGACAGTGTTTGAGGCTAAGACTGTTGGCGAAAATATTAACATAGAGATAGAGCGCGGCACTCAAGTTGTTGTTGACACTTTACGCGATACACTGGAAGAAAATCTAGGGGCTTTACTGCCGTTATTTGAGAAAATTCTCTCTGAACAAGGCGTTGATATTAATGCGTTAGGGCATAATATAAAATCCCCAATAAATAAAAACAGCTAAAATAGTAAGCTATTGCTACGTGATATTAGCCGTTTTAAACGGTTAATATTTAACTGATATTTAAGTGTGAATGTAGAGTATTTATGGATAACGAACTAGTCATTAGGGAAGCAAAATTAAGTGATCATTCGTTTATTTTTAAACTTTCGCCTATTTTAGCTGACGTTGCTCAGTTATCTTGGCATTCTGATGATGTTATTCAAAAAATGCAACTTGATTATATTGCTGAAATGCTTGCTGAATCATCACAAGCCAACGTTACCTTTATCGCTGAAAAAAGTGATGTTTCTTTGGGGTTTATTCATGTTAGAACCCATAAAGACAGTATCTCTGGTGAGATGTGTGGAACAATACCTTTGTTGGCTGTTTCACGTGAGTCACAGGGTTTAGGTGTTGGTAAAGTTTTAATTGAGTTTGCTGAGAAATGGTCTAAAGATTTAGGGTGCAGGTTACTGCATCTGGAAGTTTTCGCTAATAATACAAAAGCAAACGACTTTTACCAAACATTAGGTTTTAAACCTGAAACGGTGCAGATGATTAAAGCGATATAGGTTGTTATATTTTTAAAACGTAGTGACGCTGCTGGGTCGTTCACTACGTTTATTGAGTGTTTTGAAAGCGGTTACTATTAATTGATATAACTTAAGCTAAGCCACTTTGTGAATATCAGCGTTTATTGATCTGTTAAACGGCTGTGATCGCACTCACCTTGCTATATTTCTGTTGCAGAGGCTACTGTCGTATATTCATAGTTAAATGCTCTGACTTTCTTACCTGAGTCAGCTATAAATTCTACGGTAGTCGAACGGGGTAATATCAATACTGCTTCGTATTCTTCACCCATTAAAAAAGTGTCATTGCCACATACTAGGTCTTGAGTTAATTTTATCCGCATTACTAATCTTCGCTATGTTAAATTAATTTAACTTATCATATCATCTTTTTATGAACATATTAGTGCAAAAATTCGTCAAGCTGATTTCAATGATAATTTTGGCTAATATAGTAAGAATAATCAGCCATTAATATATAGATATGGGTTTGTGAATTGTTAACATTGAAAGATTAGTGTTTGTTTATAGTGTGAGGTAAGGTGGCAATTATCGATTTATTTTCACCAGCCGATGGCTCTAATACTTTTGTAAAAAACCGATATGCCCGTGAATCTTTTAAATTTTATCAGATCAAATATTAATAAAATATCAAGCAACAATTTCGTTGAAAATAATTATTTATCGCGAGGGCACCATTATAGCGGTAATATGGAAAATTAACTAAAGCGCAGGTAAGGCAACTTTATATGTCATCTAGAGTAAGACTGATTCTTTCGGCGGGGATCTCATTTTGTTTTTATTTTGCTTGGTCATTTTGGGCTAATGGTTTAGTCAGTGAAGATCAGTCACTGGTGTTAAGATCGGCAGTTGTGCAAGGAACGTTAAGCGGCACGATTACTATTTTATTTACTTTTATATTAGAAAAATCAGTGTCGAAATTTGGGCAAAGTTATCTCTCATTAATATTTGTTGTGCCTATCATCTGTACAGTATTTTCTAAAACAAAACAAAACATCGCCATTTTTAGAACCTTCAGAAATGCCTTAGACCGCTCGGCTAAATATTTAAGTAATAACGCTATACCAGGTACTTTGTTAGCACCACTCTTACCTATAGCGATTCAATCTTCCATTGCTATTGGTGTTAACCTTATTAACCATACGCCTAATTTATGGTTAACGGTTACACCTAGTATAGTCATTACCGCTATTTATGGTTATGTGTATACCTTCACTTTACTGAGTAAGCCTGCTGAGCCAGCTTGATTAGTTACCTTAATTATTTATAAAATTAATTAAATTATATTTTCCGATTAAATTTAACCTACAGTACTATCTGGTCAATTATTGGCACATATTAAAATATGTTTACTGTCTTTGATTTTTAGTTTTCTTACTGAAAATAATACTGAGTTAACCTATGACGATAATGAAGGATTAACGAGTTAGTAAACTTGGCAGGTCATCTTAAATAAGGTCTAATCGATGAGTTATAACTCCGTGATCACCTCTAAAAAGATCACGGGGGAACGTTTATTGTTTATCGGGGAAAGCTATTGATTATTGGGTTTTATTAACACCACCAATTAGCTGTTTAGGATCTAATCGTGCCATAAGCTCTGCTTCACTGATATCGGTTAGTTCGATAGCGACGTCCATTACGGTCCTTTTTTCTACGTATGCTTTTTTAGCAATCTCAGCACTTTTTTCATAGCCGATCAAGTCAGTTAACGCGGTTACTAAAATTGGATTTTTTGCTAAATTTTGCTTAATTTCGTCATGATTCACGCTTATATCTTTGATAACCTTATCAGCAAGAGCGTTAGCGCTTGAGCTGAGTAGTTGAATACTTTGCACTAACGTATGAGCGATTAAAGGTAGCATGGTATTAAGTTGAAAGTTGCCAGATTGTCCTGACAACGTAATGGTTGTGTCATTGCCGATGACTTGTGTGCAAGCCATTAAAACAGCTTCAGGGATCACTGGGTTGACTTTCCCTGGCATAATACTGCTACCTTTTTGTAGTTCAGGTAATCGAATTTCATTTAATCCATTTAATGGTCCACTGCTTAGCCAGCGAATATCATTGCTGATTTTACTTAAACTAACCGCGGTGGTTTTAAGAATACCGCTAATGCATACCGCTGTGTCTTGTGCACTAATTGCCCGAAAATAATTATCGGCAGGCATGAAGGTTAAACCGGTGTTCTCGGTTAAGATACGAGTGACAATAGTGGCAAAATCTGGGTGTGTATTAACTCCAGTACCTACAGCTGTGCCGCCAATGGCAAGCTTGTATAAACTTGGTAAGTTATTTTGAAGCTGCTCATAGGCATAACTCACTTGAGCACTCCAACCACTTATTTCCTGAGCAAAACTTAATGGCATTGCATCCATTAAATGAGTACGGCCTGTTTTTATGGTGTCATGATGCTGACCGGCTTTGTTGTCTAAGGTGTTACGTAAGTGTTCTAGCGAGGGTAATAACTGTTCAGCGATAAGTTTTGCTGCACTTAAGTGGATACAAGAGGGGATCACATCGTTAGAACTTTGTCCCATATTTACATGATCATTGGGGTGAACGTTTATGATTTGATTACTATTTAACTTAACTAATGAGGCAATCACTTCATTTGCGTTCATATTCGTGCTGGTTCCCGATCCTGTCTGGAAGACATCAACGGGGAACTGATTATCGTGGAAACCATCCGCAACTTCTTTGGCAGCCAATTGAATTGCTGCAGATTTATCTGCATCAAGTAAACCCAATTCTTGGTTCGCTTGTGCAGATGCGCTCTTGATTGTGCCTAGTGCCCAAAGGAAAGCGCGTGGCATTTTTAATTCGCTAATGGTGAAGTTGGCTAATGATTTAGCGGTTTCATTTCCGTATAAACAGGCAGTTATATGCTTTTTATTCACTGTTGTCTTATCGTCTTTTTTTTGCATTTAGTTAGCCTTTTTAAGTATTACGCACATTAATCATAAAGAAAGGTCGAACAGAGTCTATTGAATAGGGTTATTTCTCAAATATTAGTTTTGCCTTAACCGCTTTAGGTAATTAGCATCATTCAATCTTTCTCTCTGATACTGTGCGAATGAGTTTATTTGCTCTACATTAAGACTACAGGTTACCGTTTTATCTGGCCAATTTAAAGACGCTAATTGTTTAGGTGCAATAAGTACCTTTTTACCGCCGGGCGAGCAATCACAGGTATCAAAATAATTGTGGCAACTAAGGCCCATATAGAGCTCGATAGTTGCTTAAAATATTTTCTAGCAGACACTTAAATTATTTATGGCTATTACGCAAAAGTTGTTAATTAAAATTCAATACCCTAGTTCCTTTAATTCATGTTGTTAACGAGCAAGCATTGTGAGTGAATTAACGTTAGCGGTTAGCGCTAAAATTTAATAATCAATTAATAGCTAGAGATTAACCATATGCTATCAATGGTATGGGTTAAGGGTTTAAAGCTTATCTCACATTAGCAACCCTTTTGGGGCTGCTAATTCATCATCAAGTGATAAAATTACCGATGTTTATCGCTTCAAGTTAGGTCATGCATTCACTTTGATCATGGCGTATTTCAATAGATATATGTGATAACTGTGGTAAAAATCCTTTTAAAATACGTTCATATTCGTTTGAATCTAAGGGCGCGGCAGAGGTTACTTTAAGAATTGCTGCTTGGTGTGCGCTTGCTATTTTCCAAACATGAATATCGTTGATCACGCTATTTTTTTCACTTAATACCGCTGAAATTTCATCCATGGTTGATTTCTTTATCGACTTATCAAGAAGTACTTCACTTGATTCTTTAATTAATCCATAAGACCAGCGCAAGATAACGATGGCACCGACAATTCCCATGAGTGGATCCATCCATAATAAACCAATATATTTACCCACCAATAAGGCAACAATCGCTAATAACGAGGTAAGGGTGTCCGCCAGTACATGAAAGTACGCGGCTTTCATCGTGTGGTCGTGCTGGTGCTGGTGCTGGTGCTCGTGGTCATGGTGATGGTGATCATCATGTAAGATGAAAACAGAGGCAACATTCACCACTAACCCTATAATCGCAACAACGATTGCTTCGTTAAAATGAATTGATAACGGGGCTGACAATCGCTGAGCAGATTCAATTATCATCATCAATGCGACAATCGCTAATGCAATTGCACTGGCAAAACCACCTAAAGAGTTTACTTTGCCTGTTCCAAAACTAAAGTCTTTATTACTGGCATGCTTTTTAGCATAAGAGTAAGCAAAAATAGCAATAAGAAAAGCGGCAGAATGGGTGCCCATATGCCAACCATCAGCAAGCAAAGCCATAGAACCAGACCATGTACCAGCAGCAATCTCAAGTACCATAATGATGGTTGTTAGCCAAAAAACAATTTTTACTTTATTTTCATGAAGCTTACTGTCAATACCAAAATCGTGCGAGTGCTCCCACTGAATACCACTATCTTTTTTCATTAAATATCTCCATCGGTTGCTTAATGCAGTTAGTCATAGCATCAACTTATTTTTTGAAATATACTATACCCTAGTATACTACAATTCAAGTAAAGGAAATTTATGTCGCATACCGCCGACGGAAATAAAAAGCTGCTTAGTCGTGTTAGACGAATAAAAGGCCAATCAATTGCTCTAGAGACTGCTTTAGAAGGAGAGCCTGATTGTATGGCTGTTTTGCAACAGGTTGCTGCAATAAAAGGTGCGGTTAATGGTTTGATGAAAGAAGTGCTAGAAGCGCATTTACGAGAGCATTTAGGTGCGGAGGATATGACAAAAGAGCAACGATTAGCAGAAGTAGAAGATGTTATTTCTATTCTTAAAAGTTACTTAAAATAACCACCGTAACCAACACCGATGAAAAAGTAGCGACGACTATTGTGATTGAATAAAAACAGTTATGTAATCATTTATTATTATCATAATATCTTGTTGGCTACTTTTAGATTTCTTTTTCCTCAAACATTAATAGTATTGTTCGTATGTTTGGGCTTTTTTTTCGGTCAGGCAATGGCGTCTACTAGTATGGCTTATCAAATAATAGGTATGAAGGTAATGAATGCGCAGCCACAAGATATGTCTATGATGGATCACAGCGACCACATGATGGCTAGTGACTTAACTGAGTAGTCAGAAAATACAAAAGAAGATTGTTGTACGTCCTCATGTAAATGATCTGCTGGCGGTTGCTCTATGGTTATCGCATTTATCAAAGGTGTTGCAGGTAACGGACCTGTCGCTAATTTGTCAGCTAAGATCTTTTCTTCTTCTAGTTTGGCTTTAAGCCAACAACCAGCATCTTTGTATCGCCCACCAATATAAAGCTAAATACAGGTTAAATGCCTCCAAATTTTGGACCATTTATATCATTACTCTTGTATTAGGCTCTTTTGATATTGCGTTGTAATAACAACTGACACTCATAACAAAACCTAATTAATCAAAAATATTAATTGATATCCTTCTTGGAGGGGTTATGTTTTCAAAAATTCACACCAAAATTAATGACAGACTTTGCTGTTAGCTCTGATAATAAAGTGATCACGATTGCTACTGTGATGCGACCAAAACAGGGATAAATTTGGCACAGCAAAAATATAAAACTGAATGGGGTGTAAACGCAAGCTATGGCTATCGTGGCGATGACGCTATGGATGGAAGTCGCGCTGATTTATTTTCTATAGGTGTTACTTTTGACATTCCCCTTTTACTGAAAATCGCCAAGACAAAGAAGTTCAATCGGCGATATATCAAGCAGAAGCGGTGAAACCAACGCTTTTTTATTTATGGCGATCGTCATCGATAAAATAGTGGCGATAAAAATAGCTTAGCAATGCCCCTAATATTCATCGAGTTATGGCGTTTTAAAATAGCGCCCGTACTTTTAAGTCTCTTTAATGGTAGGGTAGTTAGGTAAAGTTTTATAAACCATTGTGTACAAACTAATGAGGGAAAACTATGAAAGAAAATGACAAAATAAAAGCATCCGATTTATTTGTGCAAGCACTAGAAGCCGAAGGGGTCGATCATATCTTTGCTGTTCCCGGCGAAGAAAACCTCGATATGCTCGAGTCCCTTCGCAAGTCGTCGATAAAATTAGTGTTAACTCGCCATGAACAAGGCGCAGGATTTATGGCGGCAACTTATGGACGCTTAACTAATAAAGCGGGTGTTTGTATGGCAACACTGGGCCCAGGCGCAACAAACTTAGCTACACCTGCCGCCTATGCTCACTTAGGTGGCATGCCCTTAATTATGATCACCGGACAAAAACCAATTAAGAAATCTAAGCAGGGCCAGTTCCAAATTATTGATGTGGTTGGCTTGTTTGACCCCATTTGCAAAATGTCTAAACAAATTGTCCATGGCAATACGATTCCGTCATTAGTGCGCGAAGCTTTCCGCCTTAGTGAAGAAGAGCGCCCCGGTGCTGTGTTATTAGAGTTGCCTGAAGATATTGCTGCTGAAGATTGTACGGCAGGGATTATGACACCCCATAAACGTCATTATGCAGGTCCTAATGAGGTGGCACTCGAGGAAGCGGTTACGTTAATAAAGGCCGCTAAAATGCCGTTAATACTTATTGGAGCGGGCGCGAACCGTCAAAATGTTCGAGAAGCAATGTGTGATCTTGTTCATACAACACGTATTCCCTTTTTTGACACACAAATGGGAAAAGGCGTTGTTGATGAACGCTCAAGTCTCTTTTTAGGCACTGCAGCGTTATCATCGGGCGATTATTTACATTGTGCGATTGAACGTGCAGATTTAATTATTAATATTGGACATGATGTTATTGAAAAACCGCCGTTTTTTATGGAACAAGGGGGTAAAAAAGTTATTCATGTTAACTATAAATCGGCGAAAGTTGATCAAGTATATTTCCCTCAATCAGAAATTATTGGTGATCTCGCGGCGTCTGTGACAGCTTTAAAAGATAAGTTAGCAGGAGAAGTAAAGTTTGATAGAAGCTATTTTGATAAGGTAAAACTCGCCATAGATGAGCACCTTGAAGAAGGAGCTGACGATAATCGCTTTCCAATTATTCCTCAGCGCTTTGTTGCTGATATTCGAAAAGTCATGGGTGAAAAAGATATCATCGCCTTAGATAACGGTATGTACAAACTTTGGTTTGCCCGTAATTATAAAGCTTATCAACCTAATACGGTATTACTCGATAATGCCCTCGCTACAATGGGCGCTGGTTTGCCATCAGGTATGATGGCCGCAATGTTAAACCCTGACCGACGCGTGATGGCAATATGCGGTGATGGCGGTTTTATGATGAATTCACAAGAATTAGAAACAGCAATTCGTTTAGGATTGAACTTAGTGATCACTGTGTTAAATGATAACTCATATGGAATGATCCGCTGGAAGCAAACCAGCTCAGGCTTTGCAGATTGGGGCTTGGAATTTAATAACCCTGATTTTGTTAAATACGCAGAAAGTTACGGCGCAACCGGGCACAGAGTTACCTCTGCTGAAGATATCATTGCTACCTATGAAAAAGCATTCTCAGCGGGAGGTGTTCATCTTGTTGAACTTCCCGTTGATTACTCTGAGAATCAAAGGGTATTGATTGATGAATTGGCAGCAAAGGTTTGTTTAATATAAACCTTTTATTATAATATCGCTTGTCAGCAAGCATTTTTTAACTTAATAAAGAGCAGATTATGGCCGACTTAGACAAAAATAGTACCGCTGAAACACTCGATGTGGTTAACCCTTATGACCAAACTTATGTAGGATCAGTTCCAACGGTAACGTGGGATAAAATTGATGAGTATTTAGAGACTGCCCAGCAACTCTTCAAAGATCGTAAGCAATGGCTACCTGCCTTTAAGCGGATAAGTATTCTTAAAAAAGCGGCGGTGTTAATTTCACAACGAGCTGATGAATTAGCATTACTCATCGCAAGTGAAGGCGGAAAGCCGCTGGTCGATGCTCGTGTAGAAGTTACTCGAGCTATCGATGGTGTAGAGCTTTGCGCAAAAGAAATATCGGCATTAACGGGTAAGCAAATACCGATGGATTTAACTGAAGCTGGAGCGGGGCGAATTGCTTTCACCAGTAAAGAGCCTATTGGAGTTGTGGTTGCTGTTTCAGCCTTTAATCACCCATTAAATTTAATTGTTCATCAAGTGGCTCCTGCGATAGCTGCAGGTTGTCCGGTGTTAGTTAAACCGGCTCGAGATACACCATTATCTTGTCAGGCATTCGTTGATATTATGCACGAAGCGGGATTACCACCTCAGTGGTGTCGCTTTATTACGTGCGAGACATCAACGTCTGAAAGAATGATCACTGACCCTCGCGTCGCCTTTTTTAGTTTTATTGGATCAGCCAAAATTGGTTGGATGTTACGTTCTAAATTAGCGCCAGGAACACGCTGTGCATTAGAGCATGGTGGCGTTGCCCCGGTTATTATCGAAGAAAGTGCTGATATTGCAGCAATGATCCCGAGTTTGCTCAAAGGTGGTTTTTATCATTCGGGGCAAGTATGTGTTTCTGTACAACGTATTTTTGCGCCTCGAAATAAAGCTCAAGCCATTGCAAAAATGCTAGCTGATGGCGCTGAAAAGCTCGTTGTCGGTAACGCTATTGATGAAACAACCGAATGTGGACCATTAATTCGTCCCAAAGAAGTCGATCGTGTTGAAGAGTGGGTTAATGAAGCCGTGACTGGTGGCGCAACACTTGTTACCGGCGGTAAACGCTTGGGTGATACTACTTATGCGCCAACAGTACTGCTTGAACCGCCAGTCGATGCAAAAGTTTCTAACATGGAAGTTTTTGGTCCAGTCATTTGTGTTTATGGCTATGATGACATTGACCAGGCTATTGCTCAGGCTAATTCACTAGACTATGCTTTTCAGGCATCGGTGTTTACCAAGAATCTTGATGTTGCGATGAAGGTGATACAGGAATTAGACGCTACAGCTGTAATGGTCAACGACCATACTGCCTTTAGGGTTGATTGGATGCCTTTCGCTGGGCGCAAAAGTTCAGGATATAATACCGGAGGCATAGCTTACACTATGCATGATATGTCTCAGGATAAGATGGCCGTTATTAAGCTCTAATACAGTAAGCGCTAATACAGTGAGCTTTAATATAGTGAAATAAATAGTCTTTATAAAATAAAAGCGTCTTTAGTTGTTACCAAAGACGCTTTTTTATTCGCTCTATACGCACTTTCATTCGGCGCCTAGTCATCAAATACCTTACATCGATAAATCTTCACGTAATATGTAAATGTTATAAGAAATTTCATCAAAGTGTGATGACCATCTTTGCAGTACTTTTTTAGCTTTCTTTGGACTATCCAAATGTTTAGCTAGTAATTTACTAAACTTAATATCTGGTGGCGCCATAGCTCCATAAGTCATGTAAGGAATAGCCAGACTCATTTCAAGTGTGCCATTGACTCTGTCATACCATAACCAATTATATGGCCAATTTTCTTTTTTAGCCGCATCACTGATGATTTTCTTATCTTTTTCTAAAGCTTCGCTGTGTCCTAACTTCAGCTGATAGGTATTAACACCGATATATTTATAAGTAACATCTGCTGGCCAATGACTGTTGTTTAGATCATTTTCAGCGCGGTGGTGTTCATAATGAGAAATATATTTGCTGACATTTTTACGCCAGTTTTCAGAGGCTTTCGCTTGAATATTCCACTGACGGTAATCATCAAGCTCTGACCAAGTATTGCAACAAGACCGAACGATGTAAGCATCCATATTTGCCCCCATATCAGCTTGATAAACAGACCAGCTTCGTGGGTCTTTCATTAATTTTCGATAGGCAATGTGGTCTATAAACGCTTGTTCAAAATTAGCTATTTGTCCTGGTTTTGGTACAAATAACCACACATTAGCAATGTTTTTTACTGATTTTTCTTCTGCACTTACCGGTACTGACACCCAACCTAACATTAAGAACAAGGTTAATAGTACAAAATAAAATAATATTACTTTTAGATTTTTAGTCATGTTGGCTTCCTTTATATGATTGTTCATCCATGACAACCGCCAACAACTAAATGGAATATGGAAGAGTAATAATAATACAAAGTAGTCGTATTATTATTTGAGTTGGTTCATCAAAAGTGTAGGTGAACAATTAAATAAAAGCCATTTATTGAGGCATGTTCATACAATAATTTTGTGCTTTAACCGTTTGAGTTACTGTTACTTGGCTTGTCGGTAAAGCCAGAAAATTTTCTGCTATTTATTACTTCACCGTTTTATCCAAGCAAGCGTTAGGGATGCTTAATAAAAACTCATTTTATTATAATAAGTTAGCTATAAAGGCTATGGTAAAACTGTCGAATAAATATTGCCCTTTATTAAAACGCAAGGATATAATAAACAGAAATATAATAATAAAAGGATGTTCTGTGTATTCCCAAACAAAAAAAATACTGACATTAGTTTTCATGTTTTTCAGTTACTGTTCCATGGCTATCGCGTTGGAAAATAAAAATATAGAAAACAAACTAGCGGTAAAAAACCTCGATATTAATACACTCTTTGAGGAAGACGATTACCGTGATGTTAGTTTATCCCCCGATGGTAAACATCTTGCTTTGATCCAAGATCAAAAAGGGACGCCTGTTCTTATCATCGTTGCTGTTGAAACGATGAAAGCGATTAATCAAATTTCCTTTGCCAATAAAGACAGTGTCGGTCAATACCGATGGGCAAATAATGAAAGATTACTGGTTTTTCTTGCCAGTAAAAAAAGAAATCAAGAGAGGAAGGGCTACTATGGTGAAATTTATAGCATTAATATAGATGAAGATGAAGGTGACTTTATTTTTGGTGTCCGTTCACTTGTTCGTCGAGGAAAAATAAAAAAAGGCACTAAAGACCACGATTACGAAAAACATTTGGCGCATCCTGAAATAATCAGCATGTTAAAGGATGACCCCGAACATATCATTATTTCAACGTCACAATATAATGATAAAGGTATGTGGGTTTTTAAGTTAAATATATATGAGGGTCAAATAGAAACGTTAGCAAAAATTGAAGACAGCAAGGCAAACCATCAAACGACTCAGCTAGATTACTTCGATGAAAGCCAAGAGTTATGGCTTAGCAACAACACGGAAGATGATGATATTACTATCGCGCGTTATGATTTTGATGATGAGTCTTGGTTGTACTATAAACCTAAAAATGCAAGCGCTAGCTTATCTATTATCAGTACTTATAAAGATCAAAAGCAACTAGTGGTAAGTGATTATTGTGGTAACGATACTATTTCTATTTGTTTATTTAATCCAAAAACTGAGCAATTATCGACGTTATATACCGTGGATGGTTATGATACCAAATGGCTTTACTTAGATAATAAAGATAGACCTTTTGCCGTCTCTTACTTTGACGAGTATCCGCAATATAAAATTTTAGATAAAAAGCATCCTATGGCTGAAAAACTTTCGGACTTCTTAGGACAATTTGCCGGTTATCACATTAACGTTAGCTGGGATAAGACATTTGAGAGCAAAGCCTTAATCTCTCTTTCGAGCGACATTCAACCGACCTTATGGTATTTATTTGACCGTGAAACCAATAAGTTGAGTTACGTTGCACATAGCAAGAAGGGTATTGATACTAAAAAATTACATCCGCAATACTCGTTTAAATTTAACGCGAGAGATAACACCCCCATCCAAGGATATATAACCTTACCAACAAAAACGACTACTGCCGCAGTACCTGCTGTTGTTTTAGTTCACGGTGGCCCACATGCTCGAGATTATTGGGGATTTAATCCAGAAGTTCAATTATTAGCTTCGAGAGGCTATGCAGTGGTTCAGGTTAACTATCGTGGTTCAACAGGTTTAGGTTGGAAATTTGAAGCCGCTGGTTTTGGCCAATGGGGAGATAAAATTCAGTATGACATTTTAGATGGCATCAATTATTTGGTCGACAAAAAATATATAGATAAAAGCCGTCTCTGCATCATGGGCGCAAGTTTTGGCGGTTATAGTGCTATTCAAAGCAGCATTATTGAACCTGATCTGTTTAAGTGTACTATTGCTCGATCAGGGGTTTATGACTTGCCATTATTGGTTGATCACGAAGAGCCTGAGGTAGCGAAAGTATTAATTAAAAGAGTCGGTCTAGAAAACATCCAAAAAGCCCATTCACCGATTCATAAGATTAATTTATTAAAAGCACCCGTTTTATTAGTACATGGCACCAAGGATGACAGAACACCTTTAGAGCAAGCAGAAGTATTACTTAAGCAATTAAAGAAGCATAACAAGTCGTACGAATGGTTTGAAATTGAAAATGAAGGGCATAATTTTTATAAGTCTGACAACCGAATTATATATCATGAAAAAGTGCTTCAATTTCTAAACAAACATAATCCGGTTACTTTATAATGGCTGCTCCCTTGTGCGCAATGGTATAAGGGAGATTTACTGGCTAATTGCAGCCAAGATATTACCTAAGTCAGTAATCTAGTGTTTTTTAAGTGGGATTTTTTTTGAACATCAATTTTATAAAAATTATTGCGAGTACTATTTTTGCCCTTTTAGCGTTTGCGGCAAACTCTGTGCTATGTAGGTTAGCATTAGGTGATAATGCCATTGACGCAAGCAGTTTTACTATTATACGGCTTCTTTCGGGCATTATTATATTAATTCTTGTGCTGCAACTAACACGTAAATCAAATGAAACAAAACCTAAATCTAAAGGCAGTTGGTTGGCGGCAGGTATGCTCTTTATTTATGCTATCGCTTTTTCATTTGGCTATATCTCATTAGATACAGGAACAGGCGCACTGATTTTATTTGGCGCAGTACAAATAACGATGATTATGGCGAGTGTAATTTCAGGTAATAAACTTCATTTTACTGAATGGGTAGGACTCATTATTGCATTTTCTGGTTTTGTTTATTTAATCGTGCCTAGCCTAGTAACACCATCATTTAAAGGCTTTATACTTATGGCTGTTTCAGGTATTGCTTGGGGACTTTATACCCTTGCTGGCAGAACATCTAAAAATCCACTTAGTGATACCGCCTATAATTTTATGAGAACATCTCCTTTTATTTTAATACTGATAATTTTTGGACTTAATGATGCTCATATAACACCAATGGGGATATTACTTGCGGTATTGTCTGGTGGTATAGCTTCTGGCATAGGCTATTTTGTTTGGTATATAGCGCTGCGGGGACTCTCTGTTACACAAGCCGCTGTTGTGCAGTTGTTTGTACCTGTTATTGCTGCTGCAGGCGGAATAGTGTTTGCCAATGAACTGATTACATTACGTTTGGTTGAGTCATCCGCTTTAGTGCTTGGTGGTATTTTAACGGTGATCTTAGGTCGATACTATTTTGTTCAGTTAGCAGCAAAGAAGCCACCCATCACTTAATGCATGTTTTTAATCAGCACTCAGCTGACCATTATTGAAAAGTTAGCGTCTTAGCTTAACATTAATGCACATCGCCATTGATAATCGTTTAACCGCCTCATTCATACAACCGATAATCCCAAGGGTTAAGTGGGATTGATCCACATCACTGTGCAGCATCGCACGAAAGCTCAATAGTACCGAAATAGCCCAATAGTACAGTTATAGGGTTCGATCGTATGCGACATTCTTAAACTAAGTGACTACAATAATAGTAATTTTGTACTATTGTACCTTTTTGGTGATAGCGGTCCCGTCGAAAACAGCGCTAATTCTGATGGCGAACGCTTAGCTTAGTTTAATATTTTCCCTTAATGAGGAAAAATAAACCTAAGGTGCTAACCTATGAAGGTAGTAATAAATATTATTGCTCAAACTTTTGATTTTTTAGGCATAAGTTAACTATAAATAAACGCATCATTATATAATTATCAATAAGTTGTTCAAAGTTTATCTTAAGGTAGAAGTTTGCGCTGTTGAAAATAATTCAATCTGTTAATACAGAGATAATCAGAAATAAAAATCAGCTACTTTAATAAGTGGTGTACTTAATAAATAGATGAGTTGATAATTTTTTAGCTCAGTTTTGGAGAGAAAGTTATGATTGCATTCAAGTTAAATGGGAAAAATGTTTCCTCTACTGCAGAGGAAGACACGCCTTTATTATGGGTTATCCGTGATGAATTTGGCTTTAAAGGCACAAAATTTGGCTGTGGTATTGGAATGTGTGGTGCTTGTACTGTACATATCGATGGTGCGGCGATCAGAACCTGCTCTTTTCCATTAATAGCCGCCGCAAATAAAAATATCACCACGATTGAAGGTTTAGACAACAATCATCCATTACAGCAAACCTGGATCGATGAACAAGTACCTCAGTGCGGCTACTGTCAATCTGGACAAATTATGCAGGCCGCAACTTTGCTAGCCAGTAATACTTCGCCAAGTGACCAAGAAATTGTTGATCATATGAGCGGCAATTTATGTCGTTGTATGGCGTATATCCGTATTCAAAGCGCCATTAAAAGTGCTGCAGATGTTATGTCAGCCGATGTACAAACGTTTGATCCACGCTCTTCAACCCAACAATCATAAAGGCGTATGACAATGCAAAATATTAAAGATGCAAAAAACAATGTCAGCTTATCTCGCCGTCGTTTTTTAGTTGGTACGGTCAGTAGTACATTATTAATGGCTTTCGCCCCCCTAGCTAGCGCCGCCAATATCGGGCAAAGCCCACAAGAAACTCTGAAAAATAAATTATTTTCGCCAACGGTATGGTTTGAAATTAACCCACAGGGCGATGTGAACATTAATATTGCTAAGGCAGAAATGGGGCAGCATATTGGTACGGCACTCGCACGTGTTGTGGCGGATGAGTTAGGCGCAGATTGGTCTAAAGTCTCTATTACTCATGTAGACACTGACCCTAAATGGGGTTATATGGTCACGGGCGGTTCTTGGTCAGTATTTCAAACGTTTAAGCCACTTTCTCAGGCTGGGGCAGCCGGTCGTATTGCGCTAATAGAAGCCGCGGCAAAAATATTGAATTGCCCAGCAGAGCAATGTCGTGTTGAAAATGGTGCAGTAATTTATCAAGAACAATCGTTAAGTTTTGGTGAAATTGTCACTCAGGGCACCTTTAATCGTGTCTTTACACCAAAAGAAATTGATGCCTTACCCTTAAAACCAGCCAGTAAAAGAACATTAGTCGGCAAGCCTAGTTTAGCCCTCGATATTCCCGATAAAACCAATGGCTCGGCGGTTTATGGTATTGATGTTGAGTTGGAAGGGATGGTTTATGCTCGACCTATTGTTCCACCAACACGTTATGGCACTAAGGTCACCAATGTTGATGATAGTGCGGCTAAAAAGGTTAAAGGTTATCTTGGCTATCATATTTTGCAAGACCCAAGTGAAAACATTCAGGGCTGGGTGAGTGTCGAGGCCGATACTTATTACGGCGCGATTAAAGCCGGCGATGCGTTAAAAGTAAGCTATCAAGCGGGTAAAACAGCCAAAGTTAGCGAGCAAGATATTATTAAAGAAGGTGAGCGTTTAGTTGCTGATGAAAACGAAGGTGGGTTGTTTATTAATGACGGCGACTTTTCAGCGGCGAGTGCCAAAGCAGATAAATCTATTAATGCTGTTTACCGCACCCATACCGCGTTACATTTTGCTTTGGAGCCAGTTAACGCAACGGTAGAAGAAAAAAATGGTATGTGGCACGTTTATACCGGTAATCAATGGCAGTCGTTAACTTTGCCAGCGATCGCTAAAGCGCTACAAGTTTCAGATGAAAATGTTGTTATGCATCAGCAATACTTAGGCGGTGGCTTTGGTCGTCGTTTATTTGGCGATTATGCGATTCCAGCTGTATTAACGGCTAAAGCTATTGGCAAACCGGTAAAAATCGTCTTTACCCGAGAAGATGACTCTAGATTTGACCAACCAAGATCGCCTTCGGTTGTTTCGTTTCAAGCGCTATTTGATCAAAAAAATAAATTTACTGGCATGCAGCACGCACTTGCTGCAGGTTGGCCAACCTTATCGATGGCGCCAGGGTTTATGCCTGAAAGTTTAGATAAAAAAATTCGTGTCGATATGTTTTCCACCAGTGGTGCAGATCATTGGTACAGCATGGAAAACCATCGTGTGCGCGTGGCTAACAATAGCCTAGCACAACAAACTATGTTGCCTGGTTGGTTAAGATCCGTAGGGCAGGGTTGGATTGTTTGGGGATTAGAATCATTTATTGATGAAATAGCGCATCAAAGTAAAATGGATCCTATTGATTTTCGTTTATCCATGCTTGATGGTTTAGGAAAGCAAGCGGGTAAAGCACCAGAAAGTGTTGGTGGTGCTAAGCGTTTAGCTCATGTATTAACTAGGCTAAAAGAAAAGACTGCCAATGTTAAGTTAGGAAAGAACGAAGCGATTGGTGTTGCGATAAGTGCGGGACAAGAACGTACCATGCCGGCTTGGATGGCTTGTGCCGCTCAAGTACATGTCGAACCTAGCTCTGGCAAAATCACGGTTAAGAAATTGACTATGATTGCTGATGCCGGCGTTATTATTCATCCTGATGGCGCTTTAGCTCAAGTACAAGGGTCAATGCTATGGGGAACAAGCTTAGCATTACACGAACAAAGTCCGATAGAAAATGGTCAAGTAAGTAATCTTAACTTAAACACCTACACTCCATTAAGAATGAATGATGTGCCTGAGCTTGATATCGAATTTGTTGAAAGCGAAGAGTTTCCTGTTGGCTTAGGTGAGCCTGGCGTTGTGTCAATAGCGCCCGCTATCGCCAATGCTATTTTTCAGATAACAGGGGTTAGAGTACGAGATTTACCTATTAAGTCAGCGGCGTTAGTAAGTACATAAAATATTATTAGTTTTTTGAATCGCTAAGATGGCCAATAAGACAGATGGTCATAGGTAATAATAACAAAGCCTTTTGTGTCGATAATACGTCACTAAAGGCTTTTTTTAGAAGTCAGTAAAAGATAAGGTAGTACTTAATTGTCTTATTAAATTGGCTAACTAACAATAACTATTATAGCCGACAAGTTCATTGGCCCTTAATGGCCTGATTAATATTAACGGGGAGAAAAAAATGTTCAGTCATATAATGATCGGCGCAAATGATGTCGCACAATCAAAAGTTTTTTATGATGCCATTCTTGGTGCCATGGGACACGAGCCTGGTGTAATTGACGCCAAAGGTCGTTGTTTTTATTTTACCAAAAATGGTGTTTTTGCGCTAAGTAAGCCGATAGACGGTAAGCCTGCTAGTCATGGTAATGGCTCTACTATTGGTTTCGCAGCTGAGAGTACCGCTATTGCTGATGCATGGCACGCAGCGGGTGTTGCTAATGGTGGTCGTGCATGTGAAGACCTTCCGGGTGTAAGAGATGGAACGATAGGTAAGATTTATCTCGCTTATTTACGTGATCCCTCAGATAACAAAATTTGTGCGCTTCATCGAATCGTTTAAAAATAATTGTTAATTTTCACTATCATAATAATTTACAAAAGTAAGGGAAAAACAGCTTGAAGCATGTCCGAAATAGTGGCTTTTAGATATCTTACAGCCAGTATTATTTGCCCTTAGTTTAGTGTTTATTGGAGAACTATCTTGGCGACTAAGCAAGAAGTAACAGACTTTATGAGGACAGAGTTTCCGCAGGCCAAGTGCATTGTTGAAGCTGTTGGAGAACAATCAGCAACAATAAGACATACCGTAGGTTTTGATGAATTAAGGCCAGGTGGAACTGTATCTGGCCCCGTGTTAATGACCGTTGCCGATTGTGCTCTATATGTGGCTATTCTTGGTGAGATAGGCATCGTTTCTCTTGCTGTGACCACCAGCCTAACCATTAACTTTCTGAGAAAACCCTCTTCAAGCAAAGATATTATTGGTATATGTACCTTACTAAAAATAGGGAAGTCACTCATTGTTGGAGAGGTATCCTTATACTCCGATGGTGATGTAAACCCTGTAGCACATGTTGTCGGAACTTATTCAATACCTAAAGCAAGATAAATTAAATAAGTCGATAAATAAGCCGGGATAAGTATCGATCGAGCCTTATTTTGTATTACACTATTATCAACAATGACGTGTTACTTGACCTTCTGTTATGTCTTTAGGAACTTATGAAAAAAAATTCTATCCCACAGTTTATTGGTGTCATCATTAGTTTTGTTGCTATTTGGTTAGTTAATGATTTCTTTTTGGTTGATCAATGCTTAGATAATAGTGGTAGCTTCAATTACAGCAAAGGTGAATGTGTATTAGTTAATGGTGAAATACAAGCATCTGATTTAGGGAAGTACTTAATCGCCATTTATTTTTTTATGGGCTTATTAATTGCGTTGTCGGTTTCAATGCTCATTCAAAAAGTATGTAAAACAGAGCAAGAATAAACACTATCGACTGGTACTTTAATTGGCTATTAATTACTCCGTTATTGGCGTTGGTACTATATACGCTCAGCTGAACGCCAAAATAAAGGTAACATATTATATGATCACAAGTCGCTACGTTGAGTGGCTTCTTTATCGAATATTGAATTTATATATCCTGCTGTTTTTTCGCTATAGCGTTAATGTTTTCATCAAATGAATGTCTTCTTGATAAAAAGCAGTCTAAAATCCTAGCCCATCAGTTTTTCTTGCAAAATTATGGCTAAATAATTGTCGCTATTATTAATTGCAACGATATAGTAAGCCATTAAATTGTTATAGCCTTAATGAAATGTACCGCTTTGCATTTAACCCCAACATGAGTTGTTAACACGAATCTTTTACGCAAAAGTGAAGTTAAAATCAGGTCAAATAAACAGGAACTTATAAAGTTGAACAACGAAGAAATTAATTGGGCCGTTTGTCAGCAGTGCCAAGGGCTTGGTCAAAAAAATAAAAGACCACGCAAAAAAATGCGACTTCAGTATCAGCGTCAGTTGGATGAATTTGAACAAAAACAAAGCGAAGGTACACCTCCAGTTGGTCCTAAGGGACATCTATTTGATTGTTTAAATTGCAATGGAACTGGCCTCATTCAGGCGACAAATATTACCATCGCAGATAAAGAAAACTACCCGCACATTGCTATTATTGGCGGCGGTATCGGCGGTGTTGCACTAGCAGTTGCTTGTTTGCACCGTGGTATTCCTTTTACGCTTTATGAAAGAGACAGTGGCTTTGATACTCGCTCTCAGGGCTACGGACTGACATTACAACAAGCCAGTAGAGCGATAGCAGGGCTTGGCATTTCTTTGTTAAGCCAAGGCGTTATTTCAACTCGGCATGTTGTTCATACCACCACGGGTAAAATTATTGGTGAATGGGGGATCAGAAAGTGGCATCCCTCTGCGGTGAAATCGTCGGTTAAACGCACCAATATTCATATTGCTCGCCAATCTTTGCGATTAGCTTTACTTAAGCAACTCGTTGGTGACAACCAAGTAAAATGGTGTCACCAATTAGTCGGTTATAAAGAGTCGCTGGCGGGAGGTGTTGATTTGAGCTTTCAGGTCGAAGGTGAATTTAAAAGCGCCAAGGCCGATCTTGTTGTTGGCGCCGATGGTATTCGCAGTTCAGTGCGAAAATTACTGATAACTGATGATAAAACACCTCTACGATACTTAGACTGTATTGTTATTTTGGGTATTTGTCCTTTGGCGGCACTCGAAGGACTTAAAAGTTCACTGCTGGACTCAGCGACTGTTTTTCAAACGGCGAATGGTAATGAACGTATTTATATGATGCCTTATGCGTCTGACTCTGTGATGTGGCAGCTTAGTTTTCCTATGCCTGAAGCGGAAGCTAAGGCATTAAGTGCTAAAGGTCCTCAGGCACTAAAAGACGAAGCGTGTCGAAGAACTCAGTGGCATGACCCTATACCGCAAGTTTTAGCTGCTACCTTAGTGGCTCAAGTTTCTGGTTATCCCGTGTATGATAGGCCATTACTCGAAGCTGAATTATTGCAGCAAGGGCAACAAGCTACGCTCATTGGCGATGCGGCTCACCCGATGAGCCCATTCAAAGGACAGGGAGCCAATCAAGCGCTTCTCGATGCGTTGTCGCTTGCACGCGGCATATCGGTAGGATGTCGGCCATTATCTCAATGGCGAGATGTTGGCATCAGGGAAAGTGTCCTCAATGAGTTTGAAGCAGAAATGCTAGCGCGCAGTGCCTCTAAAGTGAAGGATTCTGCAGAAGCGGCAAAGTTCCTACATACCGACACTGTACTTCATGAAGGTGATGAACCCAGGGGCCGTTGCCTTCAAAGAGATGGCTCGTAAGTAAACCTTGACTGAGCAGGCTTGTTTTTCCGTTATATTTATAGAGAGTTTTTATGATCTGTTGGCCATGTGTTTTAAAGTTAGAAGGCGAAGATGAGCTTACTTATTTAGCCTCTGCGCTAGATTTTATTTCAGAATGTCAGGATTTAATTCTTAGCGATGAGGATTATGTTATAGATTCTATGGGGGTTTGCTATTTAATAGGATGTGTATCACAACAACGAGTGCTAGTTAAAACAGAGCGAACAGTCATTATAGCGCAAGTTTTAGATTTGATCCGTGCTCATGAGTTTAGTAAGGCGGAGCTTTGTCTCACTAAAATATATTTCTTAACAGTAGCAGATGCTATTAATTCACTACGCTATTAAATCAAAGTGAACAGCTAATGAGTGGTACAACTCCAGAAAGCCTATCTATTAGGATTAATTAGCGATTATTTTTTATATAAAACATAACAAATGCCTATTATTACGCGCTATCATTTATTTAATAGCATCATCATTTTGTTAATTAACTCATGATATCAAACACGTAAAATTATTTTATAAATACGCCTTTTATAAAACTTTATACACAGCCATAACTTTATTTCTTTTCTCTCATTAATGTCTACACATAAATTGCTTTAGCGATATTTACCAACTATATTTATTTTATGTTTACGTTTCATTAACTTTAAATTTACTTTTTTGTGTGGGTAATATACAGATCGTAATATTCATACAAACAAGTAAACAAAAAGTTATGCGAATATTTCATTATTTGAAATAGGAAAACTTGAGCATTTATAGCTTTAAATAAAATGAAAGAATCTTTTAACCAGCGTTCGGAAAAGTGTATTAGGTTGGGTGTATCTGGTTAATTTATTAGTTGTCTTTTAACTTTTATTTATACATTATTAAAATAAGTAACTGAATATTATTGTAATTATTAATAGATAAGGGATTTCTATGAGATATTTAACGATAGCATTAATTTTACCTATAGCAGCATTTGCTAATCAAATTCCATTCAATGAAGCAATTACTGCGGAAATTTCTTCAGCAATTGTTAGCCAAAACTTACCAACAATGCAAAAGTCATCAACAAAAATTTCTACTTTAGCTCCTCCTCCTCCTAGTGGTGGGGATGCTTATGGTATTGCTAATGAAGATATCTTAGCGCGTATGTCTGTAAAAGATTCTGTTACGCCTTATACAACCGACTTACTCGGGGAACATATCGACCTTAACTCTGGCACTATTGGATTTAGCCATACTGATTTGGTGGCTAAAGGGATTGGCCCCGACATTGTCATAGGCCGAAAGTTCTATCCTGAAGCTGCCGGTTTAACTGCTTATAATTCATCTTTTTTTGATGATTGGTTACTTGAAATCCCCGCGATTCATACCACACTACTTTTTAATGGTTCCCGATATTCAGGTTCATGGGGAATAGGCAAGGAATGCTCTGGTTATTTAAACCCTGGAGGGATTTCTGATCATGGTAACGTGTTTGAATCTCATGAATACTGGAACGGTGACTCTCTTATTTTACCGGGTCGACAAGAGAAGTTAGTTGAAAAAAACGGTAGAAAAACAAAATCTAATTGGAAGTTCGATTGTTTTACACGTTCAGGTGGCAATGGCGAAGGCTTTATCGGTCACTCACCCGATGGGCTTAAATACACTTTTGACAAAATGAGATTAATATCTTCTAAGGGTATTTATCGAGATTATAAAGTTACCTCACGGTATCAAGCCTTTATGTTGGCTTCAAAAGTAGAAGATCGTTTCGGTAATTGGATTCAGTATAATTATTCTGGTAACAAGCTAACTTCAATAACGTCTAGTGATGGCAGAACAGTTTTTATGACTTATGGAACGGGATCCCATCTAAATCATATCACTAAAGTTTCTTACAACGGACGTCATTGGATATATTCATATGGGAGTACTAAAGGGTTAGATTCTGTCACCAGACCTGATGGTAAAAACTGGATTTTTGATTTAAGCCCATATAGAAATGCTAAACCAACTGTTGGTACCAGGGATGGTGACAAAATGGATGATTGTGCATACACCATAAATTATACACCAAAAAACAGTACTGCAAGTATCACACACCCTGATGGTGTAACTGGCACATTTCAATTTGAAGGAAAAGTTCAAGGAAGAAGTAACACGCTTGAAACCACTACCAGTAATAACGGTCCCTATATACAACCACAATGCTACGCAACCATGTCTATCATTGAAAAAGTGTTAGAGGGACCGGGAATGTCCAAGATGACATGGAATTATGATTACTCTGAAAACATAGGTTTTGCCGCTAATGAAAATATCCATAGTAGTATGTTATTAAAGGGTACATTACCGAGCAATATCAATAATAAAGATTATAAATGGACACAAGTAATAGCTCCCGATAACAGTCGAACAAAATACTATCATAACCGTGATTACTACAGTTACTTAGACGGTAGCTTAGTCGCTGTAGAAGAATTTGATACAAACGGTGCGATGCTGCTCCAAACAAAGAAAACATTTACTCGTCAAAATATCGGTAATGTGGGATTTGAATTAAGTAGTGGTGTTGCTCATTCAAACAGAGCGTTAATTGCGTCTGAAGTAAAAGAATACTACAGAGTCGGTGGTAAAGATGTTTTTACTCAGCTAACCACCTCATATGATATTTATGGTAATCCAACGCAGACACATCAATACAATGATGCTAATGGCAACAAACATAAATATATTCAAACCACCTATAATAATGATCCAACATACTGGCTGATTGGTCGGCCATATCAAACAAAGGTCTTTAACGGTTCTACTTATGAAGAAGTAGCAAAAACGACTTATCACTCTGCTGCGGGGATCTACAAGTCACAACCCGCTAACCAATACTCTTTTGGTCGTTGGCATACCAATTACACCTATTTATCAAATGGATTACCTAATAAAATAACAAGAAATGCCAATAATCAGTGGGTAAAATATTCAAATTATTATCGTGGAATTCCTAGAACTATTCAGACGCCTAAGAGCCGCAGTACAGTTTCTCAATATGGTTATCGAATAGTCAATGCCAATGCTCAGGTTACTCGAGTAACGGATTTTGAAGGTAACTGTGAAAACTACAGCTATAACACTTTAGGGCGGTTAATCTTAATAGACCCTTGTGACGAAGAATGGTCAAATACCAATATTTCATATTCACAGTCATCAGGTGGTATTGGCGTTCCAGGAACCGTTTCAGATATGACGGTTCAAACGGTTAGTCAAGGTGATTACCGTAAACAAACTTTTTATGATGGACTATTGAGGCCATTGGCCGTAAAAGAGTGGGATAACGGCGATAGTAGTAATACAACAAGGTATGTAAGAACAAACTTTAACTACTTAAATAAACCAACTTTTCAAAGTCAGCAGACAAGTTCTGCGTCTACTTATTATGGTGTTAATTACAGCTATGATGGATTAGGGCGTCCAAAGGCGGTTAATAACAATGCCATTTCAGGTAAAATAGCTTATCGATATTTGGTTAATGACAAAGTAGAAGTTAATGATAATAAAGGCAATGTTACCACAACCACTTATTTGTCGTATGCATCCCCTAGTCAATCAATGCCTATTTTAATTAACTCACCCGCTTATGTTAGTACAAGTATGGCCTACAATATCTACGGTAATGTTAGCAGCGTTAGCCAAGGCGGAGAGCATGAATACCGTGTTTATGATGATTATCAAAAGCTTTGTAAAGTTGTTAGAGAGGATGTTGGCCCGAGAGCTTATTCATTTGATAGTGTCGGACAGTTAAGCTGGAAAGCTTATGGAACGTCAATTAGCACTAGTACCACCTCGTGCGATAGTTTAGTAAGTAGTTCAAATAAAACGAATTACGTCTATGGATACCGAGGAAATACTATTTCAGAAACATATGAGGATGATAGAGCAAACAAAAGCTTTTATTATGATAGAAATGGTCAGTTAATTACCCTTAATACGGGCAGTGTTGCTAGTCATTATTCATACAATAGTTTAGGGGGATTGGCCTCTGAAAGCTTATCTATAGACGGGAATACCTTCAACTTAATTTATCAAACGGATAATTTAGGTAATCAAAGTTCAATCACTTATCCCAGTGGGCAAGTGCTGAATGTCAAGCATAATGCGTTAAGTCAACAATTGCGAGTGGGTAATTACGCAACGAATGCTAAGTATCATGCATTAGGTGCTATTAAGTCTCATAATTATAGCAATGGTTTTGTGTATTCTGCTACGCTAAATAGTGCTGGCTTACTTGCTTCAACCTATGATGTAAGAAGTGGTACTTATGCGATAAAACAAGCCATGACCTACGACTCAAATAATAATTTGACGTTCTGGGATGACCAAAAAAATAATGCTTATGATTTAAAAGCAACCTATGACGGGCTTGATAGGTTAAACCTGATCACCGATAGTTACTCGGGTACAGGAGATGTTAATTACGACACCAAAGGTAATATTACCTACTATAAAATAGGCTCTAAATCGATTGGGTATGCTTATGACAGCTTAAACCGTTTAAATTACACCACAGGAAGTAAATCATATAACTTTCTTTACGACAGTAGAGGGAATGTCACCTCAAATGGTCATGATAGCTTTTCGTATAATGTTGCTGGTCAAATGGACGAAGCAAGTGGCAATACTTATGTTTATGATGGCCATAACCGAAGAGTGAAAACAAACGATGGTTCAGGCTTAAGTTATTCGATGTACAGCTTATCTGGTCAGCTAATGTTTAGAAAAGTTGGTGGTGTTAACAAAGATTACTATCGTTTAGGTGGTAAATTAGTAGCTACAAAAAATACCAGTGTAGAATTCATTCATACTGACTATTTAGGCAGCCCCGCTGCATTTAGTAACTTAGCGGGAGTGATTATAAAAACTCTACACTATCAACCTTTTGGTGAAACGATTGGAACACAAAGTGACGATGTAGGTTATACCGGACATAAGTTTGATACAGATATTGGTTTAAGTTATATGCAGGCACGATACTACGATCCCGTTATCGGGCGGTTTTATTCGAATGATCCTGTTGGGTTTAACAATGTTCATAACTTTAATCGTTATGCTTATGCAAATAATAATCCGTATAAGTATACTGATCCTGATGGGAAGGCTTCCTATTTGGTTAGCAAGGCACTAAGCTTTACAAGTTCAGCTAACCACAACTTTATTGTTTACAATGCAAAATCTATAGGTGACCCTTTGGCTACAGTGAGGTCATTCGGTGATACTGGTAATGACAAAATGGGCGAAGTAAATTCTGATACACGAGGGTTTTCAGAAGGTACTTCTGATTCAGATATGGAAGCTTGGCAAAGTCTAAGTATTGAAGGTTCAGAAGTTACTTATCGTAAGATTGATGCAACGGACGCGGAAGTTGCTAAGATTACTGATTCTGTGCAAGGAGGCCAAGAATATAGTGCGGTGCCAGAAGTACAAGGTGGTGTAAACAGTAATTCCGCTGCTGGAGCGATTGCTAAGAAAGCTGATGGGGGGTATTCTTTTGTAAATAACGGTATAAGCCAACCCGGTAGCACAGTTCCTGAAAGAGTTGGGTTTAAGGAGAAAGATAAATGAGAATTAGACCTCTCTTATCAATATTATGTTTTCTGTTTTTGAGCTACCCTGCTTATCTATGGTTAACTTATATTGATGAAACAGTTACATCTGGCTCAGCATATGGTTTGAAGATTGGAGCAAATAAGAATAATGTATATAAATCACTTGCAAGATCTCTGAGCCAATTTAAAGGTGATGGAGACTCCGTATTTATTCAAATTAAAGTAACTACTGAAACAGCTAAAGATTTAGCAACGAAACCAGATTTTAATGTAATGGTTGAACCGTTATTTCATCCAATAGGTTTTTCTTCATTTGAAAAACAGGATACATGGTCTTTTTACGTGAATGCGTCGTATTTTAACTCATTAAAGCTGAAGTTTTGTGAAGAAAAGTTATGTGAAATACATAGGCACAGAAAGTATTTTGAACTTCCTTAGAAATACTTAGAAAAATAAAAGAGGTCGGTGACACTTGAGAATAGATCTTATTTGCTATTGTCATTAATCAGCTATAATGAACGGGGTATTCACTATCGAAAGGAGTCGATAATGCTCCATAAACCATGCCACTTTTTAACGCATGTTCACTATCATGTTATTAGTCGCGGCAATAATCATAATGTGTTCTTTTTTGCCGATGCTGGTTATCTGTTTTACCTTAAGTGTCTATATGACGCTTGCAAAAAACACCACTTATTATGCCACCCATAATAACTTATGCTGTTTTGTTTTAATAAACTAGAGTTAAGTTACCCTTAATAAGTCGGGTGATCGTTATGCCTAAGCCTAGTTCACAAAAAATTATTTTATTGGATACACCTTTTTATTTCATTTGCGGTCGCTCGGTACGTAAGGCTTTTGTTTGTGGGGTTGATAATGAAAAGGGGGCATAACTTGTATTTATAGAAAGTTTTTTAATGGAATTTAGCGACTTACTTCTAATGGTAAAGTCACTAAAAATTTTTAAACATATAGTTTAATAAACCTGGAGAACAACATGAAAAAATTTACTACGTTTATAGCTCGCTGCATTATTTTAGTGTCGTCTATCATTACAACATCGTATGCCAATGATCAGATAACAGACAAACAAATTTATCAGTTAATGGATAAGTCAGGGATAACCCAGTCAATTGAGGGACTACCGCTACAATTGCAAGCGATGGGACAACAAATGGCTTTAACGGCTAAAAATCCAGTTGAACATGAAAAATTTATGCAAGTGTTTGCATCGTCATTAAATCCTGATGTGATGCTAAAAAAAATGACTGAAAACATAAGGAAGAATGTTTCATTAGCTGAACTACAGCCGATTCTTACATGGTTGGATAGTGATCTTGCTTCTCGCGTTGTAAGTGCTGAACTTCAATCTACTGATCCAATGTTTCAGCAAAATTTAATGCTTTATATGGCTGAGTTGCAATCAAGCCCGCCATCTCCTGAGAGAACAAAAGTAATTATTAATTATGTTGAGTCATCAGGAATTGTAGAGCAAGGGATGAATTTGATGATGGCGATGTTAGAAAATATGTTTGAGGCGTTGAAAATAAACCAACCAGAAAATGTTGAGCTTGCCACGCAACTCGATGCTCAATTAGAACAAATGGCGGTCAATATAAAGCCTGCAATGGAACAGCAAATGGTTTTAACGTCATATTTTATTTATCGTGACATCAGTAATGAAGATTTAAATGAATATAGTAATTTTTATAAGCAAGCTACCGGGAAAAAGTATTTGTCGCTGATGGTCGGTGCTATTGGCGATGGAATGAGTGATTGGGGTACATCACTTATTCATCAAATATCAAAAGACAAAAGCTAGAGTTTTAAGGTTGTGGGTATTTATTTACCCATATTAGCCTCGAAAGGTACTTTAAATAAAGGTACGGAAACGAAGTTCCTTATAGCTATTGATAACAAGACTTCGTTACTGCTATTAATAAAAAGTCTGTTTAACGACGTTAAACAGACTTCAAAAAACCTACGGTGATAATTAGACAAAAGCTGCGAATTATCCTGCCACTATCATCAGTTTTACGCTATAAAACTGTTAATTATTTGCTAACTTTTGCATTAAATAAGTATGTTGCAGTGCGATTCGCTTGGCGGTTTCTTTAAGGTTGGCAGCAGCAGAGTGCCCACCATCAATGTTTTCATAGTATAAAAATTTATGCCCTTGGTCTTCCATGCGTTTCGCTACTTTTCGAGCATGTCCCGGATGAACACGATCATCTTTTGTCGATGTTATAAAGAAGACTTCTGGATAATCTACAGCAGGGTCAATATTATGATAAGGCGAAATGCTCCGTAAAAACTTACCTTCAATTTCGTTTTCAGGGTCGCCATATTCGCCCATCCATGAGGCACCTGCTAATAGGGTATGATAGCGCATCATATCAAGCAGGGGCACAGCACATATTACCGCATTGAATAAATCAGGACGTTGGGTAAACATCACCCCCATTAACAAGCCTCCATTTGAGCCACCTTCGATACCTAAATGCTCAGGAGACGTAATTTTTTTGGTGATTAAATCTTGAGCGACAGCAATAAAATCATCATAAATACGTTGGCGATTGGTTTTTAAACCAGCCTGATGCCATTTAGGTCCATATTCGCCACCGCCTCTAATGTTGGCTAATACATAGACACCGCCTCTTTCTAACCACAACTTTCCACGAGTAGCGGAATAACTAGGGTTTAGAGAAACTTCAAAGCCGCCATAGCCATACAAAAGGGTTGGGTTTTTACCATCTAACTTTGTGTTCTTGTGTCGAACCACAAAGTAGGGGACTTGAGTACCGTCGGTTGAAGAAACAAAAAATTGTTCACTGACCATGCTTTCAGCATCAAACCAGCTAGGTAAAGATTTCGCTTTAGCTTTTTCACCTGTTGCGGTGTTATAAGTATAAAGTGTGTCAGGATTAAGAAAGCTCTCTGCTGAAATAAAAGCAATTTCTTCTTTACTGTTGGTACTGCCAATTGAGACGGAACCATTAGCTGGAAAGTCTAATTTTTTAGAGGTCCATTTATTGTCATGCCAATCGAATTGATGAGCAGAGCCGGTTACATCATGGTAGATGCTCATCAGTACTTTAGATTTTGTGACGCCAAAGTTACCAATTGAAGATTTTTCATCAGGACTAAAAACAAGGTTAACAAGGTCAATTTTACCATCATTCATAAAATCATCAATGTTAAAGCTGACTAAGTCGCCTAGTTTGAATCCACGCCAGTTTTCGTTTAATTTGACAATCATTTGCCCTTTAAACTCACCACTTAAATTTGATTTTTTAGGTATTGGTAATTTTATTTTTTCACTGATGCTGCCATCACTTTTGCGTGGAAACCAATAATACTCGGTGTCATAAAAGGTTAATGCACGGGTAGTAATAATTTCGCGGCGGCCATCACTTAGCTCTGTTATACCCCCCCAATAGCCAACATCTGTTTGCTCGCCACGGTCAATTTCAACGGCACTCGATAACGCAGTACCGCGTTGCCATAGTTTAGAAACCATAGGGTAACCAGATGTTGTCATGGTGTTTTTACCAAAATCAACCCCGATAATTAAGGTGTTTTTATCTAGCCAATCTATACTGCCTTTGCTTTCTTGAGTGATAAAGCCATCGGTTACAAAAGTTTGAGTTTTGGTATTAAACTCACGTTGAATAACGGCATCTTTACCGCCATCAGAAAGGCTGACCATGCAAATTTCGTAATCAGGTGAAAGGCAGTTATTGCCTTTGTAGACCCAGTTTTTATTTTCACTTTTTGACAGAGCGTCAAAGTCTAAAACAGTTTGCCAAACCGGAGTGTCTGAAAGGTAACTACTGAGGGTCGATTTTCTCCATATCCCCCTTTCATGTTGTTCATCTTGCCAAAAATTATGCACTTCTCCATTTCGATAAGACGCGTATGGAATTTTGTCTTTACTGTTAACAATTTCCAACACTTCGCTATTCATTTTTTCAAATAGAGGGTCTGCCATTAGGCGATCGAGGGTGCGGGTATTCCAGCTTTTTACTTCAGTTAATGCTTTGTTACCTAAAACTTCCTCAAGATATAAATGATCTTGGTCAGTTTTACCTAAGGTGTCATAGGTAATAGTTTTATCAAGGTTTTCCACTTTCATTACGGGGGCCTTATTAGGTTCTTTATCATTTTGGCAAGCGGTGAGTGAAAGTGCTGCGCATAAAAACAGGGTTTTCTTGGGGTGATTCAATACAGACATAGTTCCCTTCTATTAAGATTTTGCTGAATATGCATCAATATAAGCAGAGTTCGGCATTACATTCAAGTCGCAGCTGAAATAATTGATTTTGCTTGGTTTAGTCTTTATATAGCTTGTTGCGATCTTTTATTGTTTATACCGTAATTAATAACAGATAGACTGCGGTCATTAATTACTTAACGATAGAATTTATGGGCTATTTATTTGCAGTTACCCTGCTTTGGGCATTTTCATTTAGTTTAATTGGCGTTTATTTGGCAGGGCAGGTTGATGCATGGTTTAGCGTGCTTATGCGTATAACGCTTGCTACCTTAGTCTTTTTACCTTTTTTGAAATTAACACAAACACCAAAACCCTTAGCGCTAAAGCTTATGATGATAGGCGCTGTGCAACTTGGCGTTATGTATAGCTTTTATTATCATTCCTTTTTATATTTATCTGTACCGGAAGTCTTATTGTTTACGGTAATGACGCCTATCTATATTACGCTATTAAATGATGCCCTTGAAAAACACTTTAACCCTAAATTTTTTCTAACTGCCGTTATCGCCGTCGGTGGCGCTGTAGCTATCCGTTATGAAAGTATTAACAGCAACTTTTGGACAGGCTTTCTGCTCGTACAAGCAGCCAACATTTGTTTTGCAACCGGACAAGTTACGTACAAACGTTTAATGGCTAATAGCAAGTTAGATGATAAAACGGTCTTTGGCTGGTTTTTTATTGGTGCATTAATCGTTGCTGTTGTTTGCTATGCCTTATTCGGCAATTCAAATAAATTACCCAGTACAGCAACGCAATGGGGTGTCCTTATTTACCTGGGCATTGTAGCGTCGGGTTTAGGCTACTTTGGTTGGAATAAAGGTGCTACCTTAGTAAATGTCGGTGCATTAGCCGTGATGAATAATTTACTTATTCCAGCAGGTATTATTGTGAACGTACTTATTTGGAACAGAGATGCCGACCTAGTGAAGTTAAGCATTGGCGCGGGCATTATTTTAGCCGCATTATTATTCAACCATATAAATAATAGATAATAAATAATAGAGAATAGTATGTATAAAGCCTCTACTTGCTGTCAGTTTCAATGTGCGACTTTATTCAAAAGGGCAATGACTAAATTTAGTTGTCTGAAACAATGAACAGCGCTTTATAACGTGCTTACGGTTTCTCTTTTATTGATAAAAGATGATAAAAGATGATAAAAAGACTAGTCATTATTTTACGATAATAGACGACAATTGTTAGCCACTTGTTGTGATGTTAAATAAGGAATATATGCAGAACTTTTCATGGGTCTACGACCAAGCCGACATTGATTGGCAGCAGTTATCAAGGTTATATCGTATTGCGCCTTTAGGTAATAAAGCCAAAGACGACCTTAATATTGTTTTTTCAAACAGTAAGTTTAAATGCTTTATTTATGAAAAACAAAAGCTTATTGGTGCAGGGAGAGCCTTAGCTGACGGACTTGATTGTTCATATATATGTGATGTTGCCATTCATCCTGAATATCAGGGGATGGGCTTAGGGCGTAAAATGATTAATCAATTAGTTGAGTTATCTTTCGGACATAAAAAAATAATATTATATGCTAATCCGGGTAAAGAAGGTTTTTATAAAAAGCTTGGCTTTAAACAAATGAATACGGCAATGGCTATTTTTAGTAATGAACAGCAGGCAATCGATGTTGGCATATTAAGTTCAAAATAAGGGCAATCTATAAAGACCAAAACAACGAAGATGATTTTTCTATGTTGCCTAAGCCTAAGCCTAAGCCTAAGCCAAGCAAAAACACTTAGTTGATGGGATCGAGTGTAGAGGTTAAACAAGTCATAAAAGCTTTACTCGCTTTAGAAAGATAATGATTTTTTTTCCATGCCAAACTCAATTTAAAGGCGAGTTTTGGTTCAAACGGAATTGATGTTATCTGTTGTTCATTTTGCAAAATACGCGATAAACAGGTGGTGATACCGACTTCATTGCGAACCAATGATTTTTGCAGTTCAATAAGATTCGTTTCCATACGTATGTCTAATGATAAGTTCTGCGCTTTTGCATAATGGCTAACCACTTCACGTAAAAAATAACCTTGATGAAACAACACCAGTGGCTCTTGACAAAATTGTGCCAATGATAAAGTTTCTTCTTTTGCTAGCGGGTGTGAAATCGCCATAGCAGCAACAATTTCCTCATCAATAAGCTCGGTATAACGCAGTTGTTGATTCTCTAAATCACCGCGGATCAAGGCTAAGTCGAGTTCGCCATTCATTAACATTTTCTCGAGTGCCGCTGTGCCTTGGTCAATCAAGTGTATTTTTATTTTTGGATACTGTTGCTTAAATGCCGTTAACACTTTCGGAAAGTAATAAGATCCCATCATCGCGGAAACACCAAAGCGAATGGTACCTCGTTCTAAATCTTTTAGTTCTTCTAACTCTAATTCAACTTGTTTTGCTTGGCTTAATAATTGTGTTGCCAGTTTGTAGAGCACTTCGCCTTCAGCGGTTAATAAGGAGTTTTTATCGGTACGATTAATTAGTTTTAAACCAACCTCTTGTTCTAGCTTTTGAATAGCTATACTCAACGCTGGCTGAGCAATACCTATTTTATGTGCAGCCCGAGTAAAATTGCCTAATAAGGCTAATTGACAAAAATATGCTAAACGCTTTAAATTCATATTAAGCCTACTGATAAGTAAAAGTTATGATAAATATAATAACTATATATTATATTTATTTTTATTTTGAGGATAGAGTTAACGTATAAATATAAACTTTAGCGCATAACCACCTACTAATGGAGTTACCTGATGAGCGACAAATTAACGCCTTTCAACTGGCAAGACCCGATGTTCCTTGATAATCAATTAACCGAAGAAGAGCGTATGATACGCGATACCGCTTATGATTATTGCCAAGAAAAATTGATGCCCAGAATACTCGAAGCCAATCGACATGAACATTTTGACCGAGAAATAATGGGTGAATTAGGTCAATTGGGTTTACTAGGGGCTACTTTGCCTGCTAAGTATGGTGGCAGTGAAGTTAATTATGTTAGCTATGGCTTAATCGCTCGTGAAGTAGAACGCGTTGACAGTGGCTATCGTAGTGCGATGAGTGTGCAATCATCACTCGTTATGCATCCTATCTATGCCTATGGTACACAAGAGCAGCGGATGAAATATTTACCTAAACTTGCTTCCGGCGAATGGGTGGGTTGTTTCGGCTTAACTGAGCCTAATTCAGGTAGTGATCCTGCTTCAATGAGCACGCACGCCAAGAAAGTTGAGGGTGGCTATGCTTTAACGGGCAGTAAAATGTGGATCACCAATTCGCCTATCGCTGATGTGTTTGTTGTTTGGGCAAAGTTTGAAGGAATAATTCGCGGCTTTGTGCTTGAAAAAGGTATGACAGGGTTAACAGCACCGAAAATCGAAGGCAAATTTTCTTTACGTGCTTCAATCACTGGCGAAATTGTTATGGATAACGTTTTTGTACCCGATGAAAATATGTTCCCAGAGATTAAAGGCTTAGCAGGGCCTTTTGGTTGTTTAAATAAAGCGCGCTATGGCATCGCTTGGGGCTCTTTAGGGGCTGCAGAGTTCTGTTTTAATGCCGCAAGACTTTACACGATAGACCGTGAGCAATTTGGTCGCCCCTTGGCTGCTAACCAATTAATTCAAAAGAAACTTGCCGATATGCAAACTGAGATAAGTCTTGGTCTACAAGGTTGCTTACAAATGGGACGGTTAATGGATGCGGATCAATGTCCGGTTGAATTAATTTCACTATTGAAACGTAATAATTGTGGTAAATCGCTTGATATTGCTCGTGTTGCACGTGATATGCACGGTGGCAATGGCATCAGTGATGAGTATGGGGTTATTCGCCATATGATGAATCTTGAAGCGGTTAATACCTATGAAGGTACCCATGATGTTCATGCCCTGATTTTAGGTCGTGCCATTACCGGTTTACAAGCTTTTTGCTAATGACAGATACTCCTAAAAACGTAAACCCTCCATCGGCATTAGCAGGTATCAAGGTAGTCGATTTAAGCCGGATACTTGCGGGGCCTTGGGCCTCGCAAATGCTCGCTGATCTGGGGGCTGAGGTGATAAAAGTTGAACGGCCAAAAGTAGGTGATGACACCCGCTTTTGGGGACCTCCTTTTGTAAAATCCCAAACAACCAGTCAACCGCCACAAGCGGCGTACTTTCATTGTGCTAATCGCAACAAGAAATCTATTGCCATTGATATTCAATGTCAGCAAGGTCAACAGATCATTAAAGATTTAGTGGCGCAGTCAGACGTTTTTATTGAAAACTTTAAAGTCGGTGATTTAGCTAAATATGGATTAGATTATGCAGAGTTGAAAAAAATTAATCCTAATTTGGTGTATTGTTCAATTACTGGCTATGGGCAAACGGGTCCTTATGCTCACAAACCCGGTTACGATGCCATGATACAAGGCGAGGGTGGCCTGATGAGTATTACCGGTGAACAGCAAGGCAGTCCAATGAAGGTTGGGGTTGCAGTCGTAGATATTATGACTGGGCTATATAGCTGTAACGCTATATTAGCCGCTCTTATGGCTAGGCATCAAACCAAGTGTGGTCAATATATTGATATGGCTTTACTTGATGTTCAAACAGCAATGCTGGCTAATCAAGCGATGAATTACTTAACCACTAATGAAAACCCACCTCGATTAGGTAATGCACACCCAAACATTGTGCCCTATCAAACGTTCACCACCCAAGACGGTGACTTAATTTTAGCCATTGGCAATGACAGCCAATTTTCAAGGTTTTGTCATTTGTGTCAGCTAAACGAGTTTGCAGCAGACGACCGCTATAGCACGAATGCTCAACGGGTTCTTCATCGAGACGATGTGGTGTCGACATTGGCTAAAAAAATTAAGACACAAACAACGCAGTGGTGGATAGCGCAACTTGAATTGATATCAGTACCTTGTGGACCGGTAAATACTCTAGAACAAGTATTTGACCATCCTCAAATAAAACACCGAGCTATGGTTAAGCAACTGCCAAATGATGATGGCGACTTAATCGATGTTGTGGCATCACCCATTAATCTGTCGGCGACACCTTTGCAATACCATAGTGCAGCACCCGAATTAGGACAGCATACCTACTTTGTTTTAAAGGATATGCTTAACTATGATGATGCCATTATCTCAAGTGCTTTTGAGCAAGGTGTTGTTGCTTAGTGGTAAAAACCAGCAAAGCTTAGCGGTTATCTTACTTATTTCTCTTTAACGGAGCTGGTCGGATAACCAAAGAGTACCTTCAGTTTTGCTTTCATGCCTTTACTGGTCAACATACTGTTTATTAAATAATGCCATTGATGAAAGGTAATTGTCAGTGGGTTATTACTATGCAGTTGTCCAACAATACCGTATTTACAAGGTTTTTCTGATTCTTCTTCGGCAAAGGTGCCAAATAATTTATCCCAAATAATCAGTACTCCAGCAAAATTTTTATCCAGGTAACCCGCATTTATTGCATGGTGAACCCTGTGATGCGATGGGGTATTAAAGACTTTTTCGAACCACCCTAACTTATTCACAACTTGAGTGTGGACAAAAAATTGATAAGCTAAATTAAGTGCGACTACAGTAAATACGGTAATGGGGTCAAAACCTAGTAATATCATCGGCAACCAAAATAGCCACATACCGGCAAGCGGATACATTAAGCTCTGTCTAAAGGCGGTAGTAAAGTTCATTTTGGTCGAACTATGATGAACCACATGCGCGGCCCATAACCAATGAATATGGTGCGATGCCTTATGAAACCAATAATACAAGAAGTCTTGCAAGATAAAGGCGCCAAAAATACTGATAGGGGTTAGCGCTATATCAAATAATCGATAATCATAAAGCCAATAAAAAAAGGGCATTAAAATCAGTAAGGCGATAGCATCTGCACCTTGATGCATCAGAGCTAGTGCCGTGTTGGCGAAGCTGTCTTTGATATCGTAATAGCGGCGATATTTAATAAATTCTAACGTAACAAAAATAATAAAGACTGGGCTTAGCGCCAGTAAAATAATTTCTATAGACATACTCTGTCACCTTTAAAGTGTAACGCTAATTTTTTAAGTGCTTGCACTAAATCTTTTCTAATAAAAAAAGCCAGTATAAAGCTCGGTAACCACCAGGGGGCTTTGCAGCTAATATGGTAGGTAACTTCAGTGGTTGCGGGAATGCGACTATCTTTAGCCAAGTCTTTTTCATTAAAATAAATGTCGCCTCGATGCTCTGCAACGGGTTTATTACCTATTATTTGATAACTTATATGGTGATGGTCAGCGCTAATAATACGCTCGGCAAATTGAATGCCACTGATTTTTATTTGCCTAATAGCACCTTTGCCACCTTTTAGTTCATCTTTATTTTGTGGTTTAATCAGGCTAAAAGTTGCATCAAAAAAACGACTTAATTGTTGGTGCTCTAGCAAGGTCTCGCAAATTTGTTGCGGTGTTGCATTAATATTCTGTTTTAAGGTTATTGAGATCATAGTTACCACCACCACTCTTGATAATTACCACTAGTATAAAAAAAACTTCCGTGGCAGACTTGCTTATTGATGACCATTTTTTAGCTTTAGGTGACAAATGACCACGTTGGCCGATCATTATTATACAAGTTGCCTTGATTACCTTGAAACGCTTGGCTTAGAGAGTCAAAGCGTTTTGTCGGCGATACACTTTGATGAATACGCTAATAAGCAAGCACAACAGTTAGCGCCTCGCATTAGTTTAGGCAGTTATAATGCACTGCTTGATTATGCGCAACAGACTTTAAATGAGCCAATTTTTGGATTTAAACTAGGTCAGCAAATCAGAGCCGCCGATTTTGGTGTGCTGGGTTATCTCATCGAATCGAGTAATAATTTAGCAAGCGCAATTTCATCGCTGTTAATTTATGACCGTTTGGTCGCCGATATCGGCAAGGCTGAATTTGAACAACAAGAAGATATCGCTATTATTCGTTGGTTGCCAGACGCAAGTTGCAGCCCGCAGGCTATTTTACGTAATATGACGGCTTGGGTTAGTGTTATTCGCCAATTGCTTAACTCCCAGCTTTCACCTAGTTATATTTTTTTTACTGAGTCTTGGCCTGATATTGAAATAAAGAGACTCGCTGATTGGTTCAACTGCCCGATTAAAACTAATGCACAATATAATCAAATTATCTTTCCTAGTAGCTATTTAGCACTGCCTTTTAAAACTGATAACGCCGCTATTAATTTAGCACTTAAACAAGTATCGGCGCAGCAATTGTCAGGTTTTAAAAGCCAGCAGCGCTTAGCCGAGAAAATAAGCCATCTCTTGATGGCTAAAAATGATTTGGACGACTGCAATTTAATACGCACAGCAAGTGCTTTAAACATGACAGTTCGAACGGTGCAACGTCAGTTAAAACAACAACAGACCTCGTTTGCTTATTTACTTGAAAGCGAACGCAAAAGGCGGTTACAAGACTATATGGGCAAATACCCCTTAGGTACTATCGCCTTAAAACTTGGTTTTAACGATCAAAGTTCTTTTAATCGCGCATTTAAACGTTGGTATGGTTGCAGCCCTTTGTATTACTTAAAATATAAATTAATTAAAACATAAGCTTATTCTTCTGGGGGTCGCTAGATAAGCCCCAGCAGGTAATGATATTTGTGATCATTATTATCAGTTAGAAATTAAAAGTTAGCAGTAAAAATAAAAAACGGCTTTGAATTAAATCAAAGCCGTTCTATTTTTTTATACAAAACTGTTATTAACAGTTTTACCGATTGGTATTAGAACTTGTAGTTAATACCTACCTTCATTTGCCAACCAGATGAGCCTAATACTGTTCGATCGTAACTGCGAGTATCTGAGCCATTATAAACTTTATCTATTATATATTTGCCATCACCATCTAAACCACCAAAATCATAAATAGCTTGCTGTGGAAAGCTCATTCGCTTTTCAACACCCCAGTCATCATTTAACATGTTAGCAAAGTTGTTGACCATCAAGAATACTTCACCTTTATGACCTTCTGCAAAACCTGGGATCTGTTGCTTAATGCTGAGATCCATTGTTGTTACCCAAGGTTGTGTGCCAGTATTACGGTCAAGAATTTCACCTCGTTCGCTAATACCTGCTCGGTCTAAGAGCGCTTCTAACTCGTTCCACTTTATTCCTGAATCGGTCCAATTTACATTTGGATCCTCAGCACCTGTTGGAATGTACGCTAAGTAAGCCGAGTTAGAATAAAAGTCGCGAGTATCACCTAAGTCTTCATCTCGATAGTTGCCTGTTACCCAGCTAAATGGGCGGCCTGAACGACGTTCAAAGAATAAGTTGATATTGGTTTTATAACCGGCAAAAAACTCAGTTTCATAGCCTAAGTTAATTTTTAGGTTATGCTCAACTTCATAATTACCACGAGCAACAAAATCAAGATTACGGCTTTTAACAACATTATGTTTGTAGTTACTTTGTGCGCGTGATGATGAGCCAGCGTGATTTTCTTCGATATCTTGATGAGCGTAAGACATGGTCATACTTAAGCCATTGTCCCAACGCTTTGCTAACGCTGTTGAAAAGATAATAGAGCGACCATTGCCTTGAGCGTTAGTCATTTGAATATCAAAGTTATCCTCTACATCACCGGTGTAACGGCTTTCATAGATTAGACGTTCACCATCAGCAGCGGTAATAGGATAAAGTAATGCGGTATTCTTCCAAACAGCTTCATTTTCTTTAACATGGTACATCAATTCTGTTGACCAGTTAAAGTTTTCGCCTAAGCCATCAATGTCAAAAGTGTAATCTGCGGCAATGCGGCTACGCCAACTTGAAGGAAGTTTGAAATTCGGGTCAGTATAGTTTGTACTACCAGCGCCTTTTTCAAGCGAACTGATTATTTCGCTAGGAACATTGAAGTCAATCTCAACAAGTCTATCTTGATAATAATCGTCAACCACTTTACTTGATGCAGCAACCAGCGTAATACCGTCATTTTGAAATGGGTTGTTATACCAAACATTTGGGATACCACCTTGGAAACGACCAATACCCGCAGAAAGTGTTAGTTTTTCAGAGAATATCCATTCAATATTAACCCGTGGTAAAATAATATCTAAACCGTCAAGATTTTCCTGGTTAGTGTAACCGTAAGTTTCTTGAAATTTGCTATTAAGTGTTGGTTTGTCGCTTGATGATAATCGTTCATAACGAACACCTGCAGTAACATTGATATCGTCTGTTAGATCGAAGTTGTCTTCAATATAAAAGGATAGTTGGCTACGTGAAACGTCGTAAGCAAGGTCTTGAGTATCGCCGGTATATGAATTTTGATAAGTAAATTCACCGTATCTAGCTAAATCACGTGCGGCAAAATCTTTAAAGCTTGCAAATTCCCAAGAGCCTAATGAATTAGCCCCAAATAAGTTGTATAAGTTTAAATCTTCATATTGGAGACCAAAATTAATTTCATGGTCATCCATCAAGTAAGTCGCATCTAACGACAATGTCAGGTTTTGAGTGGCTGATTCATTGGCGTGACGGAACTGGTCTTGTCCAAAAACAAACTGTGGACCACGATATTCTGTAATAGCGGTGATTTCACCGATGTCGCTATTAGTATTACTATCTGTTGCAACATCTTTGTAGCTTATGCCCATTTCAGTACTGAAGTCATTAGTCCAGTCTGAATAAATTTTAGTGGCGAAGTTATTAAATGTAGTTGCATAAGTATAGCGGTTTGATGCCATGCTAACGGTTGTACCACCGGTACCGGCATTACGCTCATCTTGATCATCTTGCCATTGGTAGGTGAAATCAAGTCGGTGATCATCATTGATGTTCCAGCTTAATTTAGCTAATAACGTTTCATTGGTGTCTTCTTGATCGCCACCTAAAGAATCAGTGCGGCCATAAACATCACCTAAAATTGTATTGAAGTCATCAAATTGCTCTTGAGAAATATCGTATTCATGGGTAGCGCCGCTACCTTGGAAACCATAATCCATGGCCAATTCACTAGACCAGTTACTATAGTTAACAAAGAAAAATAGTTTGTCTTCTATAATAGGGCCGCCAACGTTAAAACCAAAACGTGATTGTGTTTTAATAGGGGCAACCGTTTTAGTAACAAATGTTTGATGGTCATCATCATCTAATATATTACGTACTCTGGGGTTCTTTTTATCGACGTCTGAATCACTATAATAAACTTCAGTTGCTATATCGATTGTTTGAACATCACCAGCCATGTCCGGTGTTGAAGTTTCTGCAAAACCTGAAAATTTAAATTCATTAGATCCTGATTTAGTAACCGCATTAATGGTACCACCACCAAAGTTGCCTTTTTGTGCTGAAAATGGTGACACATCGACTGATATTTGCGCAATAGCATCTAACGATATTGGCGGTTGCTCTGTTGGGTAGCCACCATAGTTAAGTCCAAAGTCATCATTTTGGCCAATACCATCAACGGTTAAGCTGTTTGAACGTGGGTTACCACCAGCAATAATTAACTCGCCGTTACCGTTGATACTTGCTAATGGGTTTAAACGGGCAATGTCTTTAATATCGCGGTTAAAGCTTGGCGTATTCTGGATAAGCTCTGCTCCAAAAATACTGCTTGAACCACCTGATTTCTGAAGAAAACTTGAGCCTGTTACTTGAATACGTTCAATATTATCTGCTTGTAGTTGTTGGCTAATACGATGGGTATCACCAAGATTAAGAAAAATATTATCTAAAGTTGTATCACTGTAAGTGTCTGAATCAATAATAACAGTATAAGGACCACCAACACGTAAACCTTTAGCGGTAAAGGTACCTGTGGCATTTGTCATAAACTCACGGCTGGTTTTTGAAGGCTCATGAATAACGGTGATTTTAACATTACTAGCGGCTTCGCCCGTAGGGCTTAGAATTTTACCTCGCATTGAAGATGAGGTATCTGCAGCCATTGCAGAAGTCGATAAACCAACAGCGATTACAATCGCACTGGCTATTTTTGAAAGTCTTAGTTTGTTCATTTTATATTTGTTCCCTAAGTTTTTAAAAAGAACCAACGTTATTCTGTAACATTTTCATTGAAATATCAGTGATCCGTTAGTTCAGATAATCTCTATAAAATAATCAACGTTTCAAATAATTATTTTTACTCTTAGCTTTATTTAGCAATATATTTTCAATATCGAGCAGCATTTTTCTTCTATAGAGTCATCATTAAAATAATACTATCTTGTCACATGTGTCAAGTTTATCTTGACCAATTGGACAAGAAAATACTATTTTAAATAATAGTAACATAAACAATGAAACCAAAAGTAGGATTAATCATGTTGCCACGTAAAAAATTAACTAATGCTATGTTTCCTTTGGGCAAGGAGAAGATGGTCCAACGCATCAACCGATAGAACAGCTAACCAATTTACGCACTACACCTAACCTAACAACTTGGCGTCCTTGTGATGCCACTGAATCAGCTGTTGCTTGGAAAATGGCGGTTAAAAATCAAAAAGCACCGAGTGCATTAATTTTTTCACGTCAAAATTTATCAGCCATACCCCGCAATGAATCACAGTTAGCAAATATTGAAAAAGGTGCTTACGTACTAGCCACTTGTCAAGGGACACCTGAGGTTATCTTAATTGCGACGGGCTCTGAAGTAGAACTTGCTTTAGATGCTGGCAAAGTACTGACCGCGCAAGGACAAAGAGTACAAGTTGTTTCTATGCCATCAACCAATATATTTGATGCGCAAAGTAGCGATTATAAAGAAGAAGTACTGCCAGCCGCTGTGACTAAACGTGTTGCTATTGAAGCCGCCCATAGCGATTTTTGGAGAAAGTATGTCGGTTTAAGTGGCGGCGTTGTCGGTCTTAGTCGTTTTGGAGAGTCAGCACCGGGCAAAGTGTTAATGGAGTACTTTAATTTCACTGTTGATGAGGTTGTTAAAACGGTTAAAGCCTTGTAATGATAGTTTAAAAGTAATGCCACAGCCGTTAGATAAGAAGTTCACGCTGTGGTATTAATATACAATCTGCATTATTACTTTTTGTTATTTGTTGACTACTTGGTTAAGATTATTTATCTTGGTGTCGTGTCAAATTTGCACTGCATTTGTGTACGTTTTATTCGGGTATTATTACGGAGCTATAAGCATTATGGAAAATATAGGGAGTGTTACCATTATTTAATAAAAACATAAGGTATATAAATGAACTATAAAAATAATATTGCTGCTTTATTACTCTGTGCTACCAGCCATTATGCTGTTGCAGACGTTAATAATGGAAGTTTTGAAACATGGTTAGCAGGCTCCCCTTCGGGTTGGACGACGATTGATTCTGGTATTAGCGTGAATAAAAATACCACTATTTTTCAAGAAGGTTTGAGTTCAGCTGAAATTACCGTTAATACCGGTACGCAAGGTTCTACCGACATTCAACAACTGGTCAGTGTTGTCGCAGGACAAACTTACGAATTTTCTGTTTGGGTTTACCATACAGAAGGAAGTATCAAAGCGCGTTTATATATCGATGGCTATCAGGGCTACTCGAATGAAAGTCTAGTTAATCAATGGCAACAAGTTACCCATAGTTATACCGCCAGCTCAACATCAGATATTGCTGTTGGCTTACGTTTTTACGACATTGCCGGTTTTGATGGTTCTGAAATTGTCTATGTTGACTATTTTCAACCTACTCAAGCATCGGGCGGTGGGACCGGCAGTTGCAGTACCAACAATGTGACTTTTAGTTTAACCACAGATAATTACGGTTACGAAACCAGTTGGACATTAACCAACACGAGTAATCAAGAAGTTGCTAGTGGTAATAATTACGAAAGTTCGACCAGCTATAATGAAAGTTATTGTTTAGCGGATGATGATTATACTTTTACCATTAATGATACTTATGGTGATGGTATTTGCTGTACTTACGGCAATGGCTCTTATGAATTTTCTCTTGCCGGAACTGCATTAATTAACGGTGGTGACTTCAACAGCAGTGAAACAAAAACCTTTACTTTAGGTAACACAGGCGGAATTCCGGGTGGAGGAGGCAGTGGCTCAGGCACTTATTCTGGTACCTATTATGACGGCATTAGCTCGACATCAGGTTACCCGTTAAAAACAGAGCTTTATAATTTAATCAAAGATCATGCAAATCAGGGCTATTCAGCGCTATGGACCTTCTATGAAAACCATTCTTTGGATGTTTATTTTGAAAATGATGGCTCTATTTTAGATATATATTCTGAAAATCCGCTGACGAGTGACAATTATAATTTTATTAAAGTCACCAATCAGTGTGGTAATTATAGCGGTGAAGGCGATTGTTATAATCGAGAACATACTTTCCCAAAAAGCTGGTTTGGCGGCAAAGTAGAGCCAATGAACTCTGATGTTCATCACATTTATGCAACCGACGGTTTTGTTAACTCGAAACGCGGTGGTTTCCCTTACGGTGAAGTTGCCACAGCATCTTTTACTTCAACTAATAACAGTAAATTAGGCTCAGCAACTACGACTTTAGGTTATAGCGGCACTGTGTTTGAACCTATTGATGAATTTAAAGGTGATTTAGCCCGTGCACAATTTTACATGGCCACGCGTTATGAAAACTTGATTGGTGGCTGGCAGAATAATTCAGTGTATGGTGATGCTATTTTAGATGGTAGTAGTAATCAAGTTTTTGAATTATGGCAATTAGAAATGTTATTGCGTTGGCATACTAATGACCCAGTCAGTCAAAAAGAAATAGATCGAAATGAAGCGGCACTTGGTCATCAAGGTAACCGTAATCCTTTTGTTGACCATCCTGAATATGTTGACAGTATCTGGGGTAACTAATTAAGGGGAATTCTCTTATTCATTGCTTTTAAAGCATTAGGTAACTTAGTTAACAAAGTAACGTTAAGGCATTTCATTTTCAAAGGTGAAGTGCCTTTTTTATGTTCAGGATGGCCTCTCTCAGACATCCTGTCTTTCAAGGCATTAGTGCATCCCTGTACGTCAACGGTATGTCACGGTCACATGGATGTGAAGGAGAGGCGATGTTCAGGATGGCCTCTTTCAGACATCCTGTTTTTCAAGGCAGTAACGTATTAGTGCGTAATATTGCACGTCTACGTTAATATCTATCAGTGTAAATTTTTTACTTACTGATACCACAACCTTTAAGAATTATCTGCGTAAGGGTTTTAGCCACTTGTTCAAAGTCTTCATTACTTAACTTATCTTTACCCATAGCTGCGGTAACTTGTGGGGCAAAATCAGCATAATGTTGCGTGGCTCCCCAAATAGTAAAGAGCAAATAAAGTGGGTCAATTGGGTCCATTTTACCTTGCTTAATCCAGCCTTCAATAGTCGCTTTAACCTCATCTATCCAAGTTTTAAAACTGGTTTTTAAGTATTCCTGCAAGCGAGGAGCACCGTGTATAAATTCACCGGCAAATATCCGTGATGCTTCAGGATTAGTTTTTGAATACATCACCTTAGCAAGAATATAATCACCTAAGACTTTAGCCGGTTCTTCAGTCGAGGTAATAATGGATGAATCCCATAAGCTAAGAATTTCTAATAATATATCAGAGTAAATAGCTTCTTTATTTTTATAATAATAATGAACATTTGCCCGTGGGATACCGGCGCGTTCAGCAATGCCTTTTATTGATGCTCCTTTAAAACCATGCTCTAAGAAATCTTGCTCGGCAGCTTTTAAAATGATCAATTGATTCTTTTTTCTGACCCGTCCAGTTGATGACGTGTTTGGTTGTTGATTCTTTATTATTGGCATATTAATCAATCATCTTTACAGGATTTATTAGCAGGGTGGCAAATATAAGCTATTTCAACAATAAAGTTAATAGTCAATTTAGGGTTTAATTTTAGCAGAATTATGATTTTACTTGACACTGGTGTCAGGTTATTTCTATTATGTGATAATAAGTAAGTATAAAATAATTAAAACATCTCTGAACTATTAGGAAAATTTATTATGCCAACACCACATATCTCAGCTAATGTCGGAGATTTTGCCGAAACGGTTATCATGCCGGGTGATCCCTTACGTGCAAAATTCATCGCAGACAACTACCTAACTAATGTTAAACAGGTCACCGAAGTTAGAAATATGTTTGGCTATACGGGTGAATACAAAGGTAAACGTATTTCGGTGATGGGCTCAGGTATGGGGATCCCATCTATGTCTATTTATGCGACTGAGCTTTACCGAGATTATGGCGTCGAAAATATCATTCGTGTTGGTAGCTGTGGTTCAATTCGTGACGATATACAACTAGAAGATATCGTTATAGCTATGGGTGCCAGCACCGACTCTAATGTTAATCGCCAACGATTGAATAATTATGATTTTGCGGCTATAGCTAACTATGAGCTACTAGAAAAAGTGGTTAGCACCGCGAAGCGGTTAGGCAAAACGCCGAAAGTCGGCAATGTTTTTTCAGCTGATTTGTTTTATGTACCAGAATTTGAAGTATTCGCGAAGTTAGAAAAATATGGCATTCTTGCGGTAGAAATGGAAGCGGCTGGTCTTTATGGCGTTGCTGCTGAATTAGGTAAAAAAGCGCTATGCCTGCTAACAGTAAGTGATCATATTAAAACAGGCGAAAAAATGTCAGCAGAAGATCGTCAGTTAAAATTTGGCGAAATGATTGAAGTTACTCTAGAAAGTATTCTTTAGTTTTAGCACGCATATTTGTATAGGTAATTAACCATATGTCAGACAATAAAATTCAATTTTTGTTAAATAACGAACGTAAAGTTATCGAAAATTGTGATCCTAATATGACGGTACTCAACTATTTAAGAGAAGAGTTGAGTCGAAAAGGGACGAAAGAAGGTTGTGCTTCAGGAGACTGTGGTGCCTGTACAGCAGTGCTTGCTGAAGTGGTTCAATCAGCAAAAAGTCAAACAACAACAGAACATCTTAGTTATCAATCGATTAATACCTGCATTACTTTTTTATCAGCACTGCATGGCAAACAGCTTGTGACAGTAGAAGATTTACAGCAAGGAAATAAATTACATAGTGTTCAACAAGCTATGGTCGATTGCCATGGCTCACAATGTGGCTTTTGTACTCCTGGTTTTGTCATGTCACTTTTTTCATTAAAGAAAAATTTAGCGCAAGCCAAGTTCACTGATGCGACAGATAATTCTCCTGCTGTTGATTTAGACAAAGACATTGAGCATGGTTTGGCGGGTAACTTGTGCCGCTGTACTGGCTATCGCTCGATTACTGAAGCGGCAAAACAAGCTTGTGATAACAATGACGTTGATCAGTTTGAGCACGAGCAAGCGGCGACTATTGAGCAATTAAAACTTATAGCTCAGCAAGAAGAAACTGTTGAGTTGCACAATAATGGCAAGAGTCTTTATCTTCCTTATACCTTAGATAAACTAGCACAATTGGTTGAACAATACCCGAAAGCTAAATTGTTAGCCGGTGGTACCGATTTAGCGTTAAGCGTTACCCAAGGTATGGCGCAAATACAAACCATGATTTCGATGAGTAATGTGCGCGAGCTTGCACAAATTAATGAATCAGCAGAAACTTTGTCTATTGGCGCTATGGTGAGCTATGAGCAAAGCCATCAGTTATTAAGCCAGCATTATCCAGAATTTGGTCAAATGCTTTATCGCCTTGGTTCAACTCAGGTGAGGAATTCGGGCACGTTAGGGGGAAATGTCGGTAATGCTTCTCCGATTGGAGACACACCACCCGTGTTAATCGCCTTAGGTGCTAAGCTAGTGCTTCGCAAAGGCGAGCGTACTCGTCAAATATCTGTTGAAGATTACTTTGTTGATTACAAAGTGACACAACTCGAAAGTGGTGAGTTCATTGAACGTATTGAAATTCCAAAAGCTAACAGTAATAAACATCTCAAAGTCTTTAAAATATCAAAACGATTAGATGATGACATCTCGACGGTGCTTGCCTGTTTCTATATTAAATTTGCCAATAAAAAAGTGGCTAACATTACCATTGCTTTCGGCGGTATGGCAGGCATACCAAAACGCGCTTTTTCCTGTGAACAAGCTTTAATGGGCAAAGAGCCTAGCGAACAAAATATTGCTTTAGCGATGACAGCATTAGCAAAAGACTTCTCTCCGATGTCAGATGTGCGCGCGAGCAGTGAATATCGCTTACAAGTGGCAAAAAACTTAGTGAGAAAATGCTTTTATGAACTAGAGCAAACGCATGCAGCAACCCGAATCGAAACCTTTGAAGTCGATACCTTCGAAGTGAAAGGAGTGACTCATGCGTAAATTAAGTGAAATTGATAAAGGTCTCGAAAGTAAAAAAAGTTCTGGTGCGGTTGGGCAATCGACCAAGCATGAGAGTGCTGAAATGCATGTTACCGGCAAAGCCGTTTATACTGATGACAAATTAGAGTCGTTAGGGCAATTGCATGCTGCTGTGGGTATGGCAACAATTGCCAGTGGTAATATTACCGCGATAGATTTATCGGCAGTACGCGCCGCCAAGGGTGTAGTTGCTGTTATTACCTTAGATGACATTGTTGGCCATACTGATATTGGTCCTGTTTTTCCGGGCGATCCAATACTCACCAAAGATGTCGTTGAATTTTATGGTCAAGCTATCTTTGCGGTCGCTGCGACGAGCCATGAGTTAGCAAAACAAGCGGTAGCGTTGGCAAAAATTGACTATAAAGAAAAAACACCAGTACTGACTATTAAACAAGCGTTAGAAGCTAAGAGCTTTGTTCGTCCACCGCATAGTATGAAACGTGGTGATAGTGCCACTGCTATTGAGCAAGCTAAGCATCAGCTGAGTGGTGAGATTACCATTGGTGGCCAAGAACATTTTTATTTGGAAGGTCAAATAGCCAGTGTTATTCCCACCGAAGATGGCGGAATGACCGTTTATTCATCTAGCCAACATCCTGCTGAAGTTCAAAAACTTGTGGCAGAAGTGTTAGGTATTCCTTTTAACCGCGTCGTTGTCGATATGAAACGTATGGGTGGTGGTTTTGGCGGCAAAGAAACACAAGCGGCTGGTTGGTCTTGTTTAGCGGCGGTACTTGCCGATAAAACCCAAAAAGCGGTAAAACTGCGTTTAAATCGTAGCGACGATATGATGATGACTGGTAAACGTCATCCTTTTGAAAATCATTATCAAGTGGGGTTTAATGATCAAGGTGTTATTGAAGGCATAGATATAACGGTCAATGGTAATTGTGGTTACTCACCTGATTTATCAGATGCCATCGTCGACAGAGCCATGTTTCATGCTGATAATGGTTATTACTTGGACCATGTCAGTATTATCGGTAATCGTTGTAAGACAAATACCGCCTCCAATACCGCTTTTCGAGGTTTTGGTGGTCCGCAAGGTATGATGATTATTGAGTGTGTCATGGATGATATTGCTTACTCTCTAGGATTAGACCCACTTGCTGTGCGTAAAACTAACCTTTACGGTACAGATGCGCGCAATATTACCCCGTACCATCAGCAAGTAGAGCACAATAATTTAGCTGAGATGATAACCAAACTTGAGCATAGCTCTCGTTATGCCGGGCGTTGCCAAGAAATTGATGAATTTAATGCCGGCAGTAAATTTCTTAAAAAAGGTATTTCACTAACACCGGTTAAATTTGGTATTTCGTTTACTGCTCAGCATCTTAATCAAGCCGGGGCGCTGATTAATATTTATACCGACGGAAGTGTTGATGTTACACATGGCGGCACTGAAATGGGGCAAGGCTTGCATACTAAAATTGCCCAAATCGTTGCACAAGTTTTTGGTATCGCCGTTGATAAGGTAAAAGTATCAGCAACGCGCACCGATAAAGTCCCTAATGCTTCACCAACAGCGGCTTCTTCAGGTACCGATCTCAATGGTAAAGCCGCTCAAAACGCTGCACAAACAATTAAACAAAGGTTAATTGATTTTGCTGTCGAGCACTTTGCTGTTGAGAGTAACGAGATAACTTTTAATGACGATTTAATCGATGCCGGTGAGCATAAACTCAGTTTTGTCGAGTTAGTCCAAAAAGCGTATTTTGCTCGGGTGTCTTTATCGTCGACCGGTTTTTATCGAACGCCAAAAATTTATTACGATAGAGAAAGCGCCCAAGGTCGACCGTTTTTCTATTTTGCGATGGGTGCTTCAGTATCTGAAGTGTTAATCGATACGCTGACCGGTGAATACAAATTATTACAAACCGATATCCTTCATGATGTTGGTGACTCTTTAAACCCTGCGATAGATATAGGCCAAATTGAAGGTGGTTATATTCAAGGCGTCGGTTGGTTAACCACTGAAGAATTACATTGGAATGATAAGGGACGTTTGTTAACGACTGGGCCGGCCACCTATAAAATTCCTGCTATTAGCGATGCACCAAAAGTCTTTAACGTTGAGTTGTTGAAAGATTCACCTAATCGTGAAGCGACCATTTACCATTCTAAAGCGGTAGGCGAGCCACCGTTTATGTTGGCTATTTCTGTCTGGTCAGCGCTGCGCGCCGCTATTGCTAACTCTGTTGCTGCAAAAGATAGAGCCAAAGGTGTTATTCCGTCGCTTGATACTCCTGCCACACCAGAGCGAGTTTTAAAGGCTGTGCAATTAATAACCGCCCAGCAAGGGATGGCCACTGATGAATAACCGTCAAAGTTGGTCTGAAGCGGTTAGTTCATTAAAGATCAAAGGAGAGGCCTTTGTCTTGCTAACAATTATTGGTGTGCATGGCTCAGCGCCTAGAAATTCTGGTACTAAGATGGTGGTGAGTGCCAATAGCACTTATGACACTATTGGTGGTGGTCACTTAGAGTTTAAGTCTATCGCGATAGCGCAACAATTATTAGCAGACGAAGATAAGAATCAACATATCGAGCACTTTTCTTTAGGTGCTTCCTTAGGGCAATGTTGCGGCGGAGATTGTAGCGTATTATTTGAAAGCTTTGCAGCTTGTAAAACTCAAATAATGCTTTTCGGCGCAGGCCATGTTGGTAAAGCGTTAACGACCATCCTTGCTGACTTACCTTGCCAGCTAAAATGGGTTGATAATCGCCCAGAACAGTTTCCTGTTGAGATGTTGGCAAATGCGCCGGCTAATATTGAGTGTCTTGTCAGTGACAACCCGGTAGATGAAATAGCTAGCATGCCTGCAGGCAGTTTTTTTATCATTATGACCCATAATCATCAATTAGATTTTGAACTATGCCAGGCGCTGTTAAAGCGTGGAGATTTTGCGTATGCCGGTTTAATTGGTTCTGAGACAAAATGGAAACGCTTTCAGCATCGCTTAAAACATCGAGAATTTAGTAAGCAAGCCATTGAACAGCTCATTTGTCCTATTGGTTTAAGCGCCGTGCCGGGTAAACGTCCTATGGAAGTTGCGGTATCAATTGCGGCTGAAATTATCGGTTTATATCAAAAAGACGACCATGCGGGTCATCAGTCAACTACCGCGCAAGGTATTAGTTTTAAAGCGTTAACGCCTTTACTTAATAGCGCGACTAATCTCCATATTACCGGTCGAAGCAAAAATAAAGTAACTGATAGCAAACCGATTACAGATAAGATTAATGAATAACTTTACCTTAGGTTCAACAGGCGTTATTAGCCCAGAAGGTATAAAAGCTGCAACACTTATTATTAACAGCGACAGGTTAAAAACCGCATAATAATGAGATCAAATTATATATTTATCCTAATAATGTCCTTAAGACAAGGTGCATTATTGGTTACCTTGAATAAGGAAACGTTATGTCGATTATCGTGTTAAATGCTTTGCAACCTCAGGCTGCCCACTTGGCCTTTATGCAGTGCTGTACCGCTAATACTTGGGTGAACCGCATGGTGGCTGCTGTGCCATATAACAATTTAGCGGCGTTATCTGCACACGCTGATGTCAGCTGGAAAAACCTAACAGAAGCCGATTATTTGCAGGCTTTTGAAGGGCATCCTAAAATTGGCGATGTGTCCAGCCTGAGAGAAAAATACCGCTCGACAGAGAAGATTGCCGCGGGAGAGCAATCGGGTGTTAATACAGCGACAGAACAAGCATTAAGTGAGTTAAAGCGATTAAATGATGACTATCAAGAAAAATTTGGCTTCATTTTTATTGTTTGTGCCACAGGTAAAACAGCCACGCAGATGTTAGATATATTGGTAAAACGTTACGCGAATAATCGCGCTGAAGAAATCATTAATGCAGCAGAAGAGCAACGAAAAATATTACAGTTACGAATCGAAAAAATGATTGCTGAAACTGCCACTACTGCTTCAAACGTAAAAGAGACCTAAGTTTATGAGTCAAATAACTTCACATATATTAGACACCAGTCGCGGTAAACCTGCCGCTGGTATCACTATTTCTCTCTTTGAACTTAAGGGTTCAAATGATGGCGACAGTAATATCCAAGCACAGTGGTCACTTTTGGCACAAGGCCAAACAAACAGTGATGGGCGAGTGCCGGCCTTACTTGATAAAGAGCGAATATTACCTGCGGGGAGTTATCGCGTTCATTTTGCGGTCAGTGATTATTTTAACGCGCTGAATGAGCAAGCCTTTTATCCCTACGTTGATATTGTTTTTGATATCAGTGGTGATGGTGAACACTATCATATTCCATTATTATTGACCGCTTTTGGTTACTCAACTTATCGTGGCAGCTAAGATGATTTTACATGCAAAACCACTTAGCCAAAAAGCGTTTCAAGCTTTTGGTGATGTGATTGAAGTTAATGATCAAGTAGAAAAAATATCAATAAATTATGGGCTTACACAAAGGTATCATGCATTAGCGACGCTAGATGTTAGTGAGGAAGCAGGGCAAGGTATTATCAGTGTTTTTCGCTCGTCACCCAAAGAATGCTGTCAGATCAACGCCGGTATAGGTCAAATAACCATTGACTGTATGGAACGTCATCCTTTATCAAGCCAGGCTTTTTATCCTTTGTCTGCTAACGCTTATTTGGTAGTTGTTGGACCTGCGGGTGAATTTGATGCGACTAAATTAGCCGTCTTTCTTGCAACAGGCAACCAAGGTGTTAATTACCACAAAGGTACTTGGCATCATTATAGTTTAGCTTTAAGTGACACCGCTGATTTCTTAGTTGTTGACCGAAAAGGTGTTGGCAAAAACTGCGATGAAATCGCTTTAGAAAATAAAATTACTATACATTTCAATTTAGATAACCGGAGCGATTAAGTCGATGTCAGTAAAAGCATTTCGCGGTGAGATTTTACATTTTGTCGAAGACCCAGCCTCGACGACTTGCCAAGATAAAGAGCAAGCAGAACAGAGCAGCTACCAGTATTTTGAAGATGGTATTTTGCTGATAGAAAATGGCAAGGTTAAACAATTGGGTACAGCTAAAGCTATGTTAGCTGATTTAGAACATTCCCTAGAGATCCAACATATTGAAAATGGCCTGATTGTCCCTGGCTTTATTGATACTCATATCCATTATCCTCAAACTGAGATGATAGGGAGTTATGGTGAACAATTATTACAATGGTTAGAAGATTATACCTTTCCAACCGAAAAAAAGTTTGCTGATAAAGCCTACGCCAGTAAAATCAGTGAATTTTTCCTCAATCAATTGCTTGCTAACGGCACAACAACCGCATTAGTTTTTGGCACTGTCCATGCTGAGTCAGTTAATGCCTTTTTTGAAGTGGCTTTAGCTAAAAATCTTCGCATGATTGCTGGCAAAGTGATGATGGATAGGAATGCTCCTGACTATTTACTCGACACCGCGCAAAGTAGTTATCAGCAGTCTAAGCAACTTATCAATGATTGGCATGGCAAAGGGCGTTTGCAATATGCTATCACCCCAAGGTTTGCGCCAACCAGCAGTGATGAACAGTTAAGCTTGGCGGGGAAACTATTAAAAGAGCACCCAGGTGTTTATATGCAAACCCATTTGTCTGAAAATTTAAAGGAAATTGAATGGGTTAAATCGCTTAATCCCGATTGTGAAAACTATTTAGATGTTTATAAAAAGCATCAATTACTTGGCAGTCGTAGTGTTTTTGCTCATGGTATACATTTATGTGATGCTGAATATAGCGACTTATCTCAATCTAATTCAGCCTTGTCATTTTGTCCAAGTTCAAATCTGTTTTTAGGGAGTGGTCTGTTTAAACTTGATGTTGCCCAGCAACACAATATTAAAGTGGGTCTAGGTACAGATATAGGCGCAGGAACCAGTTTTTCACTATTAGAAACCTTAAAAGATGCCTATAAAACGCAGCAGTTAAGAGGCAAAAAATTAGATTCATTACAATCTTTCTATTTGGCAACTTTAGGTGGCGCAAGGGCGCTAGACTTAGAAGGTACAGTAGGTAATTTTCAAGTGGGTTGTGAGGCTGACTTTATAGTCTTAGATTATCATGCAACACCATTAATGAAATTACGGCTAGAGCAGTGCAAATCATTGGCAGAGAAACTTTTTTCTTTCACTATATTAGGGGATGACCGTGCGGTTAAAGCCACTTATATACAAGGTGAATTAGCTGAGGTTAATTGCGAGTAGTGCTTTTAATAAGATAAGTAATAGCTAGAAAAAATATAGAACCTTATATTGCCGAATAGCTAAGGTTAATTTTACGTTTTTACCTTTAGTGATCGGTGTTACTCAGGTTGGCGCGTGATTCGTGTCAACCATGCTAATTAACGGTGCGACAAGACCTTTTGTTAAACAATATTTAAATAGAGAATCAATGTCACTGCTCAACAAACAGCCTATCTGTTGTTCAGGTGATCATATTTAAGGTCATTAATGTGAACTACCCCGCGACTTCGCTTCGCTCTGATCACGGGGCTTCTGCAATCTAGCTTTTGATAACTAGGCTGCTTCTTTTTTCTCAGATCCCACACCAAACTTTGATTGCTCAAAGACTTTCATTTTAGAAGGTGATTTCTGCTGAAATTTGGGCAACGCCCTAGCTAATATCCCATTAGCTATTAACTCTTTTTCGCCTGTGTCTGCAACAGATTTAGCTGCAGCTAAATCTCTGCACTGTACTAATCCACAGCTCTCACAGGAAAATTCTCGCACACTCAAATCGAATTTATGCTCATACTTACATCCATAGCAAATGCCGGAAGATTTCACAAACCGACCAATTTCATGGTAAACAACGCCATTTAATTCAACCTTATACCTGGTTAATTCAGTGATTATTCCCATCACATTATCATTCACCATCTGGCCATTAAATTGCTGCATTCCTTTCACGTTTAAATCCTCAAACACGATAATATCGCTACTCTTGGCTATCGAGCATGATACTTCGTGAGCGAACGCTAGGCGTTGGCTAGAGATTTTCCCGTGAATTTTGTTTAAACGTGATTTTGTTTTGTGCCAGCGATTCGAACCTTTCTTACGACGGCTCAACTGGACTTGAATTTGTTTTAATTTCGTTGATGACTTCTTCAAAACTTTCGGGTTTTCAACGTACAGACCATTTGAGCCGACAACCGTATAGTGGCTGTTGATGTAATAGCCCACAAGTGTTGATAGCACTTGCTTTTTACTCTTGCACTCGACTTTTTGAGTCAGTGAAACGTACCACTTCCCGTGCCTCATCTTGAAGGTTGCTGACTTGATTTTACTTTTAAGTTTACGATGAAGTGCAATTTTAACCGTACCAATTTTTGGAATAGTGATGCCGTTATTTTCCAGTCTTATATTTTCATTCGTATTGACCGAGCGGTAGCTATCATCGTGAAGTTTCTTCTGCTTAAAGCTGACCTTGAAAGTAGGAAACTTTTGAAGCCTGCCTTTATTGAATGAATTCTTTAGTGCTGTTTCAAGGTCACGAGCCACTTGTTGTGAAGCCGCAGAGTCAAAATCTTTGAGCCATGAGAATTCATCGAACATTTTTAAATCTTTTATCAGCGATACCATTTCATTGTAAAAAAGAAATGTTTTATCGTACCGATATCGACGCATATTTTCAGATAGCAACAAGTTCCATACGCCACGGGCGTATGCTCCAAACTCAACGAGTTTGACTTCTTGTTCTGCCGTCGGCTTGAGCCGATAATTGTATCTGAGCGTCTTTTTTATATACTGTATAGGCTACTGTACAAATCGAGATTGTCAAGTGGAATATCAAACGAATTCACATTGTAAGTACTTAATTGCTCTGCATTTAATTCTCGTGGTTAAATATCGAAAGCAACTACTTTTTGGCGATATGGGAGAGTTTGTAAAGCAGGCTGTTTTAGACATATCAGATAGTTCTGACTTTTCAGTTGAGGAGATTGAAGTAGACAAGGATCACATCCATATACTTCTTTTAATAATGAGAGGTTAACAAACTGAACCATCGGTTTTCATCCCTGTTTTACCTTTGATCTGCTGAAAGTATTTCGCCCACCGCTAAGCATTTACCTTGTTGCCAACTCTCTTGTAAGCGTTGTTTAAATAATACTATTTCGTCTCGTTGTGCTAATAATTTCTTAATCAAACTCTCTGCCTCAAGCAAGCGTATATCAAGTTGCTCGACTATTTTGTTGTGATCAAGTCCTTCGGTTACGCCACTGTCTGCTAAAAAATTCAAGATATCTGCCAATCTAAAACCTAGCCGCTTTGCACATTCAATCGTTGCTAAACGCTGCACACTATCTTGAGAATAATGTCGGTAACCATTTATATTTCTTTGTATTTTAGGGAGTAATCCTTTGGCTTCATAAAACCGTATAGTAGAGGGTGGTACACCACTTATTTTTGCTAACTCACTAATTTTCATCGGGTAGTCACTTTATATGTATGTAAACTGTTGACATTAAAGTTAACTTTAAGCTTATACTTGTCCAAAATCCAGCTCGTTAAACTTATTAACAGGAGTTCTACTTGAGACACTCTGTATTTACACCGATAACTCTTCCTAATGGCGCAATTCTGCCAAATCGTTTAGCAAAAGCCGCCATGGAAGAAAATATGGCTGTCACAGGCCATTTACCCGGCGATGATATTTTTCAACTATATAAAACATGGGCTGCGGGAGGCACGGGTCTGCTTATTACGGGTAATGTTATGGTAGACCACCGTGCAATGACCGGCCCAGGAGGTATTGCTTTAGAGGAAGATACCCCCTTAGAGCCCTTTAAAAAGTGGGCTGAAATAGCAAGCAAAAATGGCACAAAAATATGGATGCAAATAAATCATCCTGGCCGACAAGTCTATGCTGCTATGGGAGGGCAGGTGTTTTCTCCCTCAGATATTGCATTGGATATGGGGAAGCATAGTCAGTTATTTAGTAAACCAAGTCCGATGACCGAGCTTGAAATTCAAGCGTTAATTCAGCGATTTGTTATCACAGCATCACGTGCTGTTGAAGCTGGGTTTCATGGTATTGAGATCCACGCAGCCCATGGCTACCTGTTATCACAATTTTTATCGCCGCTGACCAATAAAAGAAATGATAGCTGGGGCGGCAGCCTTGAAAATCGTGCTCGCCTCCTTTATGAAATTGTTAAGGCGGTCAAGCAAGTTATACCTAAAAATATAGCGGTAGCGGTTAAGTTAAACTCCGCAGATTTCCAACGTGGTGGTTTCGATGCACAAGATGCCTTAGTCGTGGTAAGAGAACTTGGCCATTTAAAAGTAGATTTAGTTGAATTGTCAGGTGGTAGCTATGAAAGTCCAGCAATGCAAGGTAATACAGCTGATGGACAGCCCCTAAATAGAGAAGCTTATTTTCTTGAGTTTGCGAAAGAAATTGCCAAACACGCTCCTATGCCAATTATGACAACAGGAGGGATTGTCCGTTTAGCGATTGCACAAAAAGTAGTAGATGAAGGCGTAGATATGGTCGGCATTGGCAGAGCGCTGGCCTTTAGTCCAAATCTTCCTCAGCGCTGGAAAACGTCACCAGACGCGGTAGCCATTTTACCTCAAGTAAAATGGCAAGATAAAACATTAGCCGCACTTGCAACGATGGCTATTACCAAACGTCAGTTACAACGTATTGGTAAAGGTAAAGCCCCTAAATTAAACTCATCACCATTATTTTCACTGGTTTTTGACCAACTACGACTTAAAAAACTGACTAAAATCTATCGAAAAACGTATGAAAATGAATAGGGCATATTGATATTATTTCAATCTTGTATAAGGCGTTGTCAACAGATACTGTCGAGTAACCCCGTTGATTAGCGGTTGACTAGGACCTAAGGTCGTTAACAATAAAGCATAGTTTTACGGTTAATGGCGGTATATTCATGATCTTGCTTTTATAAATTGACGAAAATTACTCTTGTTAACGATAATCGGTTATGTGTTGACAATCGTTCTAAACGTAAGGTTTATTCTTGCATCTTTAATGAGTTTAGTTGGCGGTAAACGATGTAGCCAATGCTGTTGTGTTGGCCCTTTCATGACTAACAAACTGCCCGCTTTAAGGGGTAAGGTAATGACTTCTTTTGATATATTATGCTTAAAAGCAAACTTTCTTTCAGCACCAAAACTTAACGATGCAATCGCACCTTGGTCCTTTAAATCTTTTTCACCGTCGCTGTGCCAAGCCATGCCTTCTTCTCCACTATGGTAAAGGTTAAGTAGGCATGAATTATACGTTTCACCACTATGGCGCTCGACAAGTACTTTTAATGAAAGTAAATCATCGGTAAAAGGCAACGCTGTTTTAGTAATATTTGAGTAGGTATAGCTAAAACATTCAGTAGCATGCCAAGCCACTTTTCTTTTTGTTTCAATAGTTTTACCAAAAATAACTGCTTGGTCACAACGCCAATCAATACGGTTAAGTAAGCGATTAAAGTAATAGTCGCTATCGTCTAAAGAGATAATTTCACCAAAATAATCGACATCACCATCATACGGCAAAAGATTAATCGGCTGTTCGAATAAAGATGAGAATAGATCCATGGCAATAACACTTAAAATGAGAAGGTAAAATAGCGGTAGCACAGACAGTGGTTGATGAAAATAGGCTAAGCGTGCTTAAGTTAACACCGCCGAGCAATTATCTGAACTTCTCAAAATCATAGCACAATAGATAATAAAACTCATCGATACTTGCGTCGCCACTTTAAAATTCAGCAATATTTACCACAATAAAACAACATTTTGTAGGGGGTTTCCCTGATTGAAGATGAAATTGGATTTAGATACTGTCTGAGCATAATAATATTCTGCAATTAAAAATGTCCTTAACGGTGAAGATAAAGACTTCGTGTGTTAAGACTAAAATTGTTAAAAAACATCTGATTTAATGTCTTAAGTAGAACCTTTACTGCAGTAAGTAATTTTATCTAATACTCATTGTCAATTATGTAAGATAAATCTATTTTGGAAGCCCATGGTCGTGGTTAAAAAACTACATTCTACAATTATCCACCCAGAGCAAAATAGCTACGATATAAAGCAGTTCGTTGACGGTAGCTGGATACGTCTTATTTATATGGCGTTGCAACAACAAAATTTACCCGCAAACAATTTATTATCGTCAGTAGGTATTAACGTCGCTTCTTTACGTGAGTTAGATTCTATTCAACGGGACGTTGTGCTTAAGCTATACGATAATATTGAACTATATTCAGGTTTAGAAGCTTTACCTGCTGCGGTGGCTGCTATTTTTCAACTGCATTTCTTACGTCATACGGGTGTCATCGTAGCAGATGCTAAATCGCTAGGTGATTTATTAGAAAAAATTATTTTTGCTAGTGAGCAAATGAATAAATTGATTGAGGTCACTTTAGTCGTTAAGGGCGATTGCAACTTATTAGTTGTTTCATCGCGGGCAGAGCTGGTTAATGTCCATAGAACGACACTAGAAATTGGATTTTGTCTGGTTTATAAAATAATTAATCAAATATTTCCTGCCCACTTAGATATTATTTCAAAGATAACGCTTGATTTAAAAAGTCAAAGAAACAGCTTTGAAAAAACATTTGACTATCCTGTTACGTACACCGACAATGGGAAATATGTCATTGTTTTTAAAGAGAATGTTCTTGCGACCAAGAATTTATTTTCAACACACTCGATTGGTTTAGAGCCCTTCGTAGATAATAAGTTGTCTAAAACTTATATTCAATTACTCTCTGATATTGAGAATTTAATGACAGAAAATATTGCTTCAAATAATCTAAATATCGTTTTTGTAGCTGAGCAGATGAACATTAGTGTCAAGACCTTGCAACGCCGTTTGAAACGCTTTAATACTGACTTTAGTACTTTATTGAAAACAAAAAAAATCAATCATGCGCAAATACTATTAAAGCAAAATAAACTGAGTTTAATTCAAATTTCTTATCGGCTGGGTTTTAATTCGCCATCAAGTTTTTCTAGGGCATTTAAGAAATGGACAGGTGTTTCGCCATCAGATTATCAGTAAATAATTTACATCTTGGTAACTCAATAGTTGGCTATGTAACTCCCTGTCAGTTGGTATTAATTTAACGTAACTGTTCTTACTACTAGACACTTTAATCACTGTTCACTTAATAGCGGGCTTATTAAAGCTTTATAGGTCTTGATCAGCCAATAAAATTGCATTTTTCTCATAAAATGTAGCCACCGTATTCAACTTTTATTTACATCAATAATTTTAACTTGTTTTACTGGGTTAACTCGCGACATTAAGGCGTTATTATTACTTGGTAATCTTTATTAATGATCTAAAAAACTATATTGAAAACAGCTGACCCCATACTTATGTAGCTTAGTTGTTATAAAGATAATAATTATAAGTTAGCCACTTAGTGAGGTGTCTTTAGTTGTCTAGATAATGTCGTTACTGGTTAAGGATTATTCTAAATAAACGCTTATAGTTAGCTAAATAAACCGAGTTTAGTGAATCGTTTAATTGAAGACAAATTTATTGATCACCGTCGTTATGGTCGTTAAGGCAAATATATTTAATTCAGGTATTAAAACTACTTAAGCACATCCAGTCGTATCCTATGATTTTATTATAGTTTTGGATATCAAATTTTTGCGACAAGGATAAGTAATATAAAGGAATATAAGGGAATATAACCATGAGAATATTACTTACTGCACAAGTGCTTACACTATTATCTAGTGCTAGTGCACTGGCTAATGCAAAAAATACTAGCATCGATATTACGGGTATTAGTCTTACCAAACTATTTAATCTTAAAATAACCTCACTATCAAAAAAAAAGCAGACTTTACATAAAGTCGCTGCCGCTGTGTATGTGCTTACTCTGAATGAAATAGATAGCCTTGGCGCGACTACCATCGCGGATGCACTAGGTTATGTTTCAGGTGTTGAGGTAGCATATTGATGCGAGTCGATGGGCATAACATTACTTGGGTGGTTAATGGGCTAAAAGCAGTGGAAACATTCCCAAGTAAAACCTTTGATATTGCTTTGATGGATATTCAAATGCTCATTATGAATGATGACTTTAAGTCTAAAAATATCGAAGCCGCACAACATCACCTGACTATTTTAACACATACCTTTACCCACAGTTTGGCGTTAATCAACGGATTAGTTCAACCAACTAATAGCCGTCAACTTTACCCGGTTATTAGCAAGCTCGAAGCTATTGAACAAATTAAAATTCTAGGTGAATTATTCAAGAACTTTCAGCTAGATGACCTCATTCTAAAAAAACTAATTCAGCAATTGCCTCATTTAAACATTCCTGATGAGCTGACTAACAAGTTACGTTGTGCTGTTGCCGACTTTTATTTTGAACGAGGAGTCATAGCGTTAATCGATATTGAATTACTACTGAGCAAGGAGTCAGCAAATGCAGTCAACTTATAATGCTAAAGCGAAAATTTTGGTGGTTGATGATGAACCTAATAACCTACAGGTCATTAATCAAGTGCTAGTGGGAAATTATCAATTGGTGTTTGCTAAAAATGGACAGCGTGCCATTGAAATTGCAATAGAGCAGCAACCTGATTTAATTTTACTCGACATCATGATGCCAGAAATGGACGGTTATGAAGTCTGTCGAGCATTAAAAAAGATTAAAAGTACCGCTCATATTCCTATTATATTTGTTTCGGCAATGTCTAATATGGCAAATGAATGTCAGGGATTTGAAGCAGGGGGCGTCGATTATATTACTAAACCGATCTGCCCAGAAATAGTACGCGTCAGAGTGAAAACCCACTTGTCTTTGGTTGGAGTCAATGAGCTAAAAGAAAGCAGAATGCAAATTATCCAGCGGTTAGGACGAGCCGCCGAATATAAAGATAATGAAACTGGATTACATGTTATTCGCATGAGCCACTACTCAAAACTAATTGCTATGGCTGCTGGTTTAGATGAGTTTACTCAAGAAACACTTCTTAATGCTGCCCCAATGCATGATATCGGCAAAATTGGTATACCCGATCATATTTTATTAAAGCCGGGGAAATTAGATGCCAAGGAGTGGGCTATTATGAAAACCCATGCCAATATTGGTGCCGACATCATCGGCGAAAATGACTCTCCACTACTAAGTATGGCGCTTAGTATTGCTTTAACTCACCATGAAAAATGGGATGGCTCTGGTTATCCTAATCATCTTAAAGGGCAAGAAATTCCGTTGGTTGGGCGAATCGTTGCTATTGCCGATGTTTTTGATGCCCTAACATCTGAGCGGCCATATAAAGAAGCATGGCCAGTTGAGAAGGCTATTGCTCATATGAATTCAGTGTCGGGAAGTCATTTTGATCCCGATCTTATTAAACTTTTCAATGTGGTGTTACCGGATATTTTACTTATAAAAAATAAGTGGCCAGAGTTAAAGGCAAGTTCATAGCTCATTAGCAAAGTATCTTAGTGATTTTAAAATTTCGTTATTTAAGAGCACCATACTCTCAGACAAAAGCATTATTAATAGAAAAACTTCCAGCAAACTTAATAACTAAAAATTAGTGGTTAAGTCGCCATTAGAGTTACGAGCGAGATAACAAAATGGACAGGCTTTATTCTTGCAGATTTTCAATTAATAATCTTTAGGTCGATACCTTTATAAAAGGATTAATATTTATGATTTTACTGATATTGACAAGGTTGGTGAACACTTGTTTAATTTAAGTCATCGAGTGAATAAACCGATTTCGTTGTCTAGAAGCTTTCTTGATGTTATGCCGATACCCGTAGCAATATTTGATGTTGATGGTAAGTTGCTCCATGTGAACATTCAATTTTCACTATGGTTTACTCCTAACGCTGCAGAACTTAAAACCCTTGAGCAGGTATCAATGTTAATCAATGAGTTAATGTCTAATGAGCTGCAATTAATATTGTCAGATGTGATGACAAATAATCAAAGTCGATACATCAGAGAAATAGCGATTAGAACTAATATTAAAGGCCACAAAACCTGTAAAACATCTTTTACCAATATTAGGTGTAATGATAAAAGTAATGGTGTGATTATGTTCTTTGAAGATAAAGACCGCGAAACTGAAAATATGGCACTTTATAAGGAGCAAGCTCAATTAGACCAACTTACAGATACCCTAAATAGGTTTGGCTTCTATGAGGCATTCAATAGGGTAACTCATCAATGTCTTAATCATAAATTTCTCTATGCGGTTATGATTGCTGACATCGATAAATTAAAATCATTGAATGATGTTAAAGGTCATCAATATGGCGATATGGTGATAAAAAATACGGCGAAAGGGCTGTTAAAAGAACTGAGGACAGAAGACATTTTGGCGCGATGGGGGGTGACGAATTTATCATTGTCTTGACTAATATATTTTCTGAAAATCATGTGACTAAACTTTCTGAACGACTAGCGAAAGGGGTTGATGAGTATAGTTTGGCGAAAAAAACACCTACTTCAATTTCTTATGGTCTCGCTGTCTGGAAAACACATGGCGAATCACTAGATGATTTAATTGGTCACGCTGATCGCATGATGTATCAGCAAAAACAGCTTAAATAATGAGGATAAATTATTGTTGTTATGAACGCTTTAAACTCTACTCTATATTTTTACTAAAATTGGACATAAATCTCTTACCTATAAACCAGCATAATAATAGTAAATATTATGCTGGTTTATAGGTAAGGCTGATTTGTGCTATGATACGAATTGCTTTAGAAATCAAAGCAGAGTACGAATCTAAATTGCTCAAATAAAAAACGTAAACAATTGACTGGCGTTTGAAGTTTTCAATTTTAGTCAACAATTTATCGCTCGTTCGATAGGCGTTATACATTTATCAAATTCTAAAAATTAGGAAATTACATGACTGATATAGATATTGGCATAAATAAAGAAAATAGAACGGAAATATCAGACGGTTTAAAACGACTTTTAGCCGACTCTTATACGCTATATTTGCAAACACATAATTTTCATTGGAATGTAACCGGTTTACAATTTCGTGAGTTACATTTGATGTTTGAAGAGCATTATACCGAATTAGCAATTGCTGTTGATGACATCGCTGAACGCATTAGAACCTTAGATGTACCTGCACCAGGAACCTATAAAGAGTTTTCAAAATTAAGCTCTATTAAAGAGGTTGACGGTGTACCAAGTTCTGCGCAGATGGTTGAGTTACTTACAAAAGGGCACGAACAAGTTATTAAAACATCGCGTGAAGTTTTAAAAATTGCACAAGCTGCCGATGATGAGTCAACCGCTTCGTTAGTGTCTGATCGTATGCGTATTCACGAGAAAACAGCGTGGATGTTAAGAGCGACTAAAGAATCATAATAAGTTAATTAAACGGAAAATAATGGGTGGTTATCGCAACCCCCTTATTTTCAATTTTTAGTGTCTACCTTACAAAATACTCCGACTAGTCCTTAAAAACACTCTATAAATAACGCTTCTAATCGGCCCCGTAGCTTATTTGATGACTGGCACCCATAAGCTTTTAAGATTAATCTAGTACCTTAACTTACATTATTGGAGAGATTTGTTATTAGTGAACTCAGCTCCTTAGACTTGATACAGTCTAAACAATGGTTGTCAGCTTGGCAAAGAAACGCACTTAGCGATATTATCAAGGTTAGTTTTACTGATATAGATGCAGAAGATTATCTGCTAAAATATTTTGATAGCTCTGAGCCCAATCAGAGGAAGTTGCGACTTTACGTCAATAATGAGCAAATCATAGGCTACTGCTTACTCACCTTCACAGACAGTGCAAATTATACGGTAATTAAGGCTTCTGCTGCATTTCTTCCACAATATAGAAAGGGGAGTAATACTTTTTTATTTTCAATTAAAGAGAGCTTTAAAAGCTGGTTACAAAGACCCTGGCGCAAACACTATTATGCCGATACTATGCTTAGCCCTGCTATGTATCGAGCAATTGCCAAGAATACCGCCATTGTTTGGCCACATTTTGGGCAATCTGCACCCAAGGAATTGTTTACGCGTTTTAATCCAAACGGAAAAAACTGTAATGAAAATCAGTTGCGTTGTTTAGTTTCGGTCAATCGAAGCAGTAATTATAGCCAGCAGGAGTTGGAAATGTTGCGCTGTAGCGACAAAGCAGAAATTCAATATTATTGTCAGCTCAACCCTGACTTTGATCAAGGGATAGCGCTCTTTGTTATTATTCCAATAAATTTACAGCAGTTTGCGCAGACGGCAATAAAATATCTAATGAAGTAAAATTGTTTGCGTTAGCAAAATAGTAGCGATTGAATCCATTAGAAATTTTGAGGTAAAACCATTAATAAATAATGGCTTAATTAGCCTAGGTAATGATTTTACTTATTTAGTTGCGGCGTTTTACTGAACTGAAAGAGCCCAGATATTTACTAGGCTCTTATGTGGATAACGATTATTTATTCTTTAAAAATATCGTTTAGCATTCCAGCAAGACGAAAGCCTGCTTTGGCTATTTGTTCATTTAATATCGGGGTGTTTTTATACGCATACTGGTAACTTAATTCTTTATCTTCAGGGAAGTCATAGACTGTTTCTCTGTTCGATTTAGATTCTTTAGCCCAATCAAGATAAACGGTATCTTGCCATAAGTTAATGGTGTCTGGCGTTTGATTATTTAAAAAGTTAGCATATTCGGTATAAGAAAGCTTTTGATGTTCAATAATTGACGAATCCCACACAGCATGAAGTTTTGTTGGTTTTCCAAACCATTTAACGGTTATTTTATTACCGCCAAGGTCATCTCTGCGTCCAACATGAAGCGGTTGGTGAATATCGCCAACAAAGTGAATATAGAAAGCTAGTGCTTGCCATTTCTCTTCTTTGGTGATTTTTTTATCGCGAAGTTTTTTTTCAAAATCAGCTAAAGCTTTTAATATGTCGCCATCTTCATTTCTTTTTAGCCCATCAAATACTTCGTCATCATCAATAGAAATATAGTGCCAAGGCTTAGCATAATCCCATTTTTTATCTGAACGTATGTTATCAGACCAATTAGCCATTTGAGCTAATGGCGCACCATCGGTTAGCTGCATTAGCGCCTTTTTGGCCGAAGGTTCTAAGTTATCCTCGGCTATTTTGGCAACCATACGATGCCCATTAGGGCCAAGTGCGAATGCTGATTTAATCGGCAGGTGTGCGAGTGTAATGACCATAACAGCCATCAAACTTTTATTTATCATCTACATAATCCTTGTTTTAGTGTTTTCTTATCTGCAGTAAACTATTTTATATCTAAGTATGAGTAAGCTTGATAGAGCAGTAAAGAACTTTATTACTTGGAGAGGTTTTGCTGGTAGTTGCAGAGATGCGAGTTACATTAATTTATCATTAATGCAACTCGCTCTGCTAACAAGAAGGTGAGTTGTAACCTACTTATTAAATCTTCTTAACGATAGTAGGGCAAGTCCTGCAAGTAAAAAGTAAACAGTACCACCACTGGTATCTTCCTTTTCTATTACTTCAGCGGCAACATTAATAGTAACAGCGGCTGAACTTGTTTTACCTTGATCATCAGTAACAGTCACGTTAAATATTAGGCTTTCATCTTTACCAACTTTCGGTGCAACAAAAGTAATGGTAGCTGTGTCATAAACAGCAAGAACAGCACCTTTACCGCTAGTTTGTGTCCAAACATAGCTAGCAATACTGCCATCACTATCTTCAGCCGTTGCGGTTAGTGTTACGTTAGCAGCTGAAGCAACTGATTGTTCATCACCTGCTGAAACGGTTGGTGCTGCATTAGCATCACCACCATCACTAGCAGCACCACAAGCTGAAGCATAAAGACTATCGACCCATTCTGGGTGATCGATAAAAGGATTACGGTTGCCTTGAAACTCATAGATAGTGTGGTTACGGTTTATTTCAAAGGTATCTATGGGGTCTTGTGAATGCCAGTCAAACAAGGTACACAATTTACCTAGTTTGCCAGTACCATCACTCAATTTGCTCGTTGCTGTACCAACAGTATCAACTAAGATTAAATCAGGCATGGTACTTTCTGTACCTGCATCGTAACGTACATCCATATAAAACATCATACGGGCAACATCACCTTTAACGTCATCTCTTGGTTCCCAAGTATCTGCTGTGCTTCTGTTTTCAGGCGCTTCAGTATTAGCGGTGCCACCAATATCAAAATCACGATTACCACGGTCACTATTCATCGATATATCAGTAGGGCGCAAATGATGAATATCGGTATAACCTAATTGGTTAGTCTCTGGAAAACCATGTGATTTAGCCCATGTATGCTCTCGATTCCAAAAATTTTGATTACTTGAAGCGGAACCACTACCGTTATCTGCTTTGGCAATTGAACGTCCTGAATAGAGTAAAATTATGTTGTCAGCATTTGTAGCATCTTCATCGGTACTGGTTAGCGCTGTCCATACTTCTGAGTAGGTTAGCTGTTTATGATTAACACTGATGTCCGCTGTAATGGCTGCACGTAAACCAGCGGTTTCTGCAGCGTTTGCTTGACTATAATAAGTGGCTTCGACATAAGTCGTTCGGTCAGCTATTTTTGCTAAGTCAGGGCAGTTTGTACAAATTCCTGTAGCAGGTGTTGATCCATCACCAGTAGGCGTACCAGCAGTAGGTAAAGCTTGTGAACCATCACAAGTTACTTCGCCACTACAGCCTAAACCATCAGCGGTATCTTTAGCAAAAGTAGCCCATTGTGTTGCTGGGTCAAAAGCATCATCAGCAGTGGTATCACCTTCGGTGACCGAGTTAAGGCGACGTAAGGTATGATCTTTTGTTGAAAAATCACCCGTACCCCAATTGCTACCTGGGTCAACACCAAATTGGCCAAAGCTATCAACAATACCGGCATTGTTAACAAGTAAAATAGCATCATCACCATTAAAGTAAGTTACGCTTGTGTCTTCAATACCTTGAGGAGCATCAAATTTAAATAGTTCAGTTGCCCCCTGATTATAAACAACAATACTAGAGCCGGGTACAAGTAAACCTTGCAATAATAGCTCATTTGGTGAATCTGTCTTGCCATTTGCATAAAGCTCTAGTTTATAACCATCTACCGCTAAATCTACATCTGCAGTACCTAAGTTAGATATTTCAATGGCTTTATTACTGCCACCGCCTTCAACATACTCAGTGATAATAACAATGCCTTGGCCAGTTGATGCGCCGCCTTCAGTCGGTAGGGGTTGATTGCCATCACAGGCCGCTATACCAGAACATCCTAAACCGTCTGAGGTGTCTTTTGGAAAGGTTGCCCATTGTGTCGCGGGGTCAAAAGCATCGTCAGAGGTGGTATCACCTTCAGTGACTGATGTTAAGCGGCGTAAAGTATGATCTTTAGTAGAAAAATCACCTTCACCCCAGTTGCTGCCTGGGTCTGTTCCTAATTGTCCAAAACTGTCAACAACGCCATTAGCGTTTGAAAGTAATAGGGCATCATCACCATTAAAATAAGTGGCACTTGAATCTTCAAGGCCTTGAGGAGCATCAAATTTAAATTCGGCAGTGGCATCCTTGTTATAAACAACAATGCTCGAGCCTGGCACTAATACGCCTTGCAATGATATACCGTTAGTTGTTTCTGTTTTACCATTAGAATAAAGGTCGAGTTTATAACCTTCCGCGGCTAAGTCGACATTTTCGCTGCCAAGATTAGAAATTTCAATGGCTTTATTACTACCTCCACCTTCGACATATTCAGTGATCACAACATTAGCATGACTAGAAAGCACGCTAAGGCCGAGTACCGCTGTTAACATTTGTATTTTCATAATTTTCCTTTAGGTTGTTTGCTCAATGGTATTGAGTCTCTTCGTTAGTATTATTCAGTCATTAATGACCATTAGTGAATCTTAGTTAATTGCCTTCAAGCACCAAAAATAGCTGCTTAGCAATGTCGGTATTAGTTTGATGACGGTTAAAGGCTTTAGCACCATTACCGGTGGCAAAGACTTGTACGTCAATACCGGTATGGCCACCAGAAGTCCAACCGGTATTAGTTCTTGCATCAATTAATAATTTAATTTGCTCATAGATAGATTTTTCATCGCTGCGCTCAATAAACAAATTAGCTTCTTGGTCGGTAATAATAAAGCCGAGAGCGTCTGTTAATTGCTGGGCAGAAATAGCTGTGTTTTGATGCGCTAATTTTGTTGCAATACTTTTAGGTGATACGGATAGGTTTTTTAAAAATTCAGGCTGCCAACGATAATCGCCATTAGCACCCAGGGTTAAGCCACCTGTACTATGATCTGCCGTGGCAACTAATAAGGTGTCATCACGATTTTCCACATAGTTCTTCAACCAAGTAAGTGTTTCGGCTAAATCTTGCATTTCAGCCATAGCCGCTGCGATATCATTACTATGACCCGCCCAGTCTATTTGGCTTGCTTCAACAAGTAGTATGTAACCTTGATTATTTTCTAAATGTCGTACGCCAGTTTTAGCCATTGCCAGTAAATGGTTTTCATTTTTATTGTCAAGTGTCCACGGCAGTCCGACTTCAGCAAATAAACCCAATACCGGTTGTTGTTTATTAAGCGAAGTAAGTTTTGATAAATCATCAATATATTGAAAGTCTGCCTGCTTGAATTCGCTGACTAAGTTTCTGTCTGGGCGAATAAAATATTTGCTACCGCCGCCGAGCATTAAATCAGCCTTAAAGTGACCGTTAATTTTTTCGTCAAAGTAACTGTCGGCGATTTCATTATAATTTTTACGACTTTCATTGTGAGAAAAATAGGCGGCAGGAGTTGCATGGTTGATTTGGGAGGTAACCACTAAGCCCGTTTTCTTGCCTAATTGTTTTGCTCGCTCCATTAGCGTTAATAATGGTTTTTTATTTACATCAACGCCAATCGCACCATTATAGGTTTTATAACCGGTAGATAATGCAGTAGCGGCTGCGGCAGAGTCGGTAACGTAACCTTGGCTATTAACCGGATAAGTACTGGCCATGCCTGTTAGCAGTTCATCAAAAATAGTTGTTTCTACCCGTGGCGTATTTATATTATCCATATAATAACGATAACCCGTGGTATAAGCGGGTCCCATTCCATCGCCAATAACCATGATAATATTTTTAGCCTGCTTATCTTTGGCTGTTAAAGTTAAATCAGCCCAAACCAAACGATGATCAGATGAAGCGGAGCGGGTTTCAATTAAGCGATAAAGTGGGCTGTCTTTCTTTGGCCAAAAAACACCATTATTTTGTAGGTTAATGCCAAGGCGAGAAGGTAAAACATAGTCTGCTTGCATACCCCAACCAGCGGTATGATTCGCAGCAAAAGGGCTGTTACTATTTTTTATCCCAGCGACACTAGCAGGCGTCATATCATTGTTAATAAAAGGACTAGTCAAGAGGTTACTAATACCTTCTTTGCGGGCAGCACCTTCATCTTTAGAGGCGTTTTGATCACCCAAAATAACAAAGCGGCTATCTAATGTTAACCCACCTTTACCACCTTGGTCATCGTAAATATAATTGCCTTTATTGGGGGTAATATAGTCTTGCCAAAAGCGTATTTCGTCATGGTTTCTAGCACCATTACGGTCTTCTTCACCGTCGAACACCGGTGGTGTAGGGTGGCTTGCTAGTATATGAACAAGTTTACCTTGGACATTAATCGGAATATCCCAGTGCGATTTAGACGATAAACGCAGCATTTGCCATTCTTGTTCATTATACCAATGCTCTTTCGTACTTGGATTGATTGGCACTATGGCATTGGGCATATCTTTCCAAAGGAAATGTTGGAAAGTTCTAATATTATCCTCATCAATTGGATATTTAGATAGCACCAACATACCAAAATGACCAGGGAAGTGGCCATAACCTTGAGCGTCGCCAAGATTATTAGTTTTTTTACCGTTATTGTCCAAATCAAAAGGTGTGCTTACACCAGTATTTACCGGAGCAAAATAATAATAGGGGTAATCAATGGCAGCTATTCCCTGTTGTGATTTACCTAAATATTGCTTTAAAAATATTTCAACGCCTTGTTTTGGATCGGCAATATAGTCAAATTCATTAAGGAGAATAATATCTGGGCGGTTACGTTGAATAATTTCAGCAATATTCTTAATTTGTTGACGATCGTCTTTAAGAGCAGCGATAAGTTCAACACCTGACCCTATTTTATTGTTAGGTAGATAATTAGTTGCATCCATGCTGACATTAAATGTTGCTATTCTAATGTGAGGTTGTTGGGCTATTGCAGGTTGAATAACGGATGCTTGAGTGACAAAAACAGCTAATAAAAGCGGTAAAGCTAGCTGAATAAAATTAATTTTCAGCGATTTATAGTTCTTTTTATGTTTAATTTTAGTCAGTAATTGTATTTTAAATTTCATATATTTATCACAATTTCATGTACTTATATTAGTAGGTGAATAAGTCATCAATCAAACATAACTTGTCACTTGTGTCAGGTTATGTTTAGAATGTAAAATAAATTAACCATATGGTCAAGTTTTCTTTGTCCATGAGTATAAACAGATAAAATGTTAAGGAATAGTATAATGTTTAGAGATATTCCCTTTATTGATTTACACCGCCATTTAGACGGCAATATAAGAGCAAAAACAATTCTGGCATTAGGACAACAGCATGGTATCGAATTACCCGCTGATAATTTGACTGATTTACTACAGCATGTACAAATTCAAGGTAAAGAAAGTAACTTAGTCTCTTTTTTACAAAAACTTGATTATGGCGTTAGCGTGTTAGCTAATTTAGAGGCATGTAAACGTATCGCTTATGAAAACGTTGAAGATGCTTTTTTGCAAGGGCTTGATTATGCTGAATTAAGATTCTCTCCTTATTATATGGCTATGGAACATAAGCTCAATGTCACCGACGTGGTTGCTGCGGTGGTCGACGGCGTAAAGTTAGCGCAAAAAGATTTTCCTGTCCAAATTAACCTTATTGGTATTTTAAGTCGTACCTTTGGTGTTAATGCCTGTTTTGAGGAGTTACATGCCTTACTTGCACACAAAAATGAACTTGTCGCGGTCGATTTAGCTGGAGATGAATTAGGCAAGCCAGGCCAACTCTTTGTTGAACACTTTGCTTTGGTTAATAAAGCCGGCTTACAGGTGACTATTCATGCCGGTGAAGCGGATGGAGCATCGAGTATCTATCAGGCTATCAATGAATTACATGCAACCCGCATTGGCCATGGTACTCACGCTGTGGGTGATGAAAAATTAATGGATTATATGTATCAGCATAATATCGCCATTGAATCATGTTTAACGTCAAATTATCAAACAGGGACAGTAAAAAATATCAGTCAGCATCCCGTTAAAACATTTCTTGATAGAGGTCTACTTGTTTGCCTCAACAGTGACGATCCTGCTGTGCAGGGGTGTGACATAAAATATGAATATCAGCAGGCGGCACTTGAAGCGGGGCTTAGTCAAGCCCAGTGTCGTACATTGCAAGATAACGCGTTAAAAATGGCTTTCTTATCTGACCATGAAAAGCGAGTCTTGAGACAGACAGCAATGAAGAGGGGTTGAGAAGTGTCATAACATAAACGCTAATATTACTGTGTTTATTTGTTGGAGTTGGCTGTGCTAAAGCCTTTAGCAATCTAACTTTGACCAACTAGGTATGACTTAGCGAAGATAGTGCAGCAGTCTTACTAACAATCATAAGTAGTTGATATAGTGATTCAATTTATCAACTAAATTGCTAGTGGGATCATCATTAATATTATCGATAAATATTGCTGTTGTAGTATCCGAGTAATTGGTGGTTATTCGATAATATCCTATTGACCTAAGTAGAATCTTAGTTTAGATTAAAAACCTGACTATATAGTCAGGTTTTTAATATCAATACTCAAAATAAATAAAATGCTGTATTTGGTCTTAGTCTCCATTGTCATCAAAATAATAATAAAATCAAAATAACAGGGAATAACATGGATACGAATATACTACGCAGCATTTTGGGGATTTTTGTCCTTTTAGCTATTGCCTATTTCGCCTCGTCAGATAGAAAGAACATTAATTGGCGAACGATTATTGGTGCACTAGTGTTACAAATATCTCTGGGTGCTTTTGTGTTATATATCCCCGCAGGTAAAGATATCTTGTTGAGTGTTGCTAGCGGTGTATCTAATGTTATTGGCTATGCCAATGACGGTATTAGCTTTATATTTGGCGAACAAATAGGTGAAAAAAGTTTAGGCTTTATGTTCGCTTTCCATGTCTTACCCGTCATCGTCTTTTTCTCGGCGTTGATTGCCGTGCTTTATTATATTGGTGTAATGGAGTTGGTAATTAAGTTTATTGGTGGTGGTTTGCAAAAACTTCTTAAAACCAGTCAAGCTGAATCTATGTCAGCGACCGCAAATATTTTTGTTGGTCAAACCGAAGCGCCTTTAGTGATAAAACCTTTTTTGCCTAAGATGACCCGCTCTGAACTTTTTGCGGTAATGGTGGGTGGCTTAGCATCGGTAGCAGGCTCGGTAGTCGCCGGTTACGCTGGTATTGGTATTGATTTAAAATATCTCATCGCCGCTAGCTTTATGGCTGCCCCTGGCGGCTTGCTGATGGCAAAAATGTTAGTGCCTGAAACTGAACAGCCGAACGACAATTTAGACGATATGAAAAGCGATGTTAAAGAGGCCGTTAATGTTATTGATGCAGCGGCCACCGGAGCATCTAATGGCATGATGCTCGCGCTAAATGTTGGTGCTATGTTATTAGCATTTGTTGCCCTACTGGCGATGGTAAACGGTTTGCTAGGTGGCTTTGGAGAATGGTTCGGCCTACAAAACCTGAGCTTACAACTGATTTTAGGTTATATTTTTCAACCGGTCGCTTATCTTATTGGGATCCCTTGGCATGAAGCAAACATGGCTGGGAGTTTCCTTGGTCAAAAAATTATCATCAATGAATTCGTCGCCTATCTAGATTTTATTACTGTTGCTGATCAATTAAGTGCCAGAACCCAAGCCATTATTACCTTTGCACTTTGTGGTTTTGCTAACTTATCTTCCGTGGCTATTTTATTAGGCGGCATGGGTAACATGGCTCCTTCTCGTCGGCCCGATATTGCTAAGCTTGGCATGAAAGCGGTTCTCGCTGGGGCTATGGCTAACCTGATGAGCGCAACTATTGCGGGAATTTTTATCTAATTTACCTCATTAATTTAAACGAATAAACAAACGAATAAACAGAAACTTTTTAACAGGAATTATTATGCAAGCACAACTATCTCAACTAGAACAATTAAAAACCATGACAACAGTCGTTGCTGATACGGGGGATATTGAAGCTATAGCAAAATTTTCACCAATGGATGCGACGACAAATCCTTCATTATTATTAAAAGCTGCTGCTATACCTGCTTATCAAAACTTACTGACAGAAGCTGTTAATTGGGCAAAAAGTCAGACTAAAGACAAGGCCATTGAAGTCAGTCTTGCGGCTGATAAATTATCAGTATTAATTGGCTTAGAAATTTTAGCGATTGTACCCGGTCGTATTTCTACTGAAGTTGATGCACGTTTATCTTTTGATAAAGAAGCAAGTATTGTTAAGGCTCGTCAACTTATCGCTATGTATCAAGAAGCCGGTGTTGGTAAAGAACGTATTTTGATAAAAATGGCGTCAACTTGGGAAGGTATTCAAGCGGCTAAACAACTTGAGCAAGAGGGGATTCAATGTAATTTAACCTTGTTATTTAGTTTTGCTCAAGCAAAAGCTTGTGCTGAAGCACAAGTGTATTTAATTTCACCCTTTGTTGGTCGAATTCTTGATTGGCACAAAAAAGATACTGGTCGTGATAGCTATTTAGCCAATGAAGATCCTGGGGTGATTTCTGTTACAGAAATTTTTAATTATTACAAACAGCATGACTACAATACTGTGGTGATGGGCGCAAGTTTTCGTAATATCGATGAAGTTATCGCCCTTGCTGGCTGTGACAGATTAACGATCAGTCCACCATTAATGAGTGAATTATCAGATAATTATCAAGGTATAACGCAGCAATTAATGCCTGCAACTCGTGTTCAAGATAAACCCGTAGCATTAACTGAAGCTGAGTTTCGCTGGGAAATGAATCAAGATGCGATGGCAACAGAAAAACTAGCAGAAGGTATTCGTAACTTTGCCATTGACCAGTGCAAGCTCGAAGTACAACTAAGCCAATTATTTTAAGATAACTTTAGGAAACCCTTCATGCTAATGGATACTTTTAACGACACTTTAGGACAACACTCATGTTAATGGATACTTTTAACGATAAGTGGCGAGAACTTCAACAACACTTGCTTGAGATAAAAAGTAGCCATTTGCGTGACTTGTTTGCCAGTGATCCACTACGAGCAGAAAATTTATCGGTTAGTGCTTGTCGCTTAAATTTAGATTATTCAAAAAATCGTATTACTGAGAAAACGCGCGCTTTGTTAATCGAGTTAGCCGAATTAGCGCAATTAGCTGAAAAAAGAGAGGCGATGTTCGCTGGTGCGCCGATTAATAATACTGAGAACAGATCGGTATTACACACAGCTTTGCGACAACAAGACAGTACACCTGTACTTGTTGACGGTGTTGATATTATACCTCAAATCAAAGCGGTGCGTCTTAAGGTAGAAGCAGTCGTTAACCAAGTGCGTGACAAGAAATGGTTAGGTTATAGTGGTAAATCTATTACAGATGTCTTAAATCTAGGTATTGGTGGCTCTTTCTTGGGACCTAAAATAGTGACTACTGCATTAAAGCCTTATGTTGAAGGTGGGCCTAAACAGCATTTTGTGGCCAATATAGATGGAAATCATCTACATGATGTTTTAACTCATTTAAACCCTGAAACAACCTTGGTGTTGATCGCATCAAAGTCTTTTAATACTCAGGAAACTCTGACGAATGCCGAGTCTACTCGCCAATGGTTTTATGACTATGGTGTTACGTTTGAGCAGCTAAACCGACACTTTATTGCCATATCATCAAATGTAACTAAAGCGGTCGAATTTGGTATTAATGGTGACAATGTTTTTCCGATGTGGGATTGGGTTGGGGGACGATATTCATTATGGTCAGCTATTGGCATGCCTATTGCGATGGCAATAGGTAATCAAGGATTTACTGAATTACTAAAAGGTGCTGCCGATCTTGATAAGCATTTTAAAGAGGCACCGCTTGAGCAAAACTTACCGGTACTCATGGGGATGTTAGGGGTGTGGAACCATAACTTTTTTGGTTGTCAAACTCATGCTTTATTACCATACAGTCATTATTTACGTGGTTTTCCTGCGTATGTACAACAGATGGACATGGAGTCTAACGGTAAAAGCTGCCAGCTTAATAATGAAATTGTCAGCAGTACTACCGGTCCGGTTATTTGGGGCGCAGAAGGCACGAATGGTCAACATGCTTTTCATCAGTTATTACATCAAGGTACGTCAGTAGTACCGGTTGATTTTATTCAGCCATTAGTTGCTGAACATAATATGAACGGTCACCAAGATATGCTCGTTGCCAATTGTTTTGCACAAAGTAAAACGCTAATGCAAGGTAAAACACATCAACAAGCCTATGATGAACTTGTCGCTTCAGGTATGGAAGAAGCATTAGCCAAAGTGATTGCCAAACATAAAGAAATGCCAGGGAATCGACCATCGAATACCTTGACCTTTGACCGATTAACACCTTACCAACTTGGGACGCTAATTGCTTTATATGAGCATAAAGTATTTGTTCAAGGGGTTATTTGGAACTTAAATTCCTTCGACCAATGGGGTGTAGAGCTTGGGAAAATATTAGGTGATGATATATTATCTCGCATTGGACAGCCTAATAATACTGAACTTTCAGACAGTTCGACAGAATTACTCCTTGCGCAATACCGAGATGCTAATAAATCATTGATGTAACATTAGGCCTTCTTTAAATACTCAATAAAAATCAATGATTAATAACCGAGTAAGACTATGTATCAATAATAGTTTACTCGGTTTTTTTATTTAATCTGTCGATATCAGGCAGTGTTGTTAAATCTGTTGGCAAATTGAAAAGCCAATTTATTGTTAGTAAATACGTTTATCAAGGGACCAACTAGGGTCCTTGAGTTAAGGCTTCAATGATTAAAACTTTAGTTCGTCTAAAAAAGACTGACCATAATCCATTGCGTCTAAGGTAAATAAACTGGCTAAAGTTTGTCCCAAATCGGCAAAACTATTGCGCTGGCCTAAGTTTATCGAATCGATATGATTGTGATAAGCGATAACTGGCACGAATTCACGCGTATGATCATTGCCTGGCCAAGTAGGATCACAACCGTGATCAGCGGTTAATAGCAGTAAGTCATCATCAGCCATTTGATCTAAAAACTCCGCTAAACGCTCATCGAAATATTCTAACGCTTCGCCAAACCCGACAGGGTCACGTCGATGACCAAAGTCTTGATCAAAATTAACTAGATTGGTAAAAATAATACTCTTATCTGCTGCGGTTTTCATATGTGCGAGCGTTGCATCTAATAACGCAGGTAGTCCGGTTGCTTTGGTTTTGATACTAATACCCTGATGCGCAAAAATATCAGCAATTTTACCGACACTTATCACCGTACCATCGGCTTGCGTTAATTTTTCTAATACGGTGGTCGCTGGAGGTAATACTGAATAATCTCTGCGATTACCTGTTCGCTCAAAATCGGCAGGAATCTCACCAATAAAAGGGCGAGCGATCACACGTCCTATATTTAACGGATCGAGTATTACTCGCACTTGTTGACAATATTTATAAAGATTATCTAAGCCAAAGTGTTGTTCATGGGCGGCAACTTGGAAAACACTGTCGCCTGAGGTGTAACAAATAGGTAAACCTGTTTTTATATGTTGTTCGCCTAAATTAGCGATAATATCGGTACCAGAGGCATGGCAATTTCCTAACATATCAGCATAACCTGTGGCTTGGTTTATTTGTGCCATCAGTTCTGCTGAGAAGCTATTTTTCTTATCAGTAAAGTAAGTCCAATCAAATAACACCGGCACTCCTGCCATTTCCCAGTGGCCACTGGGGGTATCCTTACCGGTACTTATTTCAGCAGCGTAACCATAAGCGCCTTTAGTTGGCTTAACGGGCTCAACACAAAGTGTGCGACCTGACGCTTGTTGGCAAGCCTTAACTAAGCCCAGTTTACTTAAATGAGGAAGCTTTAAAGGGCGTCCTTTAATTTCTTGAAATTTTTCGGCTAAATTTGCAAAGGTGTTGGCATTAACATCACCAAAAGCTTCTGCATCAGGGGCATGACCTAAGCCAAAACCGTCAATGACCAAAATAATTGCTCTCGACATAATTGTTCTCATTTTATAAATTTATTTAAAAGAAGGGGATAAAAAGTTAAGGCGACTTTACAGTCGCCTTAATAATGAATTCATCTCAGTTGAGCATCAATAATTAGGTAATGAGTTGATGTATTACAGGTTCAACAATAACTGGCGCTACTGAAATCTCAACCGCATTTAAGTATTGTTTAATCGCTTGAGTTGCTTGAGCGTCATCTTTGGCATGAACAATAGCAATGATGTCGCCTTCAGCGACTTTCGTGCCTTTTGGTTTAATAGCACTAAAGCCGACACTGTAATCTAAGCTTTGATTATGGTCGACACGACCACCACCCATTTCTACTAATGCCATACCTATAGCACGAGTATCCATAATGCCAATGTAACCAGCTTTTGAGGCGACGATGTTTTTAGTCATATTAGCTTTAGGCAGTAAACTTTCACTGTGGGTTAATAAATCAGCTGGACCACCCATCGCGGTGATCATTTTGCCAAATATTTCAGCGGCTTTACCTGATGTTAATGCCTCTTCGGCTAACGTTGTCGCTTGTTCAATATCACTGGCTATTTTACTGGTTAATAACATTCGAGCAGCTAGGGCTATGGTGACTTCATGCAACCTTGGCTCACGATATTTTCCGGTCAAATAGTCAATAGTTTCTTGTATTTCAAGTGCATTACCCACTGTGGTACCTAGCGGCTGATTCATATCAGTGATTAATGCTTGTGTCGGTGTTCCTGCGCCATTGGCGACTGAGACAATTGAATGTGCTAATGCTTGAGCTGATTCAATATCGGCCATCATCGCACCATTGCCTACTTTTACATCCATGACTAATGACTCGAGGCCAGCCGCTAATTTTTTTGATAAAATGGAAGCGGTGATCAATGGGATGGATTCTACTGTGCTCGTTACGTCACGAATTGAATAAAGGCGTTTGTCGGCTGGTGCTAAATCTTTGGTTTGTGAAATAATTGCTGTGCCTTGCTCCTTAACTGTTGCTTGGAACTCTGCAAGGCTAGGGCGAACATTAAAACCAGGAATGGCCTCTAATTTATCAACCGTACCACCAGTATGACCTAAACCTTGTCCTGCAATCATTGGCACATTAGCCCCACATGCCGCAACTATTGGTGCTAGCATTAAGCTTACTTTATCACCAACACCACCCGTTGAATGTTTATCTACAATGGGTTTGTTTAATTTATTATGCCAATCAACAACCGTACCCGAATCACGCATAGCCATGGTTAGATTAACAACTTCATCAGTTGTCATGCCATTAAGCCAAATTGCCATAGCCATTGAGCCAACTTGTGCATCGGTGAAATCACCTGTTTTAAGACCATCAACAAAGCATTGAATTTCATCTACAGTTAAAGCTTGTTTATTACGTTTTTGACGAATGATATTTTGAGGTAAGTGCATAGTGATCCCTTTAGATAATAATTGAGTTGAAAAGCATTAGGTAACAATTATGTAAACGTCCATACTTTTAAATTTGTTAATTGGTTGCTAATAGCATAGCTATGTATTGCTTTTATTTAGTATTATAGTTGAGTCATAACTAGCTGTTAAATACATTTATTAGCCATATATTGTGTTTTCCTGACTCATGTGTCAAGATCTAATCGTGTTTTTCTGACCATTTGGTCAGATTATTATACTATCCCTGTTGTTTTACTAAAAGAGTATTGTCATGTCCCTGTTAGAAGCCTTTGGTTATGTCGCAAGTGTGCTAATCGCCTTATCGTTAATGATGTCTAATATCAAACGATTGCGTTGGATCAATTTATTTGGTGCTGCTGCCTTTAGTGTTTATGGGTACTTTATTGATGCCTACCCTGTTTTTATTTTAAACGGCTGGATTGCTTTGGTTGATGTCTACTATTTAATCCGTATTTATCAAGAGAAAGATCAATTTGATTTAATTAAACTAAAATCGGTGGAATCATCTTTTTTCAACTTGTTAAAGGAACGTTACGGTAAAGATATCATTGGCTTATGTAAAAACTTTCAGTGGCAGCAACTTGATGATGCCGTGGTATTGTTATTGTTTAGGAACATGAAACCCGTAGGATTATTTGCTTATCGGGAGTTAGATGAGGACGGTAAGGTTGAAGTGCTACTCGACTATATCATCCCCGAAGACCGAGATTTTAAAGCAGCAAAATTCATGTTCTCAGCTGAACAAAATCAACTAAGACAAGAAGGTATTAAACATTTAATCGTTGAACCATCAGATGATGCACATGAACTTTACTTGAGAAGGGTTGGCTTTACCAAAAAAGCTGATCATTACGAATTATTAATCAATTGAGTGTACTGAAGACTGCAAGCAGATAAACACCGGGTTTAAAAGGGGAAGCAATAAAATCCCGCCATCACCTTAAATGAAGTGGCGGGGTGTTCGCTATTAGCGCGTTAGTTCTTTTGTGAATTTTCTAAATCTTTAATCTGCACGGCTATTTTTTCAGCTTCAGCAGTGATCATCGAATATGATTTTATATCTCCATTTCTTTGCGAAAACATCGCTTGTTCAAGCTTAGCTTCATAGAGTTTATTTAATTTTTTTATCGGGTCTTTTTTAAATATTCCAAACATTATATTTACCATTAAGTTGGTTACTGTTAGTTATACGTATACAAATCGATTTTAGTTTATATTATTTACATTTTTAATTAAAAACTTATTGTATCGTGCTACGTGTTGCAAAAATTTATTCTAATTATAAGAGGAAAAAAATGGAAAAAAATAAATTCAGCTCAGAATGGTCCTTACTCCAGAATCAGTTTGACAGCTATGAGAAACATTCGCTTTATATAAAACTTATTGCCGTTATCGTTTTACTCTTAGCCATTATATCGAATGTAATCATGATTCCTATCTTTTTAATCTTAGTCGTTTTATGGCTTCAAGATGCTGTTTGGAAGACATTTCAATCACGTATTGAGACACGGCTTTTACAGTTAGAAAAATATATTTCAGCCGACAGTAGTGAAAATGTATGTCAATTTAACTCTGAATATCATAAAGTTAGCTTATCAGGTCTTGCCTTAATTAAAGAATATGCCTGTCAATCAATAAGACCTACTGTTGCATTTCCTCATGTAGTATTAATGTTCATCTTATTGGTTCAGCATGTGTTGTAGGGTTTAGCTTATATTGATAAATCATTTATGATTTTAGATAACTATTGTTTTATTCGCGCTAATATCGCGTTATTTTTTGGATAATTATTATGAACTTAGACAAATCGACTAAACGTATTGATAAAAGAGTTAAGAAAGGATTTCAAGGCTACCCACAAATTTCATTAGCTTATTTTGGTCAGTCAGCTGATTGTGCTACTGAAGTTGTGGTTGGTTTTATTGCCGCTGAAGGTGATGCTCCACAAGAGCAAAAATTTACCAGTAAAGGTGATGCGAGAAAAGATGAAACTATTCAAACAACACTATTAAAAGTTATTGAACGTGCTGATGCAAAAACAGTGGTAGAAGTTGCAGGTGTTACTCTTATTAAATAATATTGCTGGCTAATGACTGTCTGTTAATAGTTCAGTTAATATTGAGTTTAAAAATTAAAGATGACCATAATTTACAGCTTTTCTGATGACCATATAAAGCAAGTTCACCAACTTTATAAAAGTGTATGGTGGGGTAAAGAACGCTCACTCGAAGATACTCAAAATTGTATTCGTGGTTCTCAAATTTGTATTGGTATTCTCGATGAAGACAACGAGCTCATTGGTTTTACGCGAATTCTCAGCGACTTTATCTATAAAGCAATCATCTTTGATGTGATTGTAAGCACCTCTCATCGGGGTAATGGTATCGGTCAGCAATTGATGAGCCTAGTTAAAAACCATGATGAATTAGTCAAGGTAAAACATTTTGAATTATATTGCTTACCTGAACTGGAAAGCTTTTATAAAAATCTTGGCTTTTCAACGGATGTCGGTGGTATAAAATTAATGCGCTGCAGCAACCGTTAATTTTTGTATAAAAGCCTAGCCAAGCTTCAGCTGAACTTCGGGCAATGCTATTAAGCTATTATTTCTAAAAAGATCGACTTAGCCTGTTGATTTATTATTACAGATAGGATTTAATCCACATGTCGGTTATTAGAATAAATACTCAAATTGTATGTTTTTAATAATCAACCAGAAGAGGAGCAGTAGCTAGGTAGATAACACGAAGAACCACCATTCTTTTGACTGTTATTGAGGGAGACTATTGCCGAGAGTAATTAGCGAGTGGCGTTATTTATTCGGTTACTAGGGCTGAATCCCTAGGATTGTCACCTCTAGTTAGTATATTAAGTGCTAATTAGATTATGGTGGAGAGCTTCTGGCTGAAAAGTTTAGTTTATCTTACCAAGAACACTTCTTAATTCAGCCATGCTCTTCCTTGAAGTTTATAAAGTTACCCTATAATTATTACTGGGGGCTTAATTAGGGAGACCTTAAATGTCATTATTACCTTTTACTGTTGCAAAATTTGGCGGCACAAGTCTAGCTGACCATCAAGCAATGTTGCGATGCGCTCAGATCATTAAAAACGATGCAAGTAATAAAGTTGTTGTCGTATCTGCAAGTTCAGGCGTTACTAATTTACTGGTTCGTTTAAGTCAAAAAGATGTATCTCAGCATGAACAATTAGCAATCGTTAGCAGTATTCGCGCTATCCAATTTAATATTACCCAACATTTAGCTGAAGAAACACAGCTAAACTTTCAAATTGATCAACTGCTAAATGAGTTAAGCGAGTTTGCTAACGCGCAATCACTTAACTATTGCCCACGTATAGCCGATGCAATTTTGTCATTTGGTGAACAAATGAGTTCATGTATCTTCGCACAAGTCCTTAAATCTGTTGGTGTTAATGGCGAAGTGTTTGATGTTCGCCAAGTCATGAAAACCAACGCATTATACGGTAAAGCCGTTGTTAACCTTGAGTTGCTCGCTAATAATGCACAGCAACTTCTTACGCCTTTGCTGGTTGATAAAGTTATCGTTACCCAAGGCTTCATTGGTCAAGACGAAGACGGTCATACGACAACCCTAGGCCGTGGCGGTTCTGATTACAGTGCGGCACTTTTAGCCGAAGCGTTACATGCCGATAATCTTTCTATTTGGACTGATGTCGTCGGTATTTTTACCACAGACCCACGTATTACTGAGCATGCTCGTGCTATTAAAGAAATCAGTTTTGGTGAAGCGGCTGAAATGGCGACCTTTGGCGCAAAAATTCTTCATCCCGCAACACTTATTCCTGCGATGAGAAAGAATATTCCGGTTTTTGTTGGTTCAAGTAAGGAACCAGAGAAGGGCGGCACACGCATTCAACAGTTTGTTGAATCAAGCCCAATATATCGCTCAATAGCCTTACGTAGAGAGCAAACACTGGTAACGGTAAAGAGTCCAGCCATGCTACATGCTAGTGGTTTTCTTGCGCAAGTCTTTGGTATTTTAGCCAAACATGAACTAAGTGTTGATTTAATTACCACCAGTGAAATCAGTGTTGCGCTAACCTTTGATAATCCAACGGGTTCAACACAAGCGCTTTTAAACTCAACCGTTGTCGAAGAATTAGAGCAACTTTGTGAAGTGACCGTAGAGCACGGTTTATCGTTAATAGCGGTTATAGGAAATAAAATGCATCGCAGTAATGGCGTCGGTACCAGTATTTTTGAAACTATCTCAGGGATAAACGTACGGATGATTTGTCATGGCGCCAGTGAACATAACTTATGTTTCTTAGTCGATGAGAAACAAGCAAATGAGACCGTTGAAAAGCTACACAATGCCTTATTTTCATAAGCTTTAAGCATATTCTTTCTTTGGTCAGTAACGAAAAAAGATAAAACACCTTGTCGTGTTTTATCTTTTATTTATCACGACTCGTAACTTAACGGATCGGTAACATTATTATCACTGAAAGCTTCTAAACGCTCTTGGCAGGCACCACATTTTCCGCAGGCTTTTTCACGGCCGTTATAACACGTCCAAGTATTATCATAGCTTAAGCCCATTTTTAATCCATCGGTTAAAATATCACTTTTAGTAACCGTTAAATAAGGGCTAAATATTTCTACTGACTCGTAGTTAGCTATTTTACACACCTCATTCATTTTCATTACAAATTCGGGACGGCAATCAGGATATATTGCATGATCCCCTGAATGTGCGCCGTAATAAACTTGGCTAGCCCCCACTGAAACGGCATAACCGACCGCAAGTGATAACAAAATCATGTTACGGTTAGGAACAACCGTTGATTTCATACTTTCAGCTTCGTAATGACCTTCAGGAATATCAATATTATCAGTTAATGATGAACCAGCAAGTAATTGATTAATAGATGATATATCGATAATTTTATGGTTTACATCAAGTGATTGACAAACCGTACTGGCAAATTCAATTTCTTTGACATGACGCTGTCCGTAATCAAAAGTTAATGCGAACACTTCTTTGCCATCATGCAAGGCGCGATTAAGAACAGTGAATGAGTCCATGCCACCAGAATAAATAACAACAACTTTGTTTGTCATTTCTAAAGTCTCTTAGGGTATAATTAATATCGCGCATTTTACTTCAATTTACACCAGCAATAAACAGGCAAAAACCCCGATGACCGTAAAATACAAAATTAATGAATTATTTGAAACTATTCAAGGAGAGGGCGCTTTTACCGGTCAACCTTCAATTTTTATCCGTTTGCAAGGTTGCCCCGTTGCTTGCTCGTGGTGTGATACTAAGCATACTTGGGCAATAAATCTTGAAGATGAAGTAACACCGAATGCTATGTTAACAAAAGAAGCTGAATCTCAAACGTGGTCAGCGCTTACGGTTAAAGATATTTTAGCGATGATAACGGCAGAAGATTATCAAGCCAAACACATCGTTATCACTGGCGGTGAGCCAGCGATGGTTGATTTACTCCCTCTGTGCCAAGCACTTGAAACCAATGGTTTTAGTTGTCAATTAGAAACATCGGGTACTTTTGAAATACAGGTGACGGATAAGTGCTGGGTGACTGTTTCACCCAAAGTAAACATGAAGGGTGGCTACAAAATATTAAACTCAGCGATGTTACGTGCCAATGAAATTAAACATCCAGTGGCGACTGAGCAACATATAGACGACTTAAAAGCGTTATTAGCCGAACATAATATTGTTAACACTCAAGTTTATTTGCAACCGATCAGCCAAAAAGAACGGGCAACAGCGTTAGCAATAAAAAGCTGTATTGAAAATAATTGGCGTTTATCTGTTCAAGTACATAAATATTTAGGTATAGAGTAAATAATTACTTTACCTGCAATGGCAAGGTAATCGACACCGTGACACCTTGCGGATTATGATGATTACTTGCCACGATATGCCCCTGATGAAATTCACAAATCAAGCGGGCAATATATAAGCCTAAGCCCAAATGAGGGGTCTTATCTTCTTTCATTTGCGGTGTTTCACGCATTGAAACCATAGAATCAAAAAGTCGCTCTTCCATCGTGTCGGGTAATAACGTGCCATTATTGCTAACGTGAATGGTGATGTCTTTGTTTTTCAACGCTGTCGTTATGAAAAGTTTATTATCATCACTAAACTCTACGGCATTAGTGACAACCTTATCTAATAATTGCGCTATATGCTCAGGCGATCCCGCCAACATTACTTTTTTATCTGAGGCCAAATACTCAATAGTAAAGTTAGGGTATATCTGCTGATATCCTTGTACACAACCATTGAGCACATCAAAGAGATTAAAACTGACCTTGTCAGTTTGATTGAGCATTTGTTCAAGACGAGTCGCTTCACTCATATTGGTTAATATATTGTTTAAGCGATTAATACCACTTTGGGCACGGTCAATGTAAGCGGTACTTTTATCAGGCAAGGCTTGTAAAGACAAATTTTCTAAGGACGTTCTAACAATCGCTATTGGGGTGCGGAGTTCATGAGAGAGTCGTGACGACATATTTTCTAAATAATGATTGTACTGGCTCAAACGATTTACCGCCGTTGAAAAACTGCGAGAGAGATCGCCAATTTCATCATTCGCTGTTGATACTTGCATACTCTCAGCTATCTCGTTATTGATTCGACCGTGTTCATCAATAGCAATTTCTGCCTGATTACGCAGTTGGCGAATGCGATTTGAGATACGTGACGCAAAAAAGAAAAAAGCGAAAGCACCCAATAACATAATCGCTAAAATTGACGTAAACAATTTCTCTAAGGCTTTATTTCGTACACTGAGAATGCCATTGGTTGTTTCTTCAACAATTACCGCACCGTTGACCTTATCGCTGATATAAATAGGGTATGCAGCTGATATGATTACCGCTTTTTTATCTGTGGTTAATCGCCATTGAGATTTTGGCATACCCGCAAGTGCGGCTTCAATATGTTCACCCGTTAGGTTTTGCGTGTCATAAAGACGGTCAATAAAATCATCTTGAGGTTTGTTGAGCAAATGTTGAAATAACGGTTGTAAGTATTTTTGTGTCCAAGCATACCAAGAGCCATCGTTATCAGAGTTATTGATGTTTTTTTGCCATAAGCCACTGGCTTTTTTTATGTCGCCACTTTTTGCTAGCACGCGATGATGTTGATCAACCACCCAAATACGTGACTGCGTGTAACTCATGCCCTTTACTATGCGTTCAATTTCAGGTGACGGCACCAAAATGGTGCCTAAGGTTGCTGCACTACTTGGATCTGCACTGCCTATTATTGTTGTGGCTGCACTCAATGGCGCATCGACATCATGAATGGCAAAGGCTAAGCGGTCACTGATTTTAGTTAAAGGGATGCGCAGTTCAATATTATAACCTTGCTCGGTATCGCGCCATTGGCCCTGAATGAAGCTAACAGGCTTTGGAAATTGAAGCCGTTCATTACTTTCAAGATCATTAATACGATAGGCAGCAAGCCACCCCTGATTTTTATTACTGACGATAAAACGTTGGAAATTGCCATTAATATCGTTGAATGATAATTCCAGATGATCATTTTTGTTGATGGCTCGAGCATTTTCATCACGATAAATAACCGTATCGTCGATCACCTGAATAAAAAAGTATAAGTATTTATCATATTTTCCAACAGCGGCACTGAAATGATTAGTGAGCTTATCAACGCTTAATTGCTGACCAAGCTGGTTATTAACCCCATAATAGTGGGCTTTTTCTTGAAAACTTGGCCAGTCGTTGGGTAAACCGTCGAGATTTATCGCTTGGGATAACTGATAACCGTAAAGGTCTTTACCTTTTTCAACATCGGGTAAAAAACTGGCTTGGTTATTAAAAAGGTTAGGGCGTTCATGCAACGAAGTCGCGAGGGCTCTTGCTGTTCCTATGATTGTTTGTTCTTGACCAAAGCGTAAATACTTTTCCATTTCCCATACGTATTGATAACCAAACCAGGGAATGGCAAAGAGAAAACTAGACAGGAGTAAAAGCTTAGTTCGTAAGCCAAAACGAAAATTGAGCTTATTTTTCATCTTTGTTCCAACGATAGCCCATACCATAAACTGTTTCTATGCAGTTAAAGTCTTTATCTATTTGGTTAAATTTTTTACGAATGCGTTTTACATGGGAAGTAATGGTACTGTCATCGACATAGATGTTGGAGTCTTTCATCAGTTGTTGACGGTTCTTAACATGTCCGGGGTTTTTAGCTAAGGCAAAGACCATCCAAAATTCGGTGATCGTTAAATCAACACTTTGTTGCTGCCAAACAATGCTCATTCGTTGATTGTCGATAGTTAGCGGCCCTAATGTGAGTAAACTACTTTCAGCGGTTGGCTGTTTTAGTGCTTCTTGGCGACGAAAGAGGGCTGCAATGCGCGCTGATAAATGTGGCAGGCTAATATCTTTAGTTAAATAATCGTCAGCACCAATACGCAATCCTGACACCGTATCAACATCATTATCACGCGCAGTTAAAAAAATAATAGGCAAGGTCGTTGATATATTCCTAAGCCATTGGCATAGGGTAAAACCGCCGTCATATTCTTGTTCTAAACCAATATCTAATATCACAAGGTGGGGCAAACTTATTGCAAAGGCCTTACAGGCACTTTCTCTATTAGCAAAGGTCTGCACTTGATAACCTTGAACGCGCAGCACATCCGCATAGTTTTCTCTTATAGCGGCTTCATCTTCGACTATGGCAATTCGTTTTAACACTCTATACGACTCTATTAGTTAACTTATTTTAAGGCACTATATAAGAGTTTTTTTATAAATGCGCGCAATTGTTGTAATTGCCACATTGTTGCCACATTTGCTCATTACTTTGCCTTTTTTGTGTCGTTTCAAAGCCTATTTTTCTTGTTTTAATTACCTCGTCAACAAAAAACACCTTAATCATTTAGGAATTAACATGAAAAAAATTAACAGTAAATTAAACCCAGCGAAACTTTTCTTAATCACAGCGCTTATTGCTGCACCGACATTAAGTCATTCCGCATACGCCTTTGAAAAGTCAAACTTAACAGCAAGCGATTCGGTTGAACTGAGTGACAGAGATAAAGAAAGTATTGGCTTAGGTAGCGGCATGATCATTGGCGCGATATTTGGTGGTCCTATTGGCGCTATTTTAGTGGGAGCGACCGGTACACTTATTGCGAAAACACAAAACGATAAAGAAAATTTGAGTGAACTACAGGCGTCATTGAAAAAGCAAGAGCATGATTATTTGCAGGCTGCAAACGAGTTCCGCCGCAATTTACAACGCTCTGAACAAAATCATCAATTAGAACTATCGGTTTTAGAACAAAACTTTGATAAAAAACACCAAAATGCCAGTCAACTACAAGCTGAAAATTTACTGATGAGTTTACAATTTTCAACCGGCTCTAGTGACTTACAGCCGCACTATAAAAGTCAAATCGTTGCTTTGGCAGAAATGTTACAACAATCGCCAAAACTCTTTATCGATTTATCGGGTTATACCGATAAACAAGGTAATAAAAAATTAAACCAAGCGCTGTCTATTGCTCGTGTTAACACCGTTAAAAATGCCTTAATTGACCAAGGCGTTAAAGCAGAACGCATTAAACTGTTTGCTTTTGGTGAGCAAGCGCCGGTAGTGGCTAACACTCAACAAGAAGTCAGTTTTTATGACCGACGTGTGGTAATAAAGCTGCACAGTAACACCGAGCAAGTGGCTAATAATTATTAAGTGTTGGTATGAGTGAAGGTAAAGGTGTGTTCAATCATTTATTTAAATAAGATAAGGAGGTGAAACAGCAAATAGTGAAATAGTTTACTAATTAAAGAATAAATAAATTAAAAACCAAGGACACTCCCATAGCGCCTTGGTTTTTCTTTATCTGTACAAAAAATACTAAACCTTCAGCTACCTGACCTGATAAATTGCAAAGCTTAACGGGGGAACGGTTAATGTTCCATCGACAAACTCATCACTTTTAAAGGCTGGGTATATTTTTTCGCCATTTTTGAGGGTAAAGCCTAACGCGACAGACTTTTCTGTTTTTGCTGTATTAAAGACAATAATGATTTCTTCTTCGTCTTTTAATGTACGAGATACCGCAAAAACCCCCGGCTTATTATCAGCATTTATGAATTTTTGTTCGCCAAACCTAAGTGCTGGGTATTGATAATAGATATCCGCATACTCAGCAAATGTCTTATAAAACAGATGATTTTCATCAAAGTTGTCATCAGCGGTCGTTTTAATATTTGCGAGTAAATCATCATCGTTGTAGCTGTCTACCAAAGAAGGCATCATGTCTTGGCGAGAGTCTTTATCTCCGCCATCACCAACAAAACCTTGCTCGTCGCCATAATAGACAATTGGCACGCCACGCAGAAAGTAAACCATCGCATGGGCTAGCAAGGTGCGTTGAATAATTTCTGCTTCGCTATAGTTGAAATCACTACTTTTCAACATGCCAGAAAAACGTCCCATGTCATGGTTACCGGTAAAGTTAAGCAACTGATTGGCATTACTGTCACTGTCATTATAGTAAGCATCATTCTCGAACACCTCAACGAGTTTATGTGTTCCTTGCTGTTTAATAAGGGTATCTTGTAAAGCAAACTGTAAGGAAAAATCAAGTACAGACTGCATTTTACCTATTGTGGTATAAGCACTTAATTCTTTAACATCGCCACTATATACTTCACCAAACATAAAAAATTCTGGAATACCTATCGCTTTTGCGTGGTCAACAAGCGCAGGGGCAAATTCTGCCCAAAACTCTATATTGACGTGCTTTACGGTATCAATTCTAAAACCATCAGGTTTAAATTCACTGATGACATTTTTGAATATTTCGGTCATGCCTGTAACCACTTCAGGTGAATTAGTATCAATATCATCTAAGCCACTAAAGTCGCCATATATTGAGTCTTCTCCTTCATAGGTTGTATCTCCTTGGTTGTGATAATATTTTTTATCATTTAACCAAGCGGGTGATTTAAGGTTTTCTTGGCCTTTTGGGATAACGGCTTGATAAGTATCACCGGCTGCCACTTGAGCAAGTGTTTTATATAAACAGCCATCATCTTCTTTCATCAAATACTGTAAGCCATCTTCGCCGTGACATTCAACATACTTAATAACATCAGCGGTGTGGTTAGTAATAATGTCAAAAAATACTTTTATATTTTCTTTATGTGCAGCGTTAATGAAACGTTTTAAATCTTCATTACTACCCAAATGCGGGTCAATTTCATTAAAGTCCAAGATCCAGTAACCATGATAACCCGAAGAATCACCTTGCATGGCTTGATTACGCATAATAGGTGTTAACCAAATAGCGCTAATACCCATACCTTTCAAATAAGGCAGTTTAGCTTGCAAACCTTGAATGTCACCACCGTGATACATGCCTTTGTCGGCTTTATCAAAACCACCAGCAGATATTATGTCGGTCTTAGACCCTTGGTCATTATCAGTGTTGCCGTTATAAAAACGGTCTGGCATAACAAAGTAAAAAACCTCATCTTGTATATTTCTATTTAAATAAGGAGCTAAATCGTCAGCATTTTTAAGTGGTAAGGCTTTTACCTCACTTAAGCTGGCTGATTTTTCTGTGTTAATTGGCTTAGTTTCATTACAAGCGCTAATAAATAAGCTACTTAAGATAAGTAGCGCAATCTTTGATCTTTTCAATGTGAATGTACTATTTGTTATTATCATTATATTCTCATTCATTATGGTGTTCATTAAAATCGACATTATGCACAATATTAGCTTTTTGGCCTGGCTTTTTGCATCGCTTGTGCAAGCGATTTAACAGAATCTTTTTGCCAAAATTCAGTCATAGTTACTGGTAATTTTTGACGCCAGTTAGGGTGTTCATCGATAGTACCGGGAATGTTAACTTGTTCAACAATCTCTAAGGTATCTTCTAATGGAATAAGTTGGATATGGCTGTGTGCTTTCGCCATATACTTCTGTACGGCAATTGATAATTCAGTATTGATTATCGCCGGACTTTGTTGCGGCGCTTTTGTCACATCGATAACGTCTAAGTCTGCTAAGGCTGCAACTAATAAGCTACGGTCTTGTATTCGAGCCTCGCGCTCTTGTTGGCCCATTTCGTCTGATGGATATAGATTCAATATTTGTCGCCAATGTAAATCACGTCCAGTCCACCAACCGGTAAGGGTAGGTAAGTCATGTGTTGACACGGTTACCATAGATTGGGCTGGGTACAACTCCGGGCGTTTAAATAACCCCGACTCCCAACGCTCAAAAAATAGCACCTTGTATGATAGTAAACCAGCGGCTGCCATTATTTCACTAAAGCCATCGGGCACCGTCCCTAAGTCTTCGCCGATAACCACACAGTCATTACGACGAGATTCAAGGGCAATAATGCGCAATATATCTTCAAATGGAAAAGTAATATAAACACCTTGATCGGCTTTCATGCCTGGCGCTACCCAATATTGACGCATTAAACCTAAAATATGATCAATACGTAAAGCACCAGCATATTGCATATTACTGCGCAGTGCCTTTATTAACGGTAAATAGCCTTGTTGCTGCAGTGCTACGGGGTTAATCGGCGTTAACCCCCAATCTTGCCCTAAGGTATTCATCGCATCGGGCGGAGCACCAACCGCTGCGCCAGACACATAAACATCTTTATCAGACCAAACATCAACGCCCGAGCCGTCACAACCAACCGCAAGGTCTAGATATAAACCAATCGGCATGCCAGCTTGTTCTGTTAATGCGGCAACATCAGTTAACTGGCGATGAGCTAGCCATTGCAAAAAGGCAAAGTAATCAAGACGTTTAGCATGCTGTTGTTGAAAAGCAGCGACTTGTGCTGAATGTGGTGATTGAAACTCACTCGGCCACATTTTCCAACCATAAGCATTAAAATCAATTTTTCTAAAATGCTCATATAAGGCGTCAAAGGTGGTTAACAGTAATAAATCATCGCCTTGCTCGGCTTTAAAGTCGCTGAACTCTTGGTAGGTCGCGCTTACATTCTGGTCATTATTCGCTTGAATGAAGTCTTCAAAGAGCAATTCAATAATTTCAAATTTAACATCAGCAACGCCAGGGTAATCGATAAGTTCAGTGTTACGGACGAAGTTAACTTTTTCTTGAAATTCATCACTGTTAAAGCGAAGTTGAGCGGCCTTGCAGCTGGAAAAGTTAGGTACCTGAGTAACATCAATATATAAACTATTGAGAAAACAACGGCTGGTCGGGGAATACGGGCTGCGATGTGCGGGATTATTTTGATACAAGGGATGCAACGGATTTAAACCTATGGCGGCAGCGCCTTGCTCGGCAGACTTTTTAACCAGTGTTTTTAAATCACCAAAATCGCCCATTCCCCAATTACTTTCACTTTTGAGTGAATATAACTGCGCAGCATATCCCCACATTTTTTCTGGTGAGGCTTCCTGTGGGCTATAACAAGTTTTAGGTGCAAAAATCAAATGACAACTTGCTGTTTGTTGGCCATAACTCAGCTTAAGCTTATGATAACCTTGTGATAACAAAGGGAGTGTTAAGGCAAGCTTTCGATATTCTTTATCGGCAAGCTGATTTTTTTCTTGGAAAATTAACTCGCTAACCAATACTTCACCCGTTAAGATTTCGCTTTGCTCAGTAGTTATCTGCCAAGTAACTTTTAAACTTTCATCTACCGGTAGGCTAATAATAATAGTGTGACTGTGTTCTTCAAGCTTAGCAATATGGACGCCAGGCAACATTTTACGCCAGCTATCTTCTTGTAAGGCTGTAATACTGTTATTGATAGTATGGTTATTAGACAGGTCATAACCCATAGCACAAAGTAGGCTATGCCTAGCACTTTCGTTTGCCGGAACTTGGTGCCCATAACTATCAGTGTAACTTCTGTGAAAGCCAACTAGGTCGGCAAGTTTTTCTATCAAATTCATAAGTTTAATACTCTATTCTTTTTGAGTGGCTAAAGGAATACTTTTGCCAATGCTTGTGGTGATTTTGTTATCTACGATTCAACTACTTAACGCAGAACCGTATTGCTATTTGTCTTTTGGGCTATGTAAATACCGCAATACCACACAGCTATGTTCAGCAATAGTAATAGCGGGGTGTCTAATGTTTTTTGGCGATTTTTTGTCAGCGTAACTGTATTCTTGATTATCAACAGCGGTATCAATGAGCACTTGCCAGTAACCGTTAAGTACTGGCAATAAGAAGTTGATACTGCGCTGATGAGCATTAAAAATAATCAGTAGGGCATCGTCTTGCTGATGTTCAGGAGTAGATGAGCGTTCGGTATTGGCTAACATCATTGCAAAGCACTTGATGGATTGATCATGCCAATTGTCTTTAGTCATCGCTTTACCGTGACAATTTAACCAACTGATATCAGCTAAACCGGTATGTTCACTTACTTTTACACCGTGTTGATAATGTGTTCTGTTTAATAGCGGATGTGCTTTTCGCAGTGCAATTAATTTTTTAACAAAATCTGATTCTTGCTGTGCTTGTGGGCTTTGCCAATCTAGCCACGATATTTCATTATCTTGGCAGTAAGCATTATTGTTACCGCGCTGGCTATTATTGAGTTCATCGCCACTGAGTAACATCGGCGTGCCTTGAGCAATAAAGAGGGTGGTCAGTAAATTGCGTTTTTGCTGGCGGCGTAAAAGACTAATTCTACAATTGTCGGTTGGCCCTTCAGTCCCTAAATTATTACTAAAGTTACTGTTATGGCCGTCATGGTTTTGTTCGCCGTTCGCCTTGTTTTGCTTGTTATTGAAGCTCACTAAATCGGTTAAGGTAAAACCATCATGTGAAGTAATAAAATTAACACTGGCACTAGGTCGACGACTGGGCTGTTCAAAAATGTCACTTGAGCCGTGCAAACGTTTAGCAAACTCTGCAACTAAGCCTTGTTCACCTCGCCAGAAGCGTCGACAAGAGTCACGAAAACGATCGTTTAGCTCTAACCAGCTATTGGGAAAACGGCCTAGTTGATAGCCGCCATGACCGACATCCCAAGGTTCGGCAATAAGTTTAACTCTTGATAAGATAGGATCTTGTCTTATACTGGTAAAAAAGTGATTGTTGGCTTTAAAATCAGGTGCATCGCGCCCTAGTACTGGCGCTAAGTCGAAACGAAAACCGTCAACGCCCATGATTTCTACCCAGTAGCGCAAACTGTCAGTGATCAGTTGAATAACACGAGGGTGCTGCACATTAATGGTATTGCCGCACCCTGAAAAATTCTCATAATAGCGTTTGTCAGCTGGGTGTAAACGATAATAACTAGCATTGTCTATGCCTTTAAAGCTCAGCGTTTGACCAAGTTCATCACCTTCTGCCGTATGGTTATAAACCACATCAAGAATAACTTCGATACCTGCTTCATGGTAAGTTTCAACCATAGAACGAAACTCGCCAACCTCACCTGAGTGGCAGTAAGCGGCGTGCGGAACAAAAAATGAAATGGTGTTATAGCCCCAGTAATTAGTTAACCCTTTGTCTTGGACAAAGTCCTCATTAATAAACTGTTGCACGGGTAGCAGTTCAATACTGGTTACCCCTAAAGACTTTAAATACTGGCAAACCTTTTTATTAGCAAGACCCGCGAATGTTCCGCGTAGCTCAATGGGTACATCGGGATTTTGTTGGGTAAAGCCTTTAACATGTAATTCATAAAGAATGGTGTCACGGCGACGAACTTGTGGATGCGTTTGACTAAACAGTAATGGTGAAACAACCACACACTTTGGCATAGTCGCCGAATTATCCCGATTATCAACGGTTAAATCTTTTTGGGTGCTTTTTAGATCATAACTAAAATTAAGGTCGCTGCGGATAAAGCTACCGTGCAATTTTTTAGCATAGGGGTCTAACAATAATTTATTAGCATTAAAACGATGGCCATTATGAGGTTCAAAAGGACCATGTACGCGGTAGCCATATAAACAACCTTCTGCGATCCCTTCAACGAAACCATGCCAAACATCATCGGTAAACTCAGGTAATTCAATGCGCTGTAGTTCATATTTACCGTCACCTGAAAATAGACAAAGCTCTACTTTTGTTGCATGTGCAGAAAATAGGGCAAAGTTACAGCCCAGACCACTTTTAGCCAGTGAAGCACCCATCGGATACGAACGCCCCGAAGTTACTTTGTATGCAGTGTTAATTGCGCAAGTTGTCATTATTTACCCTCAAGTGGTAAACGTACATCTTTGAGGATAAACATCGCTGTCGCTAACGGGGGTACAGTAATGTCTATATAGTGTTGCTGACCTTGCCAGGCCAATTCTACACTCGGTAAAATACCTAGGTTCAAGGTGTTACTGCCGCCATAAATTTCAGCGTCCGAGTTAAGTAATTCGACGTACTCTCCCGATTTTGGTACCCCTAATTTAACGTTATGATGGGTTTGTGAGGTAAAGTTACATACCACGACAACCGCATTCTCTTGGGCGTCATTGCCAAAACGAATAAAGCTGTAAATTGATTGTTCGCTGTTTTGATGATCTAACCAACTAAAACCCTCGCTTTGGCAATCTTTTTCATAGAGCGCTGGCGTGTTGCAATAAACCTTATTTAACGCTTTGATCAGTCGCTGTACGCCACTGTGCCAGTGAACGTCAAGTTGATGCCAATCAAGTTCGTGGTCATGATCCCATTCTTTACCTTGGGCAAATTCACAGCCCATAAATAGTAGCTTTTTACCGGGATGTGCCCACATAAAACTGTAATAAGCGCGTATATTGGCAAACTGTTGCCAAGCATCATCGCCAGGCATCTTTTGTAAAATAGAGCCTTTACCATGAACAACTTCGTCATGACTAAGTGGCAGAATAAAGTTTTCATCAAAGGCATAAACTAGGCTAAAGCTAAGTTCGTTATGGTGATGGCAACGATGCACAGATTCACGCTGCATGTATTGTAAACTGTCGTTCATCCAGCCCATATTCCATTTATAACCAAAGCCTAAACCGCCATCATGGGTCGCGCGAGAAACACCCGGCCATGACGTAGACTCTTCGGCAACAGAAAATGTACCAGGGTATTGTTGATAGAGTTCTTCGTTAAAGCGTTTTAAAAAGTCGACAGCGGCTAAGTTTTCTCTGCCTCCGTGGATGTTAGGGATCCATTCATTTTCTTTGCGGCTGTAGTCGAGATAAAGCATCGAGGCAACTGCGTCAACGCGAATGCCATCAACATGGTATTTATCTAACCAATGCAGGGCACTTGCTCGCAAAAAATTGGCAACCTCAACACGCTCGTAATTATAAATAAGGGTATTCCAGTCGGGGTGATATCCCTGTCTGGGGTCTTCATGCTCAAAAAGATGAGTACCATCGAAGGTCGCTAAACCGTGATCATCACTTGGAAAATGTCCCGGTACCCAATCAATCAATAAGCCTAAATTGGCTTGATGACAGGCATCAACAAAATACTGAAAGTCAGCTTCATTACCAAACCGAGCTGTTGGTGCAAATAAGCCAACCGGTTGATATCCCCATGAACCATCGAATGGAAATTCACTGACCGGCATTAGCTGAATATGGGTAAAACCCATTGATAAAGTGTAAGGAATAAGCTGGTCAGCTATCTGACGGTAATTTAAAAATTCGTTATTTTTATCTCGGCGCCAAGAGCCTAAATGGACTTCGTAAATTGAAATTGCAGCGTTTCTACTGTTACGTTTTTCACGTTTGGCTAACCAATCTTGGTCTTGCCAAAGGTAATTGTCTTTTGCACTGATAATTGACGCTGTGTCAGGTCGATATTGGGCTTGGTTGCCATAAGGGTCGGCTTTAAATGGTAACGTGTTACCGTTTTTGTCTTTAATCGCATACTTATATTGTTGCCCAACTGACGCTTGTGGGATAAATATATTCCAATAGCCACTAGCGACATCGCCCAAGGTGATATTTTGCATGGCATGGCTACGTTCGTCCCAGTGATTAAAGTCACCAAGCAAAGAAACATGACTGGCATTAGGTGCCCAAACAGCAAACGAAACACCTTGAATATTTTGGCCATTAAGGGTTTTATTTTGCAGGTGAGCGCCTAATTTCTCGTATGGTTTTTGATGATTACCTTGTTGTAGCAGGTAAATATCAAGCTCCCCTAAGGTAGCTGAAAACTGATAAGGGTCGTCAATTAACCATGATGCGTTTGCAGAAGTCAGCTTGAGTTTATAAGTGAATAATTTTTTACGACGTAGCTTAAGTGAGTAAAGTCCACTGTGATGAACTTTCACCAACTTACCTAATGATTTTATCTGTTCATTCTTATTAAGTTGCGTTGATTTTTTATTAGGGGCTAAGGCCATTATCTCAACAGCGTCAATATCGTTAAGGTGAGGAAAGTAGCAAGTGATCCGTAAATAACGAGTGTTTTGGTCAGCATTTAACCCTAAAACCTCGTAAGGTGTCTTATGGCAAGCGCTGACTAAAGCTTTGATGTCATTTACAGATAAACTCATATATTTTCCTCAGTTTTCTTAATAATTAATGCTTAAGCGCTCGGTGTTAAAAACCAAATGTTTTTCACATAGTCTTCAATCGAGCGATCAGAATTAAATTTACCCATCAACGCCGTATTTAAAATGGCCATTTTTGCCCAACGTTTTTTGTCTTGATAAGCGACACCTAAGGCTTGTTGAGCGTCACTGTAGCTTTCAAAATCAGCCAGCACTTTGTACGGATCGCCACCTTCAAGGAAACTTTGTTTAATCGAAGATAATTCTCCCATATGGCCTGGCGTAAAGTAGTCCGTGTCTAACCAGTCTAAACAGGCTTTGATTTCATTATTCGTTTCATAAAAGTGATAAGGGTTGTAGCCGTTGTTATCTAGGGCTTTAACTTCATCAACGGTTAAGCCAAAGATGAAAATATTGTCGTCGCCAACTTCTTCAGCTATTTCAATGTTTGCGCCATCTAAAGTTCCAATGGTTACGGCACCGTTGAGGGCGAGCTTCATATTGCCAGTACCAGAGGCTTCTTTACCCGCTGTTGATATTTGCTCTGAAACATCGGCTGCCGGAATGATTTTTTCGGCTAAACTGACCCGATAGTTAGGTAAAAACACCACTTTTAATTTGTCTTGAATGCGGGTGTCATTATTGATTTTTTCTGCAATTTTATTGGTTGCATAGATAATTTCTTTAGCTAGCTGATAACCCGGCGCTGCTTTTGCACCAAAGATAAATACGCGTGGTTGCATAGGTAAGTCAGGATCAGCCAATAAACGGCGGTATAGCGCTAAGATATGCAATAAATTAAGGTGCTGGCGTTTGTATTCGTGAAGTCGTTTAATTTGGACATCAAAAATGGCCTCTGGGCTGACATCTATACCGGTTAAGGTTTTAATTTCAGTGGTTAATGCCACTTTGTTTTGATGTTTAATTGCCATGAATTTCTTTTGGAAACTGGCATTATCAGCAAGGGTTGATAATGAAGATAAGCTGTTTAAGTTTTTAGCCCAGTCATCGTCAACATGCTTTGACAGTAATTCAGACAGTAATGGGTTACATGATTTCAACCAACGTCTTGGGGTAATACCATTAGTTACATTGGTTAATTTCTCTGGCCAAAGTTGGTTGAATTCTGGGAATAGATCTTTTTTTACTAAGTCTGAATGGATTTGAGCAACACCGTTAACTTTATGTGAAGTAATGACACATAAATGTGCCATACGGACTTTACGTTGTTCACCTTCTTCAATAATTGAAAGGCGAGCGCGCATTGCCTCGTTGTTTGGCCACATCGCATTAACTTCATCATTCAAAAATGCTTCGTTGATACGATATAAAATAGTTAAATGGCGTGGTAGTACACGTTCAAATAATGAAACAGACCATTTTTCTAACGCTTCAGGTAACAGGGTATGGTTAGTATAAGAAAATACTTTACCGGCTAATTGCCAGGCGTTTTGCCATGAGAAGTCATACTCATCAAGCAATACGCGCATTAACTCTAAAATGGCAATAGTAGGGTGGGTATCGTTGAGTTGGATCGCTACTTTTTCAGCAAAGTTTGTACTACTTCCTTGGGTAAGTGGACCAAATTGCAGTTGATAACGACTAATAATGTCTTTAATTGAACAAGCACAGAAAAAGTACTGTTGAATAAAGCGTAATTCATTACCCGCATCGTGTTCGTCATTAGGATAAAGAACTTTAGATACTGTTTCAGCATTGACTTGATCGTGGTGCGCTTGTAGATAGTCACCCTGATTAAGGGTATCCCAGTGAAAGGCAGAGTCTGCGCGACATTCCCATAAGCGTAAAGCATTTACGGTTGACGAGTTATAGCCAACGATAGGAATATCCCAAGGAACTCCTTTGAGCATTTTTCCTGCACGCCAAACCGATGTTAAACTACCGTCGGCTTGTGCTTGTTGTTCAACATAACCATAAACGGGAATAAGCTGGGTAGATTCAGGACGGCAAATTTCCCAAGGACTACCAAATTCACGCCACATATCAGGCTGTTCTATTTGGTGTCCGTTTTTAAAACTTTGTTTGAATAAACCATGTTGGTAATGAATGCCGTAACCCATAGCGTTGTAATCAAGTGTCGCTAATGAATCAAGAAAACATGCGGCTAAACGGCCTAATCCACCATTACCTAGAGCTAAATCAGCCCCTTCTTCACATAAATCGGCTAAATCAAAACCAAGTGATTTAAGGGCCTTTTCGGTATTTTTATATAAATCTAAATTATGTAAGTTGTTAGAAAGTAGTCGTCCCATCAAATATTCAAGTGACAGGTAGTTAATACTTTTAGTCGCTGACTTTGCTTGTTGAACCTTACTTGCTTGCAGTTTATCAATAATAATTTCATTAAGCGCCATTGATGTCGCTTGCCAATAAGCCTGCTTGTTTTGTGGTGTGTTTTTGTAGGCGTCTTCACAAATAACGCGATCACCTAAGGTACTGTTCAAATGGTGCTGAATGCGTTTTTTTAAGTCTGTGGCGGTAATATCAGCTGTGCTACTTTTTATTTTTTTATTTATCATAATAAATTTTTATCTTCAAAAACCGTCTTGTTTGTTGCTGACGTTTTGATTTATTTCCTGTTTATTTAAAATTTGTGGCGTTTATATAGGACTTTATTCATCCTTATTTTTTATTTGCATCAGTTGTACGAATTCTTTCCACAATAAATAACGTGATGATTAAATTATGCCGATGTTAGAAATTAGAGCAATAAACTACATACGTATGCATGATGGATTTATGCACTATTTGCCATGCATACGTATGCATTTTTGATGATTATTGGTGCTTGATGAAAAGTTAAGGGTAATGACTTACTCGCGACCATTAAAATTTAATGAAAGTCGTCGTTTATCAGCTGAGTAATTTTTTGCTTTACTCTTAATAAGGTATACAAGGCTAGGGGGCTAAGTTAGTATCTAAGTAGTATATTTATTAATAAGTTATTGGTTAATTTAATGGTTAAAGCTAAAAATACTTCGTTTGATATTGCTTATCGTGCGGGCGTTTCTCAGTCAACAGTCTCAAGAGCACTACGTAATAGTCCGTTAGTAAATGAAGAAACACGACTACGTGTTCAAGCCATTGCCAAAGAACTTAATTACAAAGTAGATAAAAACGCCAGCAGTTTACGTACTCAACGTAGTGGCACCATTGCCTTACTATTGTTTGAAGACCCAACCAACGATGACTCATTAATCAATCCTTTTTTTATGTCAATGTTAGGCAGCATTACCCGAGCTTGTGGTAATAAGGGCTATGATTTATTAGTCTCTTTTCAGCAAATGAGCCACGATTGGCATGCTGACTTTGAAGATACCCGTAAAGCTGACGGGATAATATTGTTGGGTTATGGTGACTACACCGATTACGAAGAAAAGCTTGTTCAGTTAATAGAGCAAGAAACCCATTTTGTTCGTTGGGGGGCTGAAGTAAAAGACCTCAATGTTGTTTCTGTTGGTTGCGATAACTTCCAAGGTGGTTATCAACTCACCGAACATGTCATTAATAATAACCGAAAAAAATTTGCTTTTTTAGGCGGTATTTCAACGGGCTCTCCTGAATTTTTAGATCGTTATTTAGGTCATTGTAAAGCGCAAACTGATCACGACTTAGTCGTTAATAGCCAACTTCAATTTGACGCGATCTCTACCGAAGAATCTGGCCATAACGCTGCATTAAATCTTATCAAGGGTGGTGAAAGTTTTGATGCTATTATGGCGGCCAGTGATTTAATTGCCGTGGGCGCGATGCGCGCTTTGCAAGAACACAATATGCGCGTACCTGAAGATATAGCCGTGTTTGGTTTTGATGATATTCCGGTTGCTAGTTTTACCTTTCCGACCTTAACTACGGCTAAACAAGATACGATGTTAGCAGGGGAGTTATTAGTAGAGAAGCTTTTAGCACTAGTGAATGGCGAAGAAGCAAAAACAGAGTTGATGGCAACCACACTTGTGGTTCGTCAATCTTGTGGCAGTGGCAATTGATCTTTTATAGCGTTTCTGTAGGTTAGTTTTTCACTAAAAAATTTTAGGGACAGACCTAACCTACAAACAAAAGCGAGTAGAGGTTACTCGCTTTTTTCTTTGACAAAATAAACGGAAACAGCGCCAAGTACCATAGAGACACCCGCTAAGATAATAATATTTATTGCCTGGTTTTCAAAAACTGAATTTAATATCCAGCCAGCAAAAATTCCTGAGACAATTTGTGGCGCGGCAATGGTAAAGTTAAAAATCCCCATGTATACACCGGTTTTGTTGGCAGGTAATGCACCAGCAAGTATTGTGTAGGGCATTGCTAAAATAGCCGCCCAAGCAATACCTACACCTATCATAGGAATAAATAAAGTAACCGCGCCTTGTGGCACCGTGATTTCGGTGATCAATAAATTGACTAAAGTTGGTTCAGGGTTATTGATAAACATAAAGCTTAAATAACCTAAGCCACCGGCGAGTAAGGAAAACGAGTAAACCGCTTTTCGGCCAAAGGTATTGGCAAGCTTGGCCAGCACAACTGAGAAAAACGCCGCAAACAAAGAATATGCTGCAAACAAAATGCCTACCCAGTCACCTGCTGCGCCTTTTGCTGCTGCGATATCATTAGGAATACCACCAACAGAGCTGATATAGGTTGGGTCAAACCATTTTACGTCTATGCCCCAAACCTGTTGAGCAATGGCCGGCATGGTATAAACCCACATTATAAATAGAGAAAACCAAGAGAAAAACTGTACGAGTGCTAAACGTTTCATCACCTCGGGCATAGTTTTCATTAAGCCAACAAAGTCAGTTAGTTTTTCAATTAACGACTTTTCAATGGCTTGTTCTTTGGCAACCTGTTCAGCATCCATTCCTTTGAACTCATAATATTCTTTAGGTGAATATTCTTTAGTTTTAAAAACCGTCCATAACACCGAGCCTAATAAAACCGTGGCGCCAATATAAAATGCCCAAACAACAGATGGAGCAATACTACCTTGCTGTGAGGTATTCTCTAAACCAACAACATTTGTAAGAACAAATGGCAGTATAGAGCCGATAACGGCACCAATATTAATCAAAAAGGCTTGGATAGCATAACCCTTGTTCATTTGATTATCGGGCACCATATCAGACACTAGCGCTCTAAAAGGTTGGAAAGCGATATTAAAAGATGCGTCCATAACCGCTAACATCATCGCACCAAAAATCATTGGCGTGATAACAGAGACAAATAACGGCGCGTTTGGCATTAATAACATACCGACAGTTGCGCATATGGCACCGATTAATATATAGGGGTTACGGCGACCAAACTTATTCCATGTTCTATCTGACGCTGCGCCGACGAGAGGTTGGATAAGTAAACCCATAATAGGAGCGAGCAACCAAAATAAAGATAAAGAGTGCAGATCAGCACCCAAGTCTGAAAGTATTCGACTGACATTAGCGTTTTGTAAAGCAAAGCCAAATTGAACGCCCAAAAAGCCGAAGCTAACATTCCATATTTGCCAAAAACTGAGTTGAGGTTTGTTTTTCATTTATTATTTTTCTTATGAGAGTAACACACGATGAAGTTATATAATCACAACCAAAAAACTGACACAACAAATTACATACGTATTCAGCATGATATAAACAGGTAATATTATTATTTAAACGCAGCGAAAGTTTTTATGTAAATCGTCAATAATGGTAAATTATCGCTAAATAGCTGTTTTTTTCGCACACTTGCTGATTTATCGAACATAAAGAAGAAATAGTAAAATTAGTGCTTTACAAATGCTATTGCAGGTCTTAATATCTGCCCCGTCTTGAAGCAAGCAATTGTTTTAAGACATTCAGGTGAGATGGCTGAGTGGTCGAAAGCACTGGTCTTGAAAACCAGCAAGGGTTTATAGCCCTTCTAGAGTTCAAATCTCTATCTCACCGCCAAATTAAAAAAAGCCCGTTAATCGAAAGATTGACGGGTTTTTTGCTTTTGAAAAGTAGAAACCATCAGAAAGGGTTTATAGCACTAAACCTTCGAGTAGAGTTCAAATCCACTCTCACCGCCAAATAAAGAAAAACCGCTAATCGAAAGATTAGCGGTTTTTTGCTTTTTGAAGTTAGAAATTATAAATAAGGTTTATAGCACTAAACCTTCGAGTAGAGTTCAAATCCACTCTCACCTCCAAACAAAGAAAAACCGCTAATCGAAAGATTAGCGGTTTTTTGCTTTTTGAAAGTTAGAAATTTTAAACATGTGTTTATAGCACTGCTATATCCTTTACCTTACACTCAGATAACCAATTGATTTTAATTTTTAAATTGCTCTGGTTAAGTTTGTGCGTTCATTTTTATATTAGGCTTATCATTTTTATTATGTAGTATGTTATGAGCCTATTTGAGCTCATTGGCTTTTCGGTATTTACCTTGATAGTCAAAAAGTCTGTTTTTGACACGCCAGTAGAATTTTTGTTTTCTACCAATGACAAAGTCAGGACACGGCAATATGTTAGCTAACTTTAATGCTTGTTCAAGTGTAGTCACTTCAAACGATCCAGTAGAGCCCAGCTGAACACTAATTTTAGCGCTAAGGCGTTTAGAAAAGATATCATTGAACGCTTTAACTTGATTTGGCTTAGTGAAGTCAAAAAATTCATTGAGTTCAACGCCTTCCTCGTCATGGTAAGTGATTTTTAACTTATCAGCTCCCTTATCACTAATTTTCGTTAAATTAAGACCTGCGCAACGAATAATTTTTGAATCTTTAAGTTGCAGTGCCTTTTTTAACATATCATCGGGATCAACCAAGACTTCATGACACTGTAAACAGTTACGAGCAGCTATGTCATTTTCACCACCGCAGTGTGGGCATTCTTTAAATACAAAACGATAGTCACATTGGTTATCTGACCCTTGTTCTTCAATCAGGCCTTGGCATCGTCGGCCGTAGTGTTCCACTAAATAACCATCATCATCACAAATGCCCCAAAATAAATTGGGAAATTCACAACTGGGGCAAATAACTTGCACCGGCTGACTTTTACTATTCGGCTTTTTCTCACCAACTTCGGGATGATAGAGGTCAAAATCATTGCCCGTATAGTCAATGACCAAGCAATCTTTTTTGTTATCACTCAAACGCAGACCACGGCCAATGATTTGCTGATAGAGACTAACTGATTGTGTTGGACGTAATATCGCAATCATATCGACATGCGGTGCGTCAAAGCCAGTGGTTAATACTGAAACATTAACCAGGTATTTAATTTCTTTACGCTTGAATGCCTTAATTAACTTATCGCGTTCAGTGTTGTCGGTAGCACCGGTAATTAATGCACTCAATTGGGCGGGTAAATAACTGAAGACTTCCTTTGCATGCTCAACTGTAGCGGCAAATATCATAATACCTTGACGTTTATAGCCTAACTCAATGACCTGCTCAATAATGCCTTGAGTCACCCGGGGATTTTTATTTAATAGATGATTGATATCTGTAGGACTATATTCACCAGAGGCGTTTGCTCGCAGGCTACTAAAATCATAATGCTCTATGGTGGCATCGACTAAATTAGGTTCGGTTAAATACTGACGTTTAATTAAGTAACGAAGGGGTAGTTCATAAATACAGTGCTCAAAAGGTCGCTTTTCTTCACTTCGCATGAAACCACGGTAATGTTTTTTATAAATCCAGCCCATACCTAAACGATAAGGGGTTGCGGTTAAACCCAATAATTTAACATCAGGATTAACTTGCATCAATTTTTCAATAATTTGTTGATACTGGTTACTATTAGACAGCTTGCTTGCTTTTTCTTGTATTTGCTCTTTGGACTCCCCTTTAGACTTGTCTTTAGCTTTATCCTTAGCAAGCTCAGTGCTGGCTAAGTTAACTCTATGACATTCGTCAATAATAATTAAGGAGTAGGGCTCACTAAAGTCATCTAAATTGCGAGCTGCCGATTGTATACTGGCGAACGTTACTTGGTGCTGAGTTTCTTTCAGTTTTAATCCGGCTGAATAAATACCGGCGGTAACACCATAGCTTTCATATTTTTGATGATTTTGCTCGACCAGTTCTTTGACATGGGTAAGTACCAGTATTTTTCGCTTTGCCAACCGAGCAAGTTCGGCAATTACCAGACTTTTACCTGATCCTGTAGGTAAAACAATCACCGCAGATTCGTTGGTTTTTCTAAAGTGTTTAAGCACCGCCGAAACAGCTTCTTGTTGATAATCTCTAAGTTGAAAAACTTCCACGCAGTGCTGTTGCCTTAATAGGGAGATGAAAGCAGCCATAATAGCAAAGTAGTCGATAAGTCCAAAATTTAAAACCAACTTTAAACCTTGATTAGTTTGTAGCAGTTAATCTAATAGTAGGGTTTAATAAAAGACTAATATGCTGCGCACTATTGGGAACACCATTGAGGTAATTGAGCCTTAATATGATTTTTTTGCAAAAAGTAATACAAAATAGTTCTGATAGGTAACTTTACAGTCTCTTCTCAGTAACTAGGGAGTACTTCATAAAAATCAAACAGACAAGTTATCTGTTTAGTTTCTTATATATAATGATCATGAGTTTACTCTAGTGGAAATTTATTGAATAAAACCAGTGCCCATAGACGTCCGATTCTTTAAACAAAAGATAGAAAAACCGATAATCAAAAGATTAATGTTTTTTTGTTTTATAGCGCTAAAATCTCTATAGCAAGGGGTATATAAAAAGCAGTTATGAACGTTCGAAGCTTTTGCATTATAGTAATATATGAAAGTTTTAATAAATGAGTGTTAGGAAATGTTTCACAAGTGATCTCAAACCACTAGGTTACCGCAATGTTTAGTGGTGTATTTATCTTTTAAAATGCTTAAAATCAGACTAAAAAATTGTACCTGGGAGAGTTAGAAGTATTACCTGCACAATATATTACTATTACTATTACTATTGCTAAAATAAAAGAAAGGTATAAAAATTGAAAAATTAGCATAAATTATTAATTCAGGTATTATGTACTAAAGGTGTTATTAAATTAGAATTTTTTAGTTGTACTTTAGTGTCGTGTTTTTTAACAGTTATCAAAAATGAAGTTTACACTTGAATGTTACCTATTGAATTAAATGAGGTTTTGTTTTTGGCGTGTATTTTGCATAATGCTAGTATATTGAAGTAAGTGTCGTTATGCGACATAAAATTATTAACCCATTAAGGGCTTAAGGAAGTTGTATGAGTTCTAAAATCATAAATATTGTTGTAGTTTGTGTGTTATCTCTTTTTGTTGCCGATAGAGCAAATGCCGGATTAATTATTGGTGATCATTATTCTGATAATGCTGGTATCCAATGGGAGTACATAGGTTCTTTTGATTTAACTGGTGGAGAGGATCATAGCCTTAAACCTACTACTTATAATGGTATTGAGGCCGCAGAATTTATCTTTGGTCAACCTACAATTCCAGTATCATACGCCTTAAGTACAAACTATACGACTGACTACACTAACATTGAAGATTATATTGTTAATAAAGAAGCTTTTTACCAGCAATATCAAATAGCTGCTGTTAAATCATACGATCAAGCCAGAGCAACTAATCTAGCTGGTGGTATTGGTTATGATGCTCAAGGTGATGTTTCAGCATACATTAAAGATAGAGCGTTGGAAGGAATATACATTAATTATGTATTCAAATCAGTGACAACTTCAGTGCCTGAACCATCAACAATTGCTATTTTCTCACTTGCTTTAATTGGATTAGTCTCTCGTAGATTCAAAAACTAATAATTTTATTATCATCAAGGCGGTGTCTCCCGATACCGCCGTTGTTACTGAACATTAATATCTATTTTGCATGCCTTACCTCTAAAAACAACATATATTTAATTGAGATACAGGCCCTATACCTTGAATCATTATTGCAAGATTAGCTTTTATAATGTTTTTTGTATTAAAACTTAATTTCATTATTTAATTTATCTGTTAAACAATTCATAACAAGACCACCTAAAATACATTGTCTTTAGTCTAAATACTTGTAATATGTTACTTTATAGGTATGTTTACAGTTATTAATCAGCTGCAGTATTTTTAGATTTTCTAGAGTATGTGGTAAGCCAAATCATTAGGAATGTTGTTTATGGAAAACTATACCAACCCAAAAAATGCACAAATCATTAATGTTAAAGGTGAAATTCACACCGATGTGGCTGAAAACACTCTATTAAAAGTCGGTGATGTCATTAAAGCAGGTGACGTTCTTAATTTAATCAAAGGCAGTGAAATTGTATTAGCTTATGCGGATGGAAGTCAGCATAAAGTCTACAGCTACGAGGCTGAGTCGGTAAATGAAATTCGTGTAGATATAATTTCTCCTGATAACAATACAGAAAGTGTTGATAGTGAAGATATCATTAATATTCAAAATGAAATTGCAGCAATTCAAGACTTAATCGATGCTGATATCGATGCTGAGCTCCCTGAGACAACTGCTGGTCTTACTAATAATGAAGGTACAAGTTTTGTCACGGTAAACAGAACAGGCGATGAAACGTTAGCGCAGGCTGGATACGATACAACAGAACAAAACAATATTTTTGTCTTACCCGGTGATTTAGATAACGAAAATAATAATGATAATTTTGCCTTATTTGATGCTGATGAAAGTGTCACTGTAGCAGAAGATACATCAGCCACAGGTAATGTGCTAGATAATGGTGCCAGCGCAGGCGGCCCATTAAGTGTGATTAACTTTAGTGTTAATGGTAATACTTTCGATGCCGGCGAGACAATTAATCTAGTTGAGGGTGAATTTACCTTAAATGCAGACGGTAGCTATACCTTTATACCTGCTGATAATTTTAATGGCACTGTGCCCGTTGTCAATTACACCGTTACTGATGGTGCAGGTAATACGGATAGTTCTACTTTAACGATTTTAGTAACACCCGTATCAGATCTTACTGATGCGGATGAATCTGTTACAACAGCTGAAGATACCCCAGTCTCTGGCAATGTACTTAATAATGCTGAAACTGCAGATGGTCCTCTGACTATAACGAGCTTTACTGTTGATGGAAATACTTTCAATGCAGGTGATACGGTTACTCTCGCTGAAGGCGAATTCACTTTAAATGCAGATGGTAGTTACACCTTTATACCAAACGATAATCTTAATGGTGCTGTACCCGTGGTCAGTTACACGGTTACTGATGGTGCGGGTGATACCGATAATTCTACTTTAACAATTTCAGTAACACCGTTATCAGATCTTACTGATGACAATGAATCTGTTACAACAGCTGAAGATACCCCAGTCTCTGGTAATGTTTTAGATAATGCAGCAACTGCAGATGGACCATTAACCGTAACGAGTTTTACTGTTGATGGGAATACTTATAATGCAGGTGATACTGTTACTCTCACTGAAGGTGAATTAACTTTAAATGCAGATGGTAGTTACACCTTTATACCGAATGATAACTTCAACGGTACTGTGCCCGTAGTCAATTATACCGTTACTGATGGTGCAGGAGATACGGATAGTTCTACTTTAACGATTTTAGTAACACCCGTATCAGATCTTACTGATGCGGATGAATCTGTTACAACAGCTGAAGATACCCCTGTTTCTGGCAATGTACTTAATAATGCTGAAACTGCAGATGGTCCTCTGACTATAACGAGCTTTACTGTTGATGGTAATACTTTTAATCCAGGTGATACGGTTACTCTCACTGAAGGTGAGTTAACCTTAAATGCAGATGGTAGTTACACCTTTATACCAAATGACAATTTCAACGGCAGTGTACCCGTGGTCAGCTACACCGTTACTGACGGTGCGGGTGATACCGATAGTTCTACCTTAACAATTTCAGTAACACCGTTATCAGATCTTACTGATGACAATGAATCTGTCACAACAGCTGAAGATACCGCAGTCTCTGGTAACGTTTTGGATAATGCAGCAACTGCAGATGGACCATTAACCGTAACCAGCTTTACTGTTAATGGAAATACTTTCAATGCAGGTGACACGGTTACTCTTGCGGAAGGTGAACTCACCTTAAATGCAGATGGTAGTTACACTTTTACACCGAACGATAACTTTAATGGTGCTGTGCCCGTGATCAGCTACACCGTTACTGATGGTGCCGGTGATATCGATAGTTCTACCTTAACAATTTCAGTAACACCGTTATCAGATCTTACTGATGACAATGAATCTGTTACAACAGCTGAAGATACCCCAGTCTCTGGTAATGTTCTGGATAATGCAGCAACTGCAGATGGACCATTAACCGTAACGAGTTTTACTGTTGATGGTAATACTTACAATGCAGGTGAAACGGTTACTCTTGCGGAAGGTGAACTCACTTTAAATACCGATGGTAGTTACACGTTTACACCGAACGATAACTTTAATGGCAGTGTGCCAGTGATCAGCTACACCGTTAACGATGGTGCTGGTGACACAGAAATTTCTACCTTAACAATTTCAGTAACACCGGTTTCAGATTTAAGTGATAATAGTGAAACGGTTACGATAGCAGAAGATACAATTGCTACAGGTAATGTCCTTGATAACGCAGAAACAGCAGATGGTCCACTAACAGTAACGAGTTTTACTGTTGATGGGAATACGTATAATGCTGGTGATACCATTACTCTCGCTGAAGGCGTACTCACTTTAAATACCGATGGTAGTTACACGTTTACACCAAATGATAACTTCAACGGCGCCGTGCCCGTAGTCAGCTACATCGTAACTGATGGTGCAGGTGATACGGATAGTTCTACCTTAACGATTTCAGTAACACCCGTATCAGATCTTATTGATGATAATGAATCTGTTACAACAGCTGAAGATACAGCAGTCTCTGGTAATGTGCTCAATAACGCCGACAGCCTTGATGGACCACTAACTGTTACGAGCTTTAGTGTTGATGGTAATACTTACAATGCAGGTGAAACGGTTACTCTCACTGAAGGTGATCTCATCTTAAATGCAGATGGTAGTTACATTTTTACACCAAATGATAATTTTAACGGTGCTGTGCCAGTGATCAGCTACACCATTACTGATGGTGCTGGTGACACAGAAATTTCTACCTTAACAATTTCAGTGACTCCGGTTTCAGATTTAAGTGATGATAGTGAAACGGTTACGATAGCAGAAGATACAATTGCTACAGGTAATGTCCTTGATAACGCAGAAACAGCAGATGGTCCACTCACAGTAACGAGTTTTACGGTTGAGGGTAATACGTACAATGCAGGTGATACGGTTACCCTCACGGAAGGTGAGTTAACTTTAAATACCGATGGTAGTTACACTTTTACACCGAATGACAATTTTAATGGTGCTGTGCCTGTTATTACTTACATTGTTACTGACGGTGCAGGTGATACTCAGAGTTCTACACTAACAATTTCAGTGACACCAGTTTCAGATTTAAGCGATGATAGTGAAACGGTCACGATATCAGAAGATACAACAGCCACAGGCAATGTGTTAGCTAATGCTGAAACTGCAGACGGTCCAATAACTGTCACAAGTTTTACTGTTGATGGGAATACTTATAATGCAGGTGATACGGTTACTCTTGCTGAAGGCGAACTGACTTTAAATGCAGATGGTAGTTACACATTTACACCGAACGATAACTTCAATGGCAGTGTGCCTGTAGTCAGCTACACCGTTATTGATGGTGCTGGTGATACACAGAGCTCTACCTTAACAATTTCAGTGACACCTGTTTCAGATTTAAGTGATGATAGTGAAACTGTTTCTGTCGCAGAAGATACAACCGCCACAGGCAATGTGTTAGATAATGCAGCAACAGTAGACGGTCCAATGACCGTCACCAGCTTTACTGTTGGTGGAAATACGTACAATGCAGGTGATACGGTTACTCTCACTGAAGGTCAACTCACCTTAAATACGGATGGTAGTTACACCTTCACACCAAATGACAATTTCAACGGTGTCGTGCCTGTTATTACTTATACTGTTACTGATGGTGCAGGAGATACGGATAGCTCTACTTTAACAATTTCAGTGACTCCAGTGTCAGATTTAACTGATGATAGTGAAACTGTTTCTGTCGCAGAAGATACCACCGCCACAGGCAATGTGTTGGATAATGCTGAAACAGCAGATGGTCCAATGACCATCACTAGCTTTACTGTTGGTGGGAATACGTACAATTCAGGTGACACGGTAACTCTCACTGAAGGTCAACTCACTTTAAATACCGATGGTAGTTACACCTTCACACCAAATGACAATTTCAACGGTGTCGTGCCAGTGATCAGCTACACCGTTACTGACGGTGCAGGTGATACCGAAAGTTCTACCTTAACAATTTCAGTAACACCAGTTTCTGATCTGAGCGATGATAGTGAAACTGTTTCTGTCGCAGAAGACACAACAGCTACGGGCAATGTGCTTGATAACGCAGAAACTGCCGATGGTCCAATAACTGTCACAAGTTTTACTGTTGATGGGAATACTTATAATGCAGGTGATACGGTTACTCTTGCTGAAGGCGAACTCACTTTAAATACCGATGGTAGCTATACTTTCACACCGAACGATAACTTTAACGGTGCTGTACCCGTTATTACATATACCGTCACCGATGGTGCCGGTGATACTCAGAGTTCTACCCTAACAATTTCAGTAACACCGGTATCAGATCTTATTGATGACAATGAATCTATCACAACAGCTGAAGATACAGCAGTCTCTGGTAATGTACTTAATAACGCCGACAGCCTTGATGGACCGATAACTGTCACTAGCTTTACTGTTGATGGGAATACGTACAGTGCAGGTGACACAGTTACTCTCACTGAAGGTGATCTCACCTTAAATGCAGACGGTAGCTATACTTTTACACCCAATGACAATTTCAACGGTGCTGTGCCTGTTGTTACTTATATCGTCACAGATGGCGCCGGTGATACACAGAGCTCTACACTAACAATTTCAGTCACACCGGTTTCAGATCTAAGCGATGATAGTGAAACAGTAAGTGTCGTAGAAGATACAACCGCCACAGGCAATGTGTTAGATAATGCTGAAACTGCAGACGGTCCTTTAACTGTCACTAGCTTTACTGTTGGTGGGAATACGTACAATGCAGGTGACACGGTTACTCTTACGGAAGGTGAGTTAACTTTAAATACCGATGGTAGCTATACCTTTACACCGAATGATAACTTCAATGGTGCTGTACCCGTTATTACATATACCGTCACTGATGGTGCTGGTGACACTCAGAGTTCTACCCTAACAATTTCAGTAACACCAGTTTCTGATCTAAGTGATGATAGTGAAACTGTTTCTGTCGCAGAAGACACAACCGCCACAGGCAATGTCCTTGATAATGCAGTAACTGCAGAGGGTCCTTTAACTGTCACTAGCTTTACTGTTGGTGGGAATACGTATAATGCAGGTGATACAGTTACTCTCACTGAAGGTGATCTCACCTTAAATGCAGACGGTAGCTATACCTTCACACCGAATGACAACTTTAATGGTGCTGTGCCAGTGATCAGTTACACCATTACCGATGGTGCTGGTGACACTCAGACTTCAACTTTAACAATTTCAGTAACACCTTTATCAGATCTTACTGATGACAATGAATCTGTTACAACAGCTGAAGACACAACAGCAACAGGCAATGTGTTAGATAATGCAGCAACTGCAGATGGACCGTTAACCGTAACGAGTTTTACTGTTGATGGGAATACGTACAATGCAGGTGACACGGTTACTCTTGCGGAAGGTGAACTCACTTTAAATACCAATGGTAGTTACACTTTTACTCCGAATGATAACTTTAATGGTGCTGTGCCAGTGATCAGTTACACCATTACCGATGGTGCTGGTGACACTCAGAGTTCTACCCTAACAATTTCAGTGATTCCAGTTTCTGATCTAAGTGATGATAGTGAAACTGTCACAATAGCTGAAGATACAATTGCTACAGGTAATGTGCTTGATAATGCAGTAACAGCAGACGGACCATTAACTGTTACCAGCTTTACTGTTGATGGTAATACATATAGTGCAGGTGATACGGTTACTCTCACTGAAGGTGAGCTCACCTTAAATACCGATGGTAGCTATACCTTCACACCGAATGATAATTTCAACGGTACTGTGCCAGTGATCAGTTACACCATTACCGATGGTGCTGGTGATACTCAGAGTTCAACTTTAACAATTTCAGTAACACCTTTATCAGATCTTACTGATGACAATGAATCTGTTACAACAGCTGAAGACACAACAGCAACAGGCAATGTCCTTGATAATGCAGTAACTGCAGACGGTCCAATGACCGTCACTAGCTTTACTGTTGGTGGGAATACCTATAATGCAGGTGACACGGTTACTCTTACTGAAGGTGAGTTAACTTTAAATACCGATGGTAGTTACACCTTCACACCAAATGACAATTTCAACGGTACCGTGCCAGTGATCAGCTACACCGTTATTGATGGTGCCGGTGATACACAGAGTTCTACCTTAACGATTTCAGTAACACCGGTATCAGATCTTATTGATGACAATGAATCTGTCACAACAACTGAAGATACAGCAGTTTCTGGCAATGTTCTTAATAACGCTGACAGCCTTGATGGACCGATAACTGTCACCAGTTTTACTGTTGATGGGAATACGTACAATGCAGGTGATACGGTTACTCTTACTGAAGGTGAGCTCACCTTAAATACCGATGGTAGCTATACCTTCACACCGAATGATAACTTTAACGGTGCTGTGCCAGTGATCAGCTACACCGTCACTGATGGTGCTGGTGACACACAGAACTCTACCTTAACAATTTCAGTTACACCTGTTTCTGATTTAAGTGATGATAATGAAACTGTTACAACAGCTGAAGACACAACAGCTACAGGTAATGTCCTTGATAATGCAGTAACTGCAGATGGTCCACTCACGGTCACCAGCTTTACTGTTGGTGGGAATACGTACAATGCAGGTGACACGGTTACTCTCACGGAAGGTGAGTTAACTTTAATTGCAGACGGTAGTTACACTTTCACTCCGAATGATAACTTTAACGGTGCTGTGCCAGTGATCAGCTACACCGTTACTGATGGTGCCGGTGATACCGAAAGTTCTACCCTAACAATTTCAGTGACACCCGTGTCAGATTTAACTGATGATAGTGAAACTGTCACGATAGCTGAAGATACAATTGCTACAGGTAATGTGTTAGCTAATGCAGTAACTGCAGATGGTCCAATGACAGTAACGAGCTTTACTGTTAATGGTAATACTTACAGTCCAGGTGATATCGTTACTCTTACTGAAGGTGAGTTAACTTTAAATACCAATGGTAGTTACATTTTTACTCCGAATGATAACTTTAATGGTGCTGTGCCAGTGATCAGCTACACCGTTACTGATGGTGCTGGTGACACAGAAATTTCTACTTTAACAATTTCAGTAACACCGGTATCAGATCTTACTGATGACAATGAATCTGTTACAACAGCTGAAGATACAATTGCTACAGGTAATGTGCTTGATAATGCAGTAACAGCAGACGGACCATTAACTGTTACCAGCTTTACTGTTGATGGTAATACATATAGTGCAGGTGATACGGTTACTCTCACTGAAGGTGAGCTCACCTTAAATACCGATGGTAGCTATACCTTCACACCGAATGATAATTTCAACGGTACTGTGCCAGTGATCAGTTACACCATTACCGATGGTGCTGGTGACACTCAGAGTTCAACTTTAACAATTTCAGTAACACCTTTATCAGATCTTACTGATGACAATGAATCTGTTACAACAGCTGAAGACACAACAGCAACAGGCAATGTCCTTGATAATGCAGTAACTGCAGACGGTCCACTAACAGTAACGAGCTTTACTGTTGATGGAAATACGTACAGTGCAGGTGATACGGTTACTCTCACTGAAGGCGAACTCACTTTAAATGCAAATGGTAGCTACACCTTTACACCGAATGATAACTTCAATGGTGCTGTGCCAGTGATCAGCTACACCGTTACTGATGGTGCCGGTGATACAGAAATTTCTACTTTAACAATTTCAGTGACTCCAGTGTCAGATTTAACTGATGATAGTGAAACTGTCACGATAGCTGAAGATACAATTGCTACAGGCAATGTGTTAGCTAATGCAGAAACAGCAGACGGTCCACTAACTGTCACCAGCTTTACTGTTGGTGGTGATACTTACAGTCCAGGTGATATCGTTACTCTTACTGAAGGTAAGTTAACTTTAAATACCGATGGTAGTTATACCTTCACTCCGAATGACAATTTCAACGGGGCTGTGCCGGTTATTACTTATACTGTTACTGATGGTGCCGGTGATACTCAGAGTTCTACCCTAACAATTTCAGTAACACCCGTGTCTGATTTAAGTGATGATAGTGAAACAGTCACGATAGCTGAAGATACAATTGCTACAGGTAATGTGTTAGCTAATGCAGTAACTGCGGATGGTCCAATGACCGTCACCAGCTTTACTGTTGGTGGAAATACGTACAATGCAGGTGATACGGTTACCCTCACCGAAGGTGAGTTAACTTTAAATACCAATGGTAGCTACACCTTTACACCGAATGATAACTTTAATGGTGCTGTGCCAGTGATCAGCTACACCGTCACTGATGGTGCTGGTGACACACAGAACTCTACCTTAACAATTTCAGTTACACCTGTTTCTGATTTAAGTGATGATAATGAAACTGTTTCTGTCGCAGAAGATACAACCGCCACAGGCAATGTGTTAGCTAATGCAGAAACAGCAGACGGTCCACTAACTGTCACCAGCTTTACTGTTGGTGGAAATACGTACAATGCAGGTGACACGGTTACTCTCACGGAAGGTGAGTTAACTTTAATTGCAGACGGTAGTTACACTTTCACTCCGAATGATAACTTTAACGGTGCTGTGCCAGTGATCAGCTACACCGTCACTGATGGTGCTGGTGACACACAGAACTCTACCTTAACAATTTCAGTTACACCTGTTTCTGATTTAAGTGATGATAATGAAACTGTTACAACAGCTGAAGACACAACAGCTACAGGTAATGTCCTTGATAATGCAGTAACTGCAGATGGTCCACTCACGGTCACCAGCTTTACTGTTGGTGGGAATACGTACAATGCAGGTGACACGGTTACTCTCACTGAAGGTGAGCTCACCTTAAATACCGATGGTAGCTATACCTTCACACCGAATGATAATTTCAACGGTACTGTGCCAGTGATCAGTTACACCATTACCGATGGTGCTGGTGACACTCAGAGTTCAACTTTAACAATTTCAGTAACACCTTTATCAGATCTTACTGATGACAATGAATCTGTTACAACAGCTGAAGACACAACAGCAACAGGCAATGTCCTTGATAATGCAGTAACTGCAGACGGTCCACTAACAGTAACGAGCTTTACTGTTGATGGAAATACGTACAGTGCAGGTGATACGGTTACTCTCACTGAAGGCGAACTCACTTTAAATGCAAATGGTAGCTACACCTTTACACCGAATGATAACTTCAATGGTGCTGTGCCAGTGATCAGCTACACCGTTACTGATGGTGCCGGTGATACAGAAATTTCTACTTTAACAATTTCAGTGACTCCAGTGTCAGATTTAACTGATGATAGTGAAACTGTCACGATAGCTGAAGATACAATTGCTACAGGCAATGTGTTAGCTAATGCAGAAACAGCAGACGGTCCACTAACTGTCACCAGCTTTACTGTTGGTGGTGATACTTACAGTCCAGGTGATATCGTTAGTCTTACTGAAGGTAAGTTAACTTTAAATACCGATGGTAGTTATACCTTCACTCCGAATGACAATTTCAACGGGGCTGTGCCGGTTATTACTTATACTGTTACTGATGGTGCCGGTGATACTCAGAGTTCTACCCTAACAATTTCAGTAACACCCGTGTCTGATTTAAGTGATGATAGTGAAACAGTCACGATAGCTGAAGATACAATTGCTACAGGTAATGTGTTAGCTAATGCAGTAACTGCGGATGGTCCAATGACCGTCACCAGCTTTACTGTTGGTGGAAATACGTACAATGCAGGTGATACGGTTACCCTCACCGAAGGTGAGTTAACTTTAAATACCAATGGTAGCTACACCTTTACACCGAATGATAACTTTAATGGTGCTGTGCCAGTGATCAGCTACACCGTCACTGATGGTGCTGGTGACACACAGAACTCTACCTTAACAATTTCAGTTACACCTGTTTCTGATTTAAGTGATGATAATGAAACTGTTTCTGTCGCAGAAGATACAACCGCCACAGGCAATGTGTTAGCTAATGCAGAAACAGCAGACGGTCCACTAACTGTCACCAGCTTTACTGTTGGTGGAAATACGTACAATGCAGGTGACACGGTTACTCTCACGGAAGGTGAGTTAACTTTAATTGCAGACGGTAGTTACACTTTCACTCCGAATGATAACTTTAACGGTGCTGTGCCAGTGATCAGCTACACCGTCACTGATGGTGCTGGTGACACACAGAACTCTACCTTAACAATTTCAGTTACACCTGTTTCTGATTTAAGTGATGATAATGAAACTGTTACAACAGCTGAAGACACAACAGCTACAGGTAATGTCCTTGATAATGCAGTAACTGCAGATGGTCCACTCACGGTCACCAGCTTTACTGTTGGTGGGAATACGTACAATGCAGGTGACACGGTTACTCTCACTGAAGGTGAGCTCACCTTAAATACCGATGGTAGCTATACCTTCACACCGAATGATAATTTCAACGGTACTGTGCCAGTGATCAGTTACACCATTACCGATGGTGCTGGTGACACTCAGAGTTCAACTTTAACAATTTCAGTAACACCTTTATCAGATCTTACTGATGACAATGAATCTGTTACAACAGCTGAAGACACAACAGCAACAGGCAATGTCCTTGATAATGCAGTAACTGCAGACGGTCCACTAACAGTAACGAGCTTTACTGTTGATGGAAATACGTACAGTGCAGGTGATACGGTTACTCTCACTGAAGGCGAACTCACTTTAAATGCAAATGGTAGCTACACCTTTACACCGAATGATAACTTCAATGGTGCTGTGCCAGTGATCAGCTACACCGTTACTGATGGTGCCGGTGATACAGAAATTTCTACTTTAACAATTTCAGTGACTCCAGTGTCAGATTTAACTGATGATAGTGAAACTGTCACGATAGCTGAAGATACAATTGCTACAGGCAATGTGTTAGCTAATGCAGAAACAGCAGACGGTCCACTAACTGTCACCAGCTTTACTGTTGGTGGTGATACTTACAGTCCAGGTGATATCGTTAGTCTTACTGAAGGTAAGTTAACTTTAAATACCGATGGTAGTTATACCTTCACTCCGAATGACAATTTCAACGGGGCTGTGCCGGTTATTACTTATACTGTTACTGATGGTGCCGGTGATACTCAGAGTTCTACCCTAACAATTTCAGTAACACCCGTGTCTGATTTAAGTGATGATAGTGAAACAGTCACGATAGCTGAAGATACAATTGCTACAGGTAATGTGTTAGCTAATGCAGTAACTGCGGATGGTCCAATGACCGTCACCAGCTTTACTGTTGGTGGAAATACGTACAATGCAGGTGATACGGTTACCCTCACCGAAGGTGAGTTAACTTTAAATACCAATGGTAGCTACACCTTTACACCGAATGATAACTTTAATGGTGCTGTGCCAGTGATCAGCTACACCGTCACTGATGGTGCTGGTGACACACAGAACTCTACCTTAACAATTTCAGTTACACCTGTTTCTGATTTAAGTGATGATAATGAAACTGTTTCTGTCGCAGAAGATACAACCGCCACAGGCAATGTGTTAGCTAATGCAGAAACAGCAGACGGTCCACTAACTGTCACCAGCTTTACTGTTGGTGGAAATACGTACAATGCAGGTGACACGGTTACTCTCACGGAAGGTGAGTTAACTTTAATTGCAGACGGTAGTTACACTTTCACTCCGAATGATAACTTTAACGGTGCTGTGCCAGTGATCAGCTACACCGTCACTGATGGTGCTGGTGACACACAGAACTCTACCTTAACAATTTCAGTTACACCTGTTTCTGATTTAAGTGATGATAATGAAACTGTTACAACAGCTGAAGACACAACAGCTACAGGTAATGTCCTTGATAATGCAGTAACTGCAGATGGTCCACTCACGGTCACCAGCTTTACTGTTGGTGGGAATACGTACAATGCAGGTGACACGGTTACTCTCACGGAAGGTGAGTTAACTTTAATTGCAGACGGTAGTTACACTTTCACTCCGAATGATAACTTTAACGGTGCTGTGCCAGTGATCAGCTACACCGTTACTGATGGTGCCGGTGATACCGAAAGTTCTACCCTAACAATTTCAGTGACACCCGTGTCAGATTTAACTGATGATAGTGAAACTGTCACGATAGCAGAAGATACAACCGCCACAGGCAATGTGTTAGCTAATGCAGAAACAGCAGACGGTCCACTAACTGTCACCAGCTTTACTGTTGATGGTAATACGTACAATGCAGGTGATATCGTTACTCTTACTGAAGGTGAGTTAACTTTAAATACCAATGGTAGCTACACTTTTACTCCGAATGATAATTTCAACGGTGCTGTGCCGGTTATTACTTATACTGTTACTGATGGTGCAGGAGATACGGATAGCTCTACTTTAACAATTTCAGTGACTCCAGTGTCAGATTTAACTGATGATAGTGAAACTGTCACGATAGCAGAAGATACAACCGGCACAGGCAATGTGTTAGCTAATGCAGAAACAGCAGACGGTCCACTAACTGTCACCAGCTTTACTGTTGGTGGTGATACTTACAGTCCAGGTGATATCGTTAGTCTTACTGAAGGTAAGTTAACTTTAAATACCGATGGTAGTTATACCTTCACTCCGAATGACAATTTCAACGGGGCTGTGCCGGTTATTACTTATACTGTTACTGATGGTGCCGGTGATACTCAGAGTTCTACCCTAACAATTTCAGTAACACCCGTGTCTGATTTAAGTGATGATAGTGAAACAGTCACGATAGCTGAAGATACAATTGCTACAGGTAATGTGTTAGCTAATGCAGTAACTGCGGATGGTCCAATGACCGTCACCAGCTTTACTGTTGGTGGAAATACGTACAATGCAGGTGATACGGTTACCCTCACCGAAGGTGAGTTAACTTTAAATACCAATGGTAGCTACACCTTTACACCGAATGATAACTTTAATGGTGCTGTGCCAGTGATCAGCTACACCGTCACTGATGGTGCTGGTGACACACAGAACTCTACCTTAACAATTTCAGTTACACCTGTTTCTGATTTAAGTGATGATAATGAAACTGTTTCTGTCGCAGAAGATACAACCGCCACAGGCAATGTGTTAGCTAATGCAGAAACAGCAGACGGTCCACTAACTGTCACCAGCTTTACTGTTGGTGGAAATACGTACAATGCAGGTGACACGGTTACTCTCACGGAAGGTGAGTTAACTTTAATTGCAGACGGTAGTTACACTTTCACTCCGAATGATAACTTTAACGGTGCTGTGCCAGTGATCAGCTACACCGTCACTGATGGTGCTGGTGACACACAGAACTCTACCTTAACAATTTCAGTTACACCTGTTTCTGATTTAAGTGATGATAATGAAACTGTTACAACAGCTGAAGACACAACAGCTACAGGTAATGTCCTTGATAATGCAGTAACTGCAGATGGTCCACTCACGGTCACCAGCTTTACTGTTGGTGGGAATACGTACAATGCAGGTGACACGGTTACTCTCACGGAAGGTGAGTTAACTTTAATTGCAGACGGTAGTTACACTTTCACTCCGAATGATAACTTTAACGGTGCTGTGCCAGTGATCAGCTACACCGTTACTGATGGTGCCGGTGATACCGAAAGTTCTACCCTAACAATTTCAGTGACACCCGTGTCAGATTTAACTGATGATAGTGAAACTGTCACGATAGCAGAAGATACAACCGCCACAGGCAATGTGTTAGCTAATGCAGAAACAGCAGACGGTCCACTAACTGTCACCAGCTTTACTGTTGATGGTAATACGTACAATGCAGGTGATATCGTTACTCTTACTGAAGGTGAGTTAACTTTAAATACCAATGGTAGCTACACTTTTACTCCGAATGATAATTTCAACGGTGCTGTGCCGGTTATTACTTATACTGTTACTGATGGTGCAGGAGATACGGATAGCTCTACTTTAACAATTTCAGTGACTCCAGTGTCAGATTTAACTGATGATAGTGAAACTGTCACGATAGCAGAAGATACAACCGGCACAGGCAATGTGTTAGCTAATGCAGAAACAGCAGACGGTCCACTAACTGTCACCAGCTTTACTGTTGATGGTAATACGTACAATGCAGGTGATATCGTTACTCTTACTGAAGGTGAGTTAACTTTAAATACCAATGGTAGCTACACCTTTACACCGAATGATAACTTTAATGGTGCTGTGCCAGTGATCAGCTACACCGTTACTGATGGTGCCGGTGATACCGAAAGTTCTACCCTAACAATTTCAGTGACACCCGTGTCAGATTTAACTGATGATAGTGAAACTGTCACGATAGCTGAAGATACAATTGCTACAGGTAATGTGTTAGCTAATGCAGTAACAGCAGATGGTCCACTAACAGTAACGAGCTTTACAGTTAATGGTGATACTTACAGTCCAGGTGATATCGTTACTCTTACTGAAGGTGAGTTAACTTTAAATACCAATGGTAGTTACATTTTTACTCCGAATGATAACTTTAATGGTGCTGTGCCAGTGATCAGCTACACCGTTACTGATGGTGCCGGTGATACCGATCTGTCGACCTTAACGATTGCGGTCACGCCGGTGAACGATCCCCCGGTTGCGGCTGATGATAGTTTTAGTGTTAACGAAGGCACGAGTGTTTCGGGTAATGTGATCAGCCATGACGACGGCGATGGCGTGAGTGATAACGATGGTGGCGATGGTGCTAGCCTGAGTGTGACTCAAGTCAATGGCGTTGATTTAGTCTTTGACCCAGTAACGGGTGAAGCCCGTGTGGATATTAAAGACGGTTTTATCCTGATCAAGGCCGATGGCAGTTTTACTTACACCCAAAACGGCAATGAGCCGGCGGGTGCTGCGCCAAGTTTCACGTATACCTTAAGTGATGGCACCGATACCGATATGGGGACGGTGACGATTGACGTGATACCGGTGAACAATCCACCGGTTGCAGAAGATGATGGCTTTAATATTGATGAAGGGGAAAGCGTTTCAGGCAATATTATACTTCATCACGATGGTGATGGTGTTATCGATACTGATGGTGGCGACGGTTCAACATTAGTGATAACTCATATTAATGGCGTCGAACTAAGCTTTGGAACAGATGGCTTTGCTATTATTAATGTCGAAGGGGGTATTTTAAGTATTAATGCTAGTGGCGACTTTACTTATCAAAATAGTGAAGGCTATATTTTAGGCGCGACTCCACCAAGTTTTGAATACACTTTAACTGATGGTATTGATAGCGATACAGCCAATGTAATTATTACTGTTAATGACTCTGCTCCAGTTGCTGTCGATGACAATAATTTCATTGCATATCGCGAAAAGGATGGGAAATCAAGGCTCGAAGGTATCCGAGGAAATGTCATAAGTAAAGGTAGTTCTGGAGATAATCAGGATACCTCAGTTGATGGTACCGTAACCTTAATTCAATTTGAATTTGAAGGACAAGTTTACATTTTTGATAGCAATAATACTTCTTACATTATAGATACGGGGTTTGGTGTTTTTACTATGTATGATACAGGGGAGTATAACTTCATTTTAGCTTCAGGGACTGATGTTAATACTATACCTCCATCGATTGAATTCGTTTACACCATCCAAGATGGTGATACCGCCAATCCTGAAACAGATAATGCGACTCTAACCATTTATTTTGAAAGTGCTAATGCTAACAACGCCAACGATACAAATGATGAGAGCTCTGCTTTATCGAACAGCGAACTTATCGACTTGTCTTTTAGTGAATCAGCTACCAGCCAAAGTCTAGGCAATCAAGGTTCAAGCCTTGCAACTGATTATGATTTAAGTGATCTTTTGGTGCAAAGCCAGAGTGAAACTTTTATGTTTGATGAATTTTCGCAAAGTGACTTAAATACAGATCAAGAGAGTGAAGTTACAGTTATCTATGCAGACGAAAACTTGACCTTAGAAAATATTGATCAGGTCGACGCGCTTTCAAATACTGAAACAATCATCACCAATAATTTCTTAGATAAAGGTGTAACATTGAACAGTGATGCTTCATCAGAAATTGTGCCATTGCCCATTGAACTCGACACTTCAGACCAGATATGATTAAGTCGAGTAAATTAAGTAGCAAAATATAACAAGTTCAATAAGCTAATGATGAGATATATTTCCAACATCATTAGCTTATTCGCTTTTTTAAGGGATAACATACTAGGTGCAATCAACAGTGCAACAGTCAACTCAATGGACAATTAACGCTTCACAAAAGTTAAGTTCAGACCCTCTGTTAGACAGTTTAGTGCTTATAACAGAGCATTATGGTAACCCGTGCTCTCCTGAAGCGCTTGCGGCTGGTTTACCACTTACTGGTGCTAATCTTACACCCGAGCTGTTACCTCAAGCAGCATCTCGCGCAGGGTTAAGTGCAAAATTAGTGCGTAAAGGCTTAAATGAATTACCCTCAATGTTGTTACCTTGTATTTTGATGCTGAAAGATAAAAAAGCCTTAGTATTACAAGAACTAGATATTGAAAAAAATATAGCAACAGTTTCTTTACCTGAAACTGGCGGTGAAGAACAGCTAACTATTGAGGAATTAGAATCGAGTTTTGTTGGCTATTTATTTTTAATAAAGCAGCAATATCGCGGTGATAGAAATTTCGATGTTCATCTTAATAGTTCAAAAGAACATTGGTTATGGCAGAAAATTAAGAATACTTCATCGATATATCGAGATGTGATTATTGCATCAGTAATGATCAATATTTTTGCTCTGGTATCACCACTTTTTGTGATGAATATTTATGACAAAGTGATACCTAATCTCGCTTTCGAATCACTTTGGGTACTAGCCATTGGTGCCGGTGTCGCTTATATCTTTGATTTTATTTTAAAACAACTTCGTGGTTATCTAATTGATGTTGCGGGCAAGAAAATTGATATTGAAGTTTCTTCAAAACTATTTGCTAAAGTAATTGGTATACCGCTTGAAAAACGCTCCCCAAGTGTCGGTGGAATGGCAAAGCAGCTGAGTGAATTTGACAGTGTCAGAGAGTTTTTGTCTTCTGCGACAATAAGTGCCTTAGTTGACTTACCTTTTGCTGTGCTTTTTATGTTTTGTATTTGGCTTGTTGCAGGAGACTTAGTGATGTTTCCAATTATTGCCTCAATACTTATCATTGGCTACACCTTGTTAAATCAATCTAAACTTCGTAAAGCGATAGAAGAAAGTAATAAGTTTTCGGGTTTACGCCATGGACATCTGATCGAGTGTTTAAGCGCTTTAGAATCTATTAAAGCTAATGGCGCCGAAGGTGTTGTGCAAAGAGCATGGCAGCAAATGGTTGGTCATACCTCGACCTGGTTACTTAAATCTAAAATGATCACTAATTCGGTGTTAAATTTTGCGAGTTTTATTGTACAAATATCAGTAGTCGCCGTTGTAGTGTTAGGTGTCTATCGAGTATCCGAAAATTTAATCTCTATGGGGGGAATTATAGCGGCTGTTATGTTAACCGGTCGTGCTATATCTCCTATTGCTAAGCTTGCTGGCCTAATGACGCGCTCTAATCAAACCTTAAGTGCTTTGAAACAACTTGATACTTTAATGGAGCAAGAAGGCGAATTTGAAGACAAAGCTCATTTGGTAAGTCGGACAAAACTCAGTGGCAATATAAATGCTGAAAATATCAGTTTTAAGTACCCTAATGCAGAAAGCGACTCTTTGCAGCCAATGTCAGTAAAAATTAATCAAGGAGAAAGAATTGCCATTGTTGGTCATAATGGTTCGGGTAAAACAACGCTAGCTAAATTACTATTAGGTCTTTATCAGCCAAGCAAGGGTAGCATTCAATTTGATGGTTTAAATCACCGGCAAATTCATCCTAGCGATTTGCGAAAAAACATTGGCTATTTACCACAAGATATTGTCTTATTTCATGGTACCATCCGCGACAACATCCTCTTCGGTACTCGTCAAGTTACTGAATATCAACTTATTAGAGCGGTTCAACTGTCTGGTGTCAGTGCTTTTACCGATCATAATAGTCAAGGCCTTGACCAACAAGTGGGGGAAAGTGGTAGTGCATTATCACGTGGCCAGAGACAGTCAATTGTTTTAGCCAGAGCGATATTAAATTCACCTCAAATATTACTGTTAGATGAGCCAACCGCGAGTCTTGATGCTCGTGCTGAAAAGAAGTTTATTGAAGCAATCAATGCAACGGCAAAAGATCGCACTATGTTATTAATTACCCATAAAATGGATTTATTAAAATTGGTTGACCGCATTCTTGTTTTAGATAAAGGTAAATTGATTATTGACGGTCCAAAAGATAAAGTATTAGCGCAACTCAAAGGCGAAAATTTAAATCAAGAGGCGAACTTATGAAGGTTAGCCAACAAGACCTAGAAATGGCTGACGATGTATATGGTGCAATGCTAACGGAAGTGCCAAGTTTACATCGGTTAACTATATGGGCAATGGGCGGATTACTTTTTTGTTTTCTTATTTGGTCATATTTTTCTGAACTACAACAAGTTACATCAGGAATGGGCAAGGTCATACCATCAACTCAAGTACAAATTATACAAAGTTTAGATGGTGGTGTATTACAAAAACTCTTTGTTCAAGAAGGTATGCAAGTAATTAAAGGGCAACCGATTGCAAGTATTGATGATACTCGCTTTAGATCTGACTTTGCAGAACAAAAACAGGAGGTGAGTAGCCTAAGAGCGAATGTCATTCGCCTTAGAGCCGAGCTTTCAAGTATATTGATTGGTGTTAGCGAAAGTTGGCAACGACAAATAGAAATAAATATAAAAGTGCCTGTTTATCCAGACGATTTGCAACAAAACGCTAAGTTTATGGTTGAAAGACAACAAGAAGAGTATTCTGGAAGAATAGATAATTTAATCAATCAATTAGCAATTCAAGCCCAGCAGATACAACAAAGGGAACAAGAAGTTGCTGAATTAGTTTCGAAAATTAATACCTTAAAAATAAGTTATGAGATAGCCAGTAAAGAACTCGACTTAACACGACCACTTGCGGAAAAAAATATTGTTTCAAAAATCGAACTCTATAAGTTAGAACGTAGTGTGAATGAACTTAAAGGTGAATTAAGTGCGGTTCGTTTGTTAGCACCAAAATTAAAGTCTGCCATACAAGAGTCAATTTTAAATCGTAGAGAAACAGCACTTGCTTATAAAACAGAAGCGAGATCAGAGCTTAATGAATTAGAGAATAAACTATCTCGAATTAATGAATCACAGGTTGGTGCTCAAGATAAAGTAACGAAAGCATTAATTTTATCGCCGGTTATTGGTACTATTAAAACTATACACATTAATACCTTAGGTGGAGTAGTTAAGCCGGGTGAAACCATTGCTGAAATTGTGCCCACCGAAGATAAATTGATGGTAGAAGCAAAAATTAAACCCAGAGATATAGCGTTTATTTATCCTGGGTTGCCAGCTGTTGTTAAGATCACCGCCTATGACTTTACACGATATGGCGGGTTAACGGGTAAAGTAGAGCACATAAGTGCCGATACAACACAGGATGAAGAGGGAAACAGTTTTTATCTTATTAGAGTGCGCACTGATGCTTCAAGCATTAAGAATAAAAATGGCAAAGAAATGCCGATTATTCCAGGTATGCTAACAGATGTTGATGTTATTACGGGAAAGCGAACAATTTTAGAATATATTTTAAACCCCATATTACGGGCGAATGAGGCTGCACTAAGAGAACGGTAAGGCTTGTCTAATAGTAATTAATAATAAAAATATGGAGTATTTATAAATAACATTATGTTTAAATTAAATAAAATAACTATGGTTTGGTGTTTAGGCTTATCGGGATTATATTCTGCTAATAGCTATGCCCAAAGTTTAGAGGCAGCCGTTGCGACCGCACTTGATACACATCCTGATATTCGTCAGACATTTGCACGATTTAAATCTAAAGAAGAAGATGTTAATCGTGCCTCAGCAGGCTATTTTCCAACTATTGATTTAACTGCTGGTTATGGTTATGAATATACTGATACCCCCGGAAATAGACGAAATGCTACCATCGGCGATGACGGTGAAACTGAATTAGCCCGTGGTGAATTTGGTGTTAGTATTAAACAAATTCTTTTTGATGGCATGTACACGAGTAATGAAATAGATAGAACTAAATTCGAAGCGAGCGCTGAGCAATGGACATTAATTGCCAATGCAGAAGATCTTGCGTTACAAGTGGCTAAAGCCTATTTAAATTTTATAAAAACAGATGAGCTTGTTAAATTATCAGCAATAAACATTGCCTCACACCAAGTCATTTATGATCAAATTAAAGAACGTACTGATTCAGGACTGGGTAATATTGCCGACTTGTCTCAAGTTACAGGGCGGCTAGCTCGCGCGCAAGCTAACATGATTTCGGCGCGTAATAATAACCTTGACGCTAGGTCACAATTTATTCGTTTAACGAATACACAACCGAGTAACCTTGTGCTACCAGTACCTGATGCTGATATGTTACCTAAAAATAAAGCAACGGGTTTAACTCTAGCAATAAAACGTCATCCGGTAATTAAAGCTGCTCAGCAAGATATTAATGCGGCTCGTTCATTTAAAAGCTCAATAAACGCTAGATATTACCCAACCTTATCTTTAGAACTCGGCGTGAATTCTGATAATGATATCGGTGGTGAAAGCGGTATTAATCGATTTGGCGCTGACGTAGGTGGTCATCGAAACGATGCAACAGCAATGCTGCGCTTGCGCTACAACTTTTACTCGGGTGGAAAAGACATAGCTACCGAACGAAGTGCAGCCTATAAAATTTCAGAAGCGCAGGAAATTAATTATAACGCTCACCGTCAAGTTACTGAAAGCTTTGGTCTGTCGTGGAATGCTTTTGAAATGTTAGCTTTACAAAAAACATATCTAAAGCAACATGTTATTACATCTAAAGATACGCAGGCAGCCTACAAACAGCAGTTCGATATTGGGCAGCGAAATCTTCTCGATCTGCTTGATACCGAAAATGAATTGTTTCAAGCTCGTAAGGATTACCTTGATGCAGACTTTAATGAATTAAGCGCTCAGTATCGTTTGTTAAATGCAACAGGCCTGCTACTTGATTCATTGAGAGTAACAAGATCATCAAAATGGAAAGGTGAACACGAATACGAACAAGGAGCTTACGATGAATAAGTTATCAATTAAGCCAATAGAAGTTAAGACAAAATATTTAGTGGTCGCTTTTGCAGTATTATTTATTAGTGCTTGTGCTGATACTTCTGTAGTCACATTAGAAGACTCGGTACAGCAGCTTTATGATTTAACTGATTATGACAGTGATGGTGTAGTAAAAGCGCGTGAAAAATGTGATGGGACTTCTATTGGTGCTGCGATTGACAATTATGGTTGTGGTACTCAAACGTCTAAAATAATGCCTTTTAAAATTGATGTTAAATTTGTTAACAATTCTTATCAACTGTCAGACCAAGCAAATGTAGACATCAGTAAGTTAGCAGAACTTCTTAAAATGAATCCGCAAATCAATGTAGTGATTGAAGGGCATAGCAGTAAAGTTGGCGTGGCAAAATTAAATCAACTGCTGTCAAATAATCGCGCTAAAGCGGTTGCTTTGGTGCTAATCAATGATTTTAAAATTAATGAAGAGCGTATCTCTTCAATCGGTTATGGCTTCGAACGCTTAGAAAACTTAGCTGATACTGAACAAGCGCATGCTGAAAATCGTCGTATAATGGCTGAGATATCTCATATAGAAAAAATTGATGATCTCAAATGGACCATTTATACAGTGAACCAAGCTAATTAATTATTAATGAGTAGCATTAGAAGAAGTTCTTTTTTTAAATGGATGGTCATCAAGCCCATTCAAATGCTTCTCATCACCACAATATGTTTAGCGGCTATATTTGCTCAATCTACACAGCCCCTTAATGAAAAAGAAATTGTCTCATCATTAGAAAAAAGTTATGGAGAAAGAGCAGGTAAAAGAGGCAAAGCCTGGTTTAAATTAATGCAACCAAAAGTTCAACATTCACCCTTAGAAACATTACAAGAAGTTAATCAATTCTTTAATATGTTTAGGTTTATTGATGATAGTAAACTTTGGGGTGTGAGCAATTATTGGGCGACACCTATCGAATTTATCGGTGTTAATGGTGGCGATTGCGAAGACTATTCAATTGCTAAATATTTTACCTTATTAGAGATGGGTATTGCGGATGAAAAAATGAGGATCACTATGGTAAAAGCCGTCAAACTTAATCAATACCATATGGTACTCGCTTACTACGAAACGCCTAGTGCCGTACCATTAATTTTAGATAATCTAGACGGTGTAATAAAACCCGCAAATCAGCGCAACGATCTGATCCCTATATATAGTTTTAATGCCAGTCAATTATGGTTGAACAAAGCAAAGGGGCAAGGAATTCTTAGTGGAAAATCATCAAAGCTTAAACTTTGGCGAGACTTAAGACAGCGTATAACTACTTCAAAACTTAAACAACCCAAAATTAAAATGGAGTTTTAAGACCATGACCCTATTTAGAGAAATAAACTCATTACTGTTCGCACTTTTTTTACTAGTTATGACCAGTTTAGTTTATTTTCAATTTACACAAACCCGCGACTTTATGAATCAGCAGATGGATTCTGATTTAAACAACACTATAACTTCGTTAGGTTTAATGTTGAGGCCTCATATTGAAACTGGAGATGTAGCCACAGCAGAAACCTTGGTTAATGTCATTTTTGAAGGCGGCTTCTATCGCAAGGTGACCCTTAAATGGCTGGTTGATGGCAAAGAGCAAATTTGGGAAAATCCAATTGTTATTGAAGGGGTTCCACAATGGTTTATCAATCTAGATTTATTTGCCATACAAAAAAAAGAAAGTTTAATTACCTCAGGTTGGTTGCAACTAGCAACAATTGAAATTGAAGGTCACCCCGCGTTAGGTTATCAAGAGTTATGGCGGGTGATGAATGACACTTTGATGATTTTATCTTTTCTTTTTATTCTTTCTATTATTGTTTTAAGGTTCAAATTGAACCGAATTTTAAAACCATTACATAATGTAGCTATACACGCGAAAAACATTTCACAACGTAAGTTTGGTCAAGACCTTGAGTTACCGAAAACTATAGAGTTACAAGATGTCGTTGGCGCGATTAATTCGATGTCAGGACAGTTAAAACAAATATTTTCGACCTTGGATGAAGAGGTTAATGAATTAAAAGAAGATAAATTTATCGATCAGGTTTCTCAATTGCCTAATCGACAATATTTGTCTGCACAAATCAATAATTGGTTAAATGAGCCTGGATTTGGCGGGCTTATTTTAGCTAAGTTTGATTGGCTTGAAGATGTTCATAGTAAGTATGGCTATCAAGGCCGAGATGAAATTATTAAAGTTGTGTCAAAACGAATGCAAGCCGAGTTACCAGAAATCAGCGAATGTATTATTGCACGAATTGCCAACACCGAATTTGCATTTTTGATCACTAAAGCAGAAAAAAGCGTCATAAAAGTCTACTTGCAGTCATTAATCAGGATCATTAATCAAGAGATCGCAAAAGCAGGTTGCACACCTAATACTCGCTTTGCCTTAGGTGTTAGTCAACGGATTGATAACATGAACTCGGCTGATTTATTATCTCAATCTGATAATGCACTACAACAAGCACAACGCGAGCATAAAATAAGCCATTGGATAGATGCGGATCAACCACAAAAATATAGCCGTGAACAATGGCGCAGTAAATTGGTTGATTCTATTAATAACAACCATTTTAGCTTTCAATGGCAGCCAATTTTAGCTATGACGACTCAACAAGTTATTCAGCGCGAAATATATTGTCGTTTATACATAGACAAACAAATTGTCACCGCATCTGAGTTTATGCCATTTATAGAGTTGTTATCGTTAGGTGCTCAGCTAGACAGATGTTTATTGCAGTCAATCGAACAGCAGAATATTTTGGCCCTTGCAGATGAGGGGATCGCGATTAATTTAACGCATGATAGTTTAAAAGATCCACTATTTATTCAATGGTTAGCGCAATACCTTAAGCAGTCCGCCTATGCAGAACGTATTTCTTTTGAAATACCCGAATCAGCAGCCATAACCTCGTTTGATCAATGTTATCAGCTAGCAGAAATTGTTAGAGCAGCGGGTGCTAAGATAGGTATTGACCAGTGTGGTCGCCAAATGGGCTCTTTAGAATATTTACAAAAACTCCTACCTAATTATATTAAATTAGACTTATCTTTCGCTTATTATGAGAAGTTAAATCAAAATAAAGAACTTTGCCGTGCGCTAGTCAATGTGGCGAAAGGACTAAATATCTCGGTTATTATTACTGGAATTGAAGACCAAGCGCAATTAGCAGATTTTAATTCATTAAAAGCAGAGGGTTATCAAGGTTATATTTCTCCAGTTGAAGACGTTGATATTAATCCCAGTTAAATTTATGGGTGTTAAAGTTCTAATGGGTTAATGATTTAGCTCACCTATCTAGATTAAGTGTTTTTTAGGCACTATTTTATGAAAGAGACAATATCCATCTTTTGTCTCTTTAAGGAATGCTATAAGCGGAGAAAATTTTTATCAAATATTTACCCATGTATAGCAACGCCAGTAAAATATGAAAAGGTTACGTTTCTTAATCTAAACCCTACAAAAAAACAATTAATCACAATAGGATTAATCAATCGTTAGCGAAAGTAAACAGCATTATTGTTTTGCTGCACAGAATCTTGGACCAAAGTACAAAATAAGTAGATGATTAGCGATGTGTTAAATAAACGATTTATCTTAAAATAAACAACCACAAGTCATTAGAGGTATGTCATATTTAATATTATGAGTTATCCATAGTTTGTTCAAATTCCAAGGATTTAGAATGACAAGTATCAATAATACTAAAAATTTTAATTTATCGAGGTTTATTAAAAACCTAGCACAAAGTATCTTATTCTTATTATTTTTAACACAGATAGCAGGGTGTTCATCTTTAAACGATGAGTCCGTTGTTGAAAAAGCTATAATAAGTGAATCCCCCTTAAAAGGCCCCTATGAAATAGCGGCTGAAGAAAATATCCCAAGCGTAATCAGCTATGAAGAGCCAGAAGATTCATTAAGGTTTATCAATGAGCCCATTTTTAAATTTAATGATAAAGTATATCGCTACGTACTTAGTCCATTCGCAGTAGGTTATCAAAAAATTGTTCCTTTGCCGGTTGATCAAAGTATTCGAAACTTTTTTTACAATTTACGTGAACCGCTTTACGCGTTAAATCATTTATTTCAAGGAGAGCTTTCTAAATCGGGTAACAGTCTTGCTCGAGTGTTGGTAAATAGTACCATAGGTTTGTTTGGATTATTTGACCCCGCCAACAGCATGATGGAACTGGAGCGTGATAAAACGACTTTCGGAGAAACTCTTGCTTCTTATGGCGTCGGACATGGTGTTTATCTTGTTTTACCTTTACTTGGACCTTCAGACTTACGTGATACGGCATCATTATCGTTCAACTACCTAGCACACCCACTTAATTTCATTAATGATAAGAGGGCAGCTCAACAATTACTATTTGTTGATGGTATTCAAGCACAAACGCCTATTTTAGCTAAGTATCCACAGGTATTAACTGATGTTGAAAACCCTTACGAGTTTACGCGTAATTTATATATGCAAAGCATCCAACGAGATGGTCAAGAGCGCCGTAATGAAGTTTTTAAAACCGAAAAGCAAAAGCAACAATAACGCCTTTTTTAGTACTTCTAACCCAAAAGTGGAATAAATATGTTTAAATCGAGTGCAACCTTTTGGGCTTATACCAGCTGTATTATTTTTTGCATACTCACGGCGACATTAGCCTGGCAAGCGAAAAATTTTGAGATTGATGCTTCAGCAGATACTTTGTTAGTCGATAACAATAAACATTACATTTTAACCCAGCTAGCTAGTCAACGTTATGGCTCTGAAGAATTTATACTGATTGCATTTAAACCGAGTAACAGCCAGTTATTTTCGACAACTAATCTTGATATCTTGTCGGAACTTGGCAGAAAAATAGAGAAAATAGCTCGTGTTAAACAGGTCAATAGTATTGTTAATGTGCCTATTTTTTCTTCTGCTAAAACAGTCTCTGCGGATGTTGAAGACTTAACTTGGGAAAATAGAAAGTTTGATGAGCAAACGTTCTCGCTAAGTTTAAAAAAACACCCTTTGTATGAGGGCTTGCTTATTAACAAAGATCAAACGGCATTGTCGTTGCAAGTTGTTTTTAAGACAAATAAAAAAGTTGAACAGATAAATGACGATATTATTGACATTAAACGTCACTTATTAACCCGAGAACTCACCGATAAAGAACAAAATGCGCTTGAAGCGCTAAAGCAACAACAGCAGAAACTTAATAAGCAACTCGAACAAACGCGTATTGATGAAATTGAAAAAATTCGCGCGCTTCTATTACCCTATAAAAAAGACGGAGCCTTTTATTTAGGCGGTAATAATTTATTGTCATATGAGTTAATTCAAATTATCCAGAATGATTTAGTTCTTTTTGGTGCTTTAATTATTCTGGTGGTTATTGTGTTGTTGTGGTTTTTGTTTAGACAAGTAAGTTGGATAGTTTTACCCATAGTTTGCTGTGCAACAAGTGTTGTTATGACGATAGGTTTACTCGCAGCACTGGATTTTAAAGTTACTGTTATTTCAGCGAATGTATTTGCTCTGCAAATTATTTTGTCTTTAGCGATGATAATTCACCTAATTGTACATTACCAAGAGTTGGTGTTAAAACACATCGATTGGGATCATCAAACACTTGTATTGGCAACCATTAAACAAAAAATAAAACCCTGTTTTTATGCAGGTTTAACGACCTCTATTGGTTTTGGCTCACTTATCTTCAGTGGTGTTCAGCCAGTTATAAGTTTTGGTTGGATGATGGTTGTTGCCATGCTGGTTAGCTTCATTGTTAGTTTGGCTTTTTTCCCCGCATTACTGTTAGTCATTTTTAATAAACAAGGTTTTGTTAAGCAGCATCATCAGATTGAAAGGGGAATGAAAGGCGCAGCAACTTTTGTTATTAATCAGCCAAAAAAGATTATTATTATATCTACTTTGATCACCCTTGTTGGTGCCTTGGGTTGCCTAAAGTTAACGGCAGAGAATAGTTTTTTAAATTACTTTAGTGAATCAACCAATGTTCGAAAAGAGCTGACTTTTATCGATCAAGAGTTTGGTGGCTCGACGCCATTTGACCTGTTATTGAATATTCCAGATGAGCAGATAAAATCAGGATTAGTTATCTCAGCCAGTGCAGTGCAGACGGTAACAAATATTCAAAATATGTTAGCAAAAGAGCAAGCCATTGGTGCGATAACCTCAATTGCTGACTTCACTAAAATTGCTCAAGTGGTCTATGGTAAACCGCTGACAGAATATGAACTTACCGCACTCTACAAAAGTTTAGATACTGAGTTACAGCAGAAACTTTTTGGCGCTTATTTTTCAGAAAAAAATAATCAAATACGAATTTCTATGCGGGTTCAAGACAGCACTAAAGACCTAAATAGAGCCGATTTGTTGGCACATATTCATAAAGAATTATCTGCAATGGGCATTAAAGAGCAGCAGTATACATTAACTGGTTTGTTTATCCTTTATCAAGATGTACTGTCACGTTTACTCGATTCGCAAGTGCTGACAATACTCATTGTTTATGGTGCGATGGCGATAACACTGATGATTATATTTTCATCGTTCAAAGTTGCCTGGATTGCTTTGGTGCCTAATTTTATTACTACCGTAGTAATTATGGGTGTCTTAGGGATATTTTCGATTCCGCTAGATTTAATGACTATTACTATAGCCGCCGTAGCCATGGGAATTTCAATGGATGATACCATTCATTATATTCACCGCTATATAGAAGAAATGGAACTTGGCCAAGCAAATAGCGATGATTGGATTAAGCGGACAAATTTATCGATTGGCTATGCCTTAATATATACGACTACCGTTATTGTTATCGGTTTTGGCACCTTAATATTTTCTAATTTTGTGCCAAGCATATTATTTGGTTTACTGACCAGTGTGGCGATGATAGTTGCTCTGGTTACCGACATCACAATATTACCGGTATTATTGAAAAAATATTTAACTAAAAATAACCTTAAACAAAGTTAATCATTTTAAAGATATTAATCGAGTTAATGAAACAGTGAAAAAATTTAAATATCAAATCATACGTTAAGTACTGATCGGCTACTGCGAAAAAAAGATAAGGGAGAAGTTTAATTGTGGTGGTTTTTTCTTTATAAATAGTTATATATTTCAATAAGTAACTAGTTATATGAGCCTGCAATTAATGGTCTTAATTTAGATGCTTGAATATAAGCCCGTACAGACCCATATTTACTTTTTATATTAAACGAATTTTAAAATACATTTTAGTGAGATTTACTATGACTGATTCACCTATTCAAATAGTTTGCGCAAGTTGCGGTACGAAAAATCGTCTAGCTAAGGCCAAGCTCAATGACCAGCCTCTATGCGGAAAGTGTGGTAAAGCAGTGCTTTCTATTAACCCTGTTATTGGTAGCGATAAAAACTTTAGCCGTTATATTACCGACAATGGTTTGCCTGTTGTTGTCGACTTTTGGGCACCGTGGTGCGGGCCTTGTAAACAATTTGCACCCACTTTTGAACAGGTTGCTGCAGATATGTTTACACAGGCTTGTTTTGTGAAGTTAGACACTGAAAGTAATCAAAATACCGCAGGAGGGCATAGTATCCGTTCTATTCCTACTTTAATGATATTTCATCATGGTAAAGAAATTGCTCGAATGTCCGGCGCCTTACCCAAAGCACAGTTTAAACAATGGTTAAGTGAAAATTTGCCAATGACAGGCACATTATAAGTATCTTAAAGAACATTCTTTATAGGTGCTGGGGTTACTCACAAGGGACAAAGATCGCCTTTGTGAGTAACAAGTTAAACGATTTTATCAGTTAACGTTATTCGTTTAATAGCGAGATGAAAAAGCTCATTTCTAAAGCTTTTTCTTTTAAACTTTTAAATCGTCCCGATGCTCCGCCATGGCCAGCGTCCATATCTGTCTTAAACAACAATAAATTATCATCTGTTTTAAGCTCTCTCATTTTTGCTACCCACTTCATTGGTTCAAAGTACTGAACCTGAGAGTCATGTAATCCGGTAGTCACCAGTATATTTGGGTAGTGTTGAGCAGTGATATTATCCATTGGTGAATAAGATAAAATATCTTGGTAGGCTTGTGCTTCGTTTGGATCACCCCATTCGTCATATTCATTGGTGGTTAGCGGTATGCTTTCATCGAGCATCGTTGTTAACACATCTAAAAAGGGCACATGAGCGCCAATGCCTAAGTATAGTTCCGGTGCTTGATTGACCACAGCACCCATTAATAAGCCGCCAGCGCTACCGCCAGAAGCAAATATTTTATCTTTAGCGCCATATCCTTGGGCAACTAATGCCTTAGTAACATCAATAAAGTCATTAAAGGTATTTTGTTTAAGCGCCTTTTTACCGGTTTCATACCATTGTCTGCCTAACATTTCTGAGCCACGAACATGGGCAATAACATAAACAAATCCTCTATCAAGTAAACTTAACGTTTGACTCGAAAAATCAGGGTCTATGGTTAAGCCGTAAGCACCATAACCGTATTGAAGAAGTGGGTTGGTACCATCTTTTTTAAAACTATTGCGACGATAAACAATTGATACCGGTACTGCTACACCATCACGAGCGTTAATAAATAGACGTTCTGCTTGATAATCGTCTTGGTTAAAGTCTCCTAAGACTTGTTGCTGTTTCAGTAATTTTCGCTCACCTGTTGCTAAGTCAAATTCAAATAAAGAATCGGGTGTTGTTAAGCTAGAATAATATAATCTTGCGATGGTACTGTTTGGCTCTGGATTTTCGTCAAGACAAGCAAAATAACAGGGGTCATCAAAAGATAGTGGATAGTGATGACCGGCATTTTCTCCCTGTGTTGTGTGCACGATAAAACGAATTTGACCATTTTCTCTTTCGGTTATTACAATGAAACGGTGAAATAATTCGATGCCTTCAACGAGTACATTTTCTCTGTGGGGAATAACTTCTTGCCAGTTATTGATATCATCAATTTGTGCAGCTGTTGCTTTCATTAACCTGAAGTTTTTAGCTTGATAGTTAGTCACAATATAAAAAAACTCACCCATTTTATCGGCGTGATATTCATGTTGTTCTTGATAAGGTAATAATTCGGTAAACTGACCATTGGGCTCATCGGCACTGAGTACTAAGTAATGTGTAGATTCAGTGGCATGTAAACAAATATAAAGTTGAGAGTCATCTCTGCTCTTATCTAAGCTGATATAAAAACGGTGGTCGTCTTCTTGATAAACAAGCACATCATCAGCTTGTGGTGTTCCTAATGTATGGCGATATACTTGTGTGCCAAGCAAGGTCTCTAAATCTTTCTTTACATAGAAAAGAGTTTTATTGTCGTTCGACCAAACAACTTGTCCTTCAGTTTCAACAAGAATATCGGCTAAATAAGCATCTGGCCCATCAGAATTTTTTGTTAAATCTTTAAAATTAATGGTATAGATACGACGGCTGTCGGTATCTTCAGATATTGACATGATTTGGTCATTTTGACTTATTGATAAGTCGCCTAAATCATAAAACTCATGATCTTGTGCGCGCTGATTAACATCTAATAAGAGTGTTTTATTTGCACCGGTAAAACTTGTTGCTCGGTAATAGTTGGAAAACTCTTGCTCGCCATTAATTTCACTGTGATACCAATATTTTCCATCTTTTGCTGGAACGGTATTATCGTCCTTAACAATCCTGTCTTTAAGTTCATTAAAAAGTAATGCTTGTAAAGGTTTTTGCTTGGCCAACATGGCATCAGCATAATTATTTTCATCATTAAGGTGTGCTAGAACTTTTTCATCACTGCGCAGGTCATCACGCATCCAATAATAATTATCGATGCGTTGGTGATTGTGTTTTTCCATCTTGTGAGGAATTTTTTTAGCTATTGGTGCAATAATTTTTTTGTCTGATGACGCTGATATAAATGATGATGTTGGCACTAAGTGCTCCTAGTTAAATAATAAATGAGATGAGAATAATTTAGAAAAAGCGCGATAAAAATCTATCGCGCTTTTTTCAATTAAGTGAACACTTGCCAAGAGGCTATGGTGAGCTCGTTATTTTCTCATCTTAATGATCAGGTTATCTTCGATAAACTTTAATTGCTCAAGTAAAATCTCTTGTGAATCACCTGACATAAATACATGACCCACTTCGCTACTGGTACTGTCGTGTGCGTAAACTTCATCTCCAGCTGCAATATTAAGTTTAAATTGGTCTATTTCTTTGAGTGTTTTGCATTGCTCTATACCTGAAATTTCATCAATAGTTCCTGGGCCAGGATGGATCATAAGCACGCAAGCAAATTTATTAGCTTTGACAGGTAACGGGGTTGGAGTCGCTCCAGTTTCTAACTCAACATAGGTTTTCCATGGGTTAAAACCATAGGCATATTGAATGAGTTCCATATAGTAACCACCTGGCGGGCGAACGGCCATTTCACCAAATACTGGCCCCGCTTTGGTTAGATAAAATTCAGCATGTGTCATACCATTTTTAACACCAAATCCTTTGATGACTTGATCATTTATCGCGATAATTTTTTCTTGCAATGCGAGGGTTAAATTTGCCGGTAATATTGATTTTTTCCACTGGTGAAGATAGTCGGTTACATTATGAAAAATTGGCACGCCATTATGGATCAATGTTTCTACGCTAACTTCACTACCTTCAACAAAAGCTTCAGCCAGTAGGCCAGACTTTGAATGCAATGCTACTTCCGCTAAGGTTTTTAGCACCATAACACCTCTTGCACCCGATTCGGCCACAGGTTTAACAACAAGTGGTAGGCCTAACTTATCAACTAATTCTTGTGGCGTATCGTTGTCATTGATGAGATGGAATTTTGTAATAGGAATATTATGTTCTAAAGCTTTGAGCTTCATCTCGTTTTTATTATGTAAGATACGGGTAATGTTAAGTGGCGTGCCTGTAAGTTTGAATTCTTGACGAACCATAGCCGCAATATCGACACTTGATTCAGTGGCTGCGATAACATATTCAATATTAAATTCACGTATTGCAGCTATTTCAGCTTTTAAAAGCATTTTTTCTGCGCTTTCAAATGATGTTTCAATACAACCCGACAATTTTTCTTTTCGACTTTCGTGAAGGGGACCATCACTCCAGAGAAAAACGTTATGACCCAGCTTTAATGCGGCTCGATAACATCGACCTCTTCTACCCACGATTAATACATTCGCCACTCAATACCTCTGATAATTTCTAAATCACATATTTATCTGCTGAGTCTAGTGAATATATATAAATTAATATATAAGAATATTTAGATTATTTAGCGCAGTAGAATAGGGGGATGAAAATTTCAAACAGTCGGAGAATTCTGGATGGTCGTTGTATTGTTAAGTAGGGTCTGGCAGCGAGGTAGATAACGCTTTGCTGACCGATATTTAATATGCCTTGGAGAAGGCATATTAGCTTATTAATTTTTATTGATAAGGCTTAACGGTAAAACGCTTCAACTTTGCCTTTAGCTGTCATCAAAAGTGGCTGGCCACGACGGTCTAACGCTTTGTTCATAGTGACTTTTACCCAACCTTCGCTGATGCAATACTCTTCAACATCAAAACGTTCTTTGCCATTAAGTCGAATACCTATCTCGTGTTGAAAAATTTCTTCTACATGATGTGGGCTGCGGGGATTACCTGATAGGCGATCGGGTAAAGCGGGTAGCGATGTAGTATCGTTCATTTTTGTGACCTATGATAAAAAAATTGCGCTATTGTAGGCAATATATAGATAGCGCTCAAGCGCTGTTGTGATAAATTTTTAGCCTTTGTTTAAAAGTTTAAATAAACCTCAAGTTTATAACGCCGATAAAGGGGATAATCTTCGATACTTAAAGCGGTTATTGAGTAGAAAAACTAAAGGCTATCCAAGTCAATCTACTCATCATTGCAATACTGTTATTAGAAGCGCCAATCCTTGATAATTGGACTTCTACTCCCATCGACAAACCATAATGCCACAACTAAACCCTCGGTATCATTGGTGACGGTAATTACAGTTTCAAAGACCGCCTCATTCAATGATGTTCTTAGTAAGCAGCTATCATAATTAATGTTATAGCTTCCATCGCTATTTTCTTGATAATCACTGCATAGTGATAAATAGGCAGCTTGGTCATCATCATCAGACCTGATTATTTTTAAATTAAATGAACGCTCACTATTTAATGAAAATCCATTGGGTACTGATATATCACCACTGGTTTGTGCACTACTTTCTAACACGGCGCCTGCTTCTAGGGGACTAGTTTCTGCTAAGATAAACTCAGTTATCACCGGTTGGGTTACAATTGGGTCGGGCAAAATAATTTCTGGCTGTTGTTCTTCTACTACCGGTTGTGGCGTTACTAATACTGTTTCTCCAGCTGAACCACCACCACCACCGCCGCATGCTGTTAATAAAGCACTTAATAGAACACTCATATATAGCTTATTCATATGTCACTCCTTTAATCTAAAAATGTGTTTTTTATATTGGCATTATTTTCTATAAACCAGTCATCATCAATACGACCCTCATTGATAATAAAGCTAGAAAACAAGGGGTAAGCGTAAATTACATCCATGTATTCCAAAGGATATTGCCATTGTGTACCGACATTGACCGCCCAAGGCATGCCATTCTCATTAACAAAGTAACGCTTGTTTTCGGGGTCGCTCTTGTCTTCACCTCTGTTAAAAAAGTCTGTTCTAAAAGCTTCGGTAGGCGCTTTATTGGGTAAATGTATTTCGTATGCTCTACCAGGAGCCTGTCCGAATACATAACCATGTTCATAGTTTTCAGTAGCGAATAAAAACGGGTCATAAGGGAACGCAGGCATTTCTTCGTTAGGAATAGCATGGGTCATTGGCAGTGTCATTGAAAAGTGCATTTGAATTTTAGAACCACAACCCGGTTCACTTCGGTAATACTTACAGTTTTCACCTGCACTTACATAGTCCCATACGTCGTTGGTAATTATTGCGATGGCTTTCTCACGTCCTTGCTCTAAAGGTGAGGTGAGCTGAGGTACGTTGTTTATGGTATAGCGGATATCATCTTCGTTAATCGTTTCTCTGCTAATACCTGGCAATTGAAAAGCAAATCCGTTGTGATAAGACCCGCCAACAGCGGCTATTTGTCCTTCAAGTTTCACTCGAATAACTTCACCATCAAGCATATATTCACTAATACGATAGTTCATCACTAAGTCATTGAAGTCATAATCGCCTACTATTGGCCAATTGTCTTCAAAGGCGATAGTAGCCCAGCCAGCAGCACTTGGGTAATACTGTATGCTAACGTTAGCTTCTGTTATATCCACAAGATAATCTTCAACTTCACCATCACTAACACCACCCGTTGGACCTAAGTCGGCAGTACTACTTATTCTAAAACGCGCCCAAGTACTGTTCGCTTCAGCCCATGTTGGCACTTCATATGAAATAACATTACTACCTGCAATAACAGGTAACGCATCAATTATTTTCTCATCGGTTCCAAAAACACCGTTACCATCAAAATCAATCCATGCATTTACAAAGGCTGAAGATGAAGCAACAAGTTGTAGAACTGCTAGATTACCAACTTCTATACCTGTGACAAAAGCAACACCATCATCATCATTATTACCGTCTGTTTCGTCATCACTTAGTGGAAATTGAAAGCTATCAAATTCGGCATCAACATTAGCACCCATAAAGATAGAATTATTTTCAGTACTATGGCGAGCACCATTATCTTCAGCAGAGCTACCGTACGATGCAGGCGCATCACCAAAGTCAATGCTCGCTTTTTCTGTGGAAATAACAGGGGCTAGGGCACAGCGGGCACCATCGTTATTACTCGAACTGGGTCCATAAGCATATAAAACAGCAAGTGAGTTTGCTTCTTTAGTATCTATTTTAAAGATTTTACCGTCGTTGTTACGACTAATATAAAGGTTTTCATCGACATCAAAGTAAATAGCGCCAAACGTACCTGACTCACCAATATTATTAATTAATTCTGAACTGCCATTATTAACATCAATACGGTGAAGGTTACCGATATTATCAACACTATAGGCCAAACCATTAAAGGGATGAAAGGCCATATCAAAGATACGCAAATTTAAACTACTGCCATCGATAATACGTTCTGCAACTAAATAATTATCGGCAGTTGGATCTAATGAGATAGCGAATAAACCGTTGGTGTTACCAGGGCGGTACAAATAAAAGACATTGCTATCAAGGGCAATATCGCCAACATAGAATGATACATCTGGCATCCCAGTAGTCGGTAATGGGGTCACTTGATAATTATTATTAATACGGACAGGTCCAGCAAATTCCGTGCTCCAAGCATAAAGGTATTGGTCATGAAAATTAAAGCCCATTGCATTAAGTTTATTTGTTGTGCCCATAGTATTTGATAGTTGTTGATATTGACCGGTAGCCAATTGCACACCAAATAAAGTTGCTGAGGTATCTTGTATTAAAAAGGCATCGGTTGGACAAGCAGCAAAGGGTTGCCCAAAAATAGCTTGGCCCACCGATAAAGCTACACCATTTATACAAGCTTCTTTGCCGATGATGCTATCTGCACCAAACTCAATAAAATTAGTGGCTGAAAAAGCACCGCCACAATCATCACCTATACCCGCAATTACAGCATTAGCACCGGTCTGAACAAAGCCTTTTGCAAATATATAACCTCGAGCTTCTGCACCTGCGCCAAGTTGTGTGTAACCAGCTGAGCCTGTTTTATCGCCAAGTACATTCCAGATAATAATGCTGTTATCTGTTACATCTTTTAGTATTATCTTTGAATCTGCGGCTAAACTTAGGTAATTAGCAATGTTGAAAATCCATACACCGTCAACACCTTTGCCATCTAGGGTTAGTGTCTTACCGATAGCGATTGATAAATAATCTATGGTACTGTAAATACCCGCTTCAAGTGTTTCATCATTAGTACCAAAAGACGTCGATATAAGTTCTGTTCCAGTACCTAAATCTTTCAATGTTACTTGTAACCTTGTAATTAAATCTTCTTGATTTGTTACTAAGTTAGGGATGGGAGATGCCAGCAAAGAATTTGCCGTAAGAATACCGTCTATTTGGACCCCTGCGCCTATGGTTGTGGTTGTACCTGCATCTATGTTGCCATGAAAAACTGAACCGGCACCTATAGTTACTGTTGTGCCTGCAAAAACATCACCAGATACTTCTACTGTTGCATCTATTGTTACTGTAGTTCCTGCTGTTAGGGCGCCAGCTATTATCGCACTCGCACCAACAGTGGCTGTGGTTCCTGCTTCAATATCGCCATTAACCAGAGACGCCACACCAAGTGTTGCTGTAGTTCCTGCTTGGATATAGCCGACAACAGCTGCGTCGGCGCCAAGGGTTGTTGAGGCTCCAGATTCTACATTTCCACCTACAATTGCATTTGCAGCAAGTGTTATGGCTGTTGCACTTTGAATATTACCGCCGACAACTGTCCTCGCGCCCATCGTTATATAACTACTGGCATAAAGTGATTGGTTATTTAGCGCTGAATCTAATAAAGGTTCATTACTAGCCTGTGTAGTCGATACGGCAAAAAACAGACAAGTCGATATGACCAAACTCGCTTGTTTTGCTACGCGTCTATAATGTATGGCGTCATTACCCATAATATTATTTATTAATGCGTTAACATCAATATTAGCCAAATTGTGATCCCAAATATAAGCATTATTCCTTTTCATCTTACTACCCTCAATTGTATGTAAAATTCTATTTGTTACTTAAGATAGGTATTGCAAGTAATGAACCAAGATGGATTTGTTTTTAAGCTGTTGATATTGTATGTTATTTTTATTATCTGCCTTGGTTGTTCTATTTTTGTTTTGCGAAAATTATCATTTTGCAAAATAGAATAAAGTAAGGTTAATAATTTACTAATGGGGACTCATAAAGCATCAAGCCGCTACTCTATTGTGATGCGGCTTTTGGCGGTCTTCTGGTTAACCGTTATAACTGTTTATATTGAAAACCATTGACTAGCCATTGTTCTGTTTGCTTTATCCATGACAATCCATAAAGTCCAACTAAATGTTTAGGTTTTAGCTTACAACGAGGGTCTGATAATAAAGTCCTCGCCTGTGAAAAATGGCCGTCACCAATATTGAGTTTTGCCAAGTGACACAAATGAGTTGCACTATACTTAAGCATATTGGTTGAGCTTTTATTACCTTTAAATAGAGATGCCTGCTCAGTTATCCGAATACTAAAACCACACTCTGCAGAAGGAATATTATTTTTACTTGCTTGGTTTTGTGCATCTTTATGATAAAGAGAATGAATATTTGGTGAATAAGCAATATCTGTATTTAACGCAACCCGACAGAATAAATCTTGGTCCTCACCTATAGGTTCATTCAGAGGAAAACCACCAATTTCGTTAAATAATGACCGTTGAATGACCATAGAAGACATAGTAAAAGGTAGGTCTCCTTGTGAGGCAATATCAAAATAATCAGCTAATATCACGCCCTCTGGATCGATATTTTTTAGTTTTATCTTTGCATCAATATAGTTATGCTCAGATTCGACAATTTGGTAGCGTGTTCCAAAAAACTTTGCTTGCGGGAATTTAACAATTAAGCGAGCTATCTCATCTAAAAATAAAGGTAACCACTGGTCGTCAGCATCTAAAAATGCAATGTATTCATGACTTGCTAATGCAACACCATTATTACGAGCGGCAGACACGCCCTGATTTTTTTGTTGGATGAGTTTTACATTTTCCATATTGGCATTTTTTACAATTAAGGCGCCATCATCGGTAGAGCCATCATCAATAATAATAATTTCAGCAGCGGGGTATTTCTGCCATGCGACACTGTTAAGTGTTCTTAAGATATGCTCGGCTTTGTTAAACAGCGGAATAATTACAGTAAATTTTATATTTTTCATTTTGATCACTCCAGTTAGATAAAGAATTTTTTAAAGCGCTATCAACTGATAACGTTGGTGGTATAAAATTTGTTGATAAACCTTTTACGATTTGGTTAACAATTGATTTAATATTGAGATTAAATAAATCTATTTGATAGTCTTGTGCTAAGCCAATCTCATCACACCAACCTTTACATTTGCTGTGATAATTAACAGACAACACGGGTGTGTTGGCTAAATAACCTAAAATAGAGCCATGCAAACGCATACTAATAATAGCTTTATAAGTACCCAGTTTTTCGAGTAATTTTATCGGGTCTGCTTGGTATTTTTCTATTGTTACTGGCACCGTTTTGTTTAAACGAGCAACAATATTATTGTTGATTTTCCAATCGCCTAATGAGCTATGTCCGTTAAACTCTATTAAGGTAATAGGTTCACCTGTTTGGGCGTATAACTGTGTTATTAACTGAGTAAATTGGTGAAACCTTTGTTGTTCAGCACCTTTATTTGTTTTCCCCATCGCATTAATAGCAACAGAGCATAACGACAGTGCAATGCCTTTACGTTCGACTTTTTTAGGTTTATATTTATCTGAACACAGCAGTAATGGTGCTAAATCAAAGGTTTTCTTAACGTTAGCATTAGGGGCGATACTTTGAGCAATGTCTAAACTTTCACTGTCTCTGACGCCAATATAACCACATTCATTTAAAAATTTTGAACAAGCTTTTTCTGCGGCAGTTGAATTGAACGGACCAATTCCAACGCCTACGGCTAAGCTATTTTTAGGGCTTGATAAAGACATTAATTGTCTTTTAAGGTTTATATCTGTTTCACTGTGTAAAACCGAGCCACCACCAAAAATAATACGTTTACTTTGAAGTGCAGCTTTATAATGCAATAACCTATTTTGTCCTGGAAATTGCTGGTTAAACTTGAGCGGTAGTTGATGATTCGTTTGTGTTTCTCTGAGGTAATCGCCGTACAAACCTACTAGGGCCTTTTTACAACCAATAATGTGTTGAGCCGCCCAAGCTGTTGCATACATCAGCGCATCATCGCCGCTATTTTGCATGCCGTAATAGCCTACTAAATAAGCATCGTATTTCTTAAACATGTCTTTCTCCTGATTTTAGTGGATTAAGGGCAATGCCTATCCATAAAAGTGCTGGCCAATAAATAAAACTTAATATTTCTAGATTTTCAAAAAATGAGTAACAGATAAAAACGATTGCCATTAGTGCAGCGGTATAACAAATCTCGCTTTTAAGGCTATGCCAAAATAAATAGATACAGGTAAAGGTTAAAGGTATAGCTAATGCTAAAAGTCCTACTATGCCTTTGACAAATAACAGTCCATACCAGCTGTGGTGTGAACCTATAGGCATTCCTTCAACAATTTTTGGTCCTTTCTCAACAATGCCATGTCCCCAAATTGGCGCTTCTGACTCCCAACGTTGCAAGGCAAGTACTTCTAGCGTATTACGTACTCGCGTTGAATCAGGGCGCGAAGCTTTAATGTCTTCGTAGCTGCTAGTGATTAAATTAAATAACGGTTCGCCTAATAATAAAATGGCTGGAATGAACAACCCAAAAAGTATAATAAGCAGTGGATTTTTAAAATGCTTACTGAAAAAGCATAGTGGCGCTAATGCGATATAAATAACCCAACCAGCACGTGATTGTGAGAGTAAACACATGATGAAACTGCCGACTAAACCTGAGTTTCTCCAAAAAGGTTCTTTCTCTTGGCTTGTAAAAATTAAAAATATACATGCCATAAATCCTGCTGCAGGTGCCCAAGGAGTAAAAAACCTCCAACGTCCACCACCAGTTTCAGGGTTTAAACCAAATAAACTTACTGTAAAGAAGCTTTCACCGGGTCCACCAATCACTTGTAGTGGTGATATAAATAAATCACCAGGGGCGCCAACCATATAAAGAACAACAGTCACACCGGCAAAAATTAACGAATGAAACGAAACAACGCATACGGCTCTAACCACTAATTGCGGTTTAATATCAACAAAGGCGCCAATAAATAAAAATAGCGGCATCAGTGCCCATCCTTTTGCCCAACCAATTGAAGACTTGATGGTTTTCGCTAGTCCCAGATCCCAATTCGAATGACCAATGAGTAGCGCGACTAACATAAAAAAACCACCAAGGATCCATAACCAAACAATGGCAGGTATCACTGCATTATTGTCTTTACCGTTTACATACCAACGTAATAAAACCACAATAAAGATCATCCAACCTATCACTGAGCCCATAACATAAAGACCACCGAATGCGAAGAATGGATAGGTAAGTGTTAACCCAAACCAAACTAGCTTTTCTTCGGTAGAACTTGCTATGGGATGCTGTGAAGCCATAAGTTAATTTGTCCAAATGGATGAATAAAGGCTTAATATAAAAGTATTATTATCTTTAGCCGGCATTGCATTAATCATTAGTAAATTGATGCTAACCTACTCATTGCTAAAACTGTGCCAATCTTTTTATTTACTTTAAGTTATTGATGTTATAGGTTTTGTTTGTTTTTATTGAGGCAGGCTTTATCTTTGAATTGCAAAATAAAAATAGGATTTTCATTTTGCAATTCATTATTTCTTAATAAAGACCTTTATTATTTACAGATTTAATCTGCACAATATTGGGAATAGGGTTGATAAAATAAGGAGCAGTCTAAGATAAGGCTAAAGATAACCCTACATCAAGGCGATTAAGCTTTGATAGGGTTAACTTCTATTAGCCAAATTAGCTTTTCTTGAGTAAAACTTGAATTAATTTGTTGCGTTGCGATAAAACTAACAAGCCAAAGGTAATAAATAAAAACCCGGCTACAGCACCAACAAAGGCAATGATATTTTTAGGACTACCTTGTTTCGTTGGGTAAGAAGGGGTTGTCAGCATTTGTAATACAGGATACGAGGCAAAAATGTCTGCTTTACTTGCTTCTAATCTTGCGGCTGCAGAGGTGAAAATAGCTTCTGCCATGTTAAATTCTCTTTGTAACCGCTCTAATTCCACTATTTCTCTAGAGTAGACCTTTAATTGGTCACCAAGATGTTCAACAGAACGTCCTAAATCAGCAAGCATTGAATCTTGGCCTTTTTGTTTTGCGTAAGCGGCAATTAAGTCAGCGAATAACTCAGCCCGTTTGGGGTTCAAATCCAAATTTAAGGAATTGAATATCTCATTTGAATTAACACCGTACATTTCGCTGCTTCTCTGGTTTATCGCAATTCGGGTAAAGTTTAATCTTTTTTGTTGTGCTTTCACTTTTGGATGATTAACCCCCCATCGAGAGCTGTATTCGGTCAGACGAGTAATACTTTCCTTTAATTCGGTAATATAAGCTCTAAATTCAACGTCTGATTGTAGGGCGAATGCTTGTCCTGCTAATTTGGGTGAAACCCCAAGCTCTTCACTTAATTGATAAATATACTCTTGTAATTGCCTTGTTTCAGCTTTGACATAAAGTCGTTTTTCTTTAACACCGGATAAGGTTTTAACTAATTGATTCATTTGATCGGTTGAAACCACAATCGAACGCTGTTGAAAATCAACAATAGCATTACGGGTTATATTCATTCTTTCCCGGTATTGGTCAAGAACATGGTTAATACTCCGGTCGCGTCGTAACACTTCATCGGCGCGTAGATTACTCAACTCGTCTTGTAAAGATTCATATATGGCAAAGGTTTTTTCTTGTGCGAATTTTGAGCTGCCAGCACTCATCTCCAATGAAATAATAGAGGTTTGCTCGGTGAGCTTAATTCTTGGTTGACCAAGTTCATCAAGCGAAATATTTAGTTTCTCAGCAGCACGCCCCCTAACACCTCGGCTTGAAAGCATCTCTTTATAATTAACACGTGGGTTAAAGCCACCACCAGAAAAAGGGGTATTAGTTTGTGAAACAACTTGGCCGACATTATCCAGTGATACACTGTTACTGCTACCCGTTCCAGGTAAGACCATTTCCATATCACTGGTAAATGACGGAGCCTTATTCAAATAAAGCATAATAAGCAGTGCAACAACTAAATAACAAGCTAAACCAACCACTAAATAAGGGCGCTTTAACACTGAGTATGTTCTTGCTCTGAATAGTCCAAATGACGTTAACGTTACAATAGGATATTTCATAATTCACTTATAACAATTTAATAGGAAGCAGGATGTCGACAACTGTCTTGGCGATATCACGAAAGTTAGTAATATTTGAGTCGTAACAGGCAACGGCGTCATTAGGCATTAAGTAAGGGTTAATATTGTCTTGATTTGGTGTCGTCATTAATGCTTCTACCGAGCGTTCGATAACTTGTGTTTCACCGGTAATTGGATTTTTACTCGCAAGTACGACTCGACGTGGCGCATTGGTCCAATCTTTACCACCGACACAATTAGCAGAAACCGCCGCTTGTAATAAGCGTGTACCATAGGGCAAACTTGTTGCAAATTTACCAATACCAGCACTCGCATTATCGCCCGCTGAATCAATCAGGTTAGACATAAATACACGAAATCCTTTAGGTGTAATTTGGCTTGGTCTAACTAAATGCGCTTGAAAGCAACCAGTACTGGGTACTATGACTCGGTCACCTGCGACTAAAGGATAATCTTTAACTAATTCGCCAGTTAACATGCCTGTCATATCTATTTGTACTTGCCAGCCTTTACGTATTAAAATAATTTGGTCTAATTTAGCATCCGGTCTAATACCTGATGCTGTTCTAATTGCTTCAGACAATAAACGCGTGGTTGAATAATCACCATAAGCGTCCAGATGTTCAGAGTTTTGAACACCTTTACTTTTTCTATTGATTAATACAGTACCGGGATTAAAAACGGCACCGGCAACAGATACCTCAATTGATGACCAATTTAATACGTGTATGGTCACGCTAGCACTGGCGGGCTGAAATATTTCTGCTCTAATTAAGGCTAATTCAATTTTGGTTTCTAATTTATTGGTTGTCGCACCGCCTGCTGAAACAACACCTATAATAGGTAGTTTTACATATCCCGCGTTATCAACAATATAACGACCATTAAAACCTTCACCATCTTCAATAAGTACTTCAACTAAATCCCCAGGACTTAATAATAAACCTTGAGCAAGAATAGGGTCATTCTCTGCTGAAGCTTTCATATTTGATGAATGTAAATTTAATGGCTTGTCTGTTCTATAATTTAGGGCTGCGCCCATATCTTGAAACTGACTGCAATTTAATCCATCTGAAAATAGCGTTTTAGGTGCTTGCTCATGAATAAAGTCATCACCATTGTCAGCGGGCGTACCATAAAATCTAAGTGCAGACTTATCAATATCTACGGATGAGTGCTTAGCACAACCCTGTAAAACTAAAATTCCAATGAGCGCGATAAGCGCTGGCATTATTTTGTAACTTTTAGGTGGGTAAAACGACATTGAATTCTCCATAACGATTTTAACTCTCTACACCGTTATTGCACTTAACGTACCAACTGATTACTTTTATTTTACCTATTGTATTTTATAGGTTTTTTTTGTAATTGTTCGGTATTTAAAAATATAAATTTGCAATTTGCAATGGGCTATATCTATTTTGCAAAAGCCTTTTTATCCGAATATATGGATACTTTGCTGATAAAAGATAAAAGATAAAAGATAAAAAATAAAAAAAGTGAATTGATTATGAGTTAATCAATTCACTTTACTGTTCTTTTAGCCATTTATACTTTAGCTAAATGTTATAGGTTGTTTTAACTAATAAGCACCTTTCGCCATTAATACCGCGGGAATGGTCAAGGCTATTATTTTACAGTCCATTAAAAAACTTTGTTGCTTAATGTAAGATTTGTCTAACTGTAATTGTTCTTCAAAATTAGTGTCTGCGCGGCCAGATACTTGCCATAAACCAGTTAATCCAGGCTTAGTAAATAATCTTGGTTGGATAAAATTATCATATTCATAAGTTTCAATTGATAATGCGGGTCTTGGGCCTACTAAACACATATCCCCTCTAACAATATTAAATAATTGTGGTAACTCATCAATAGAATATTTTCTAATAAATTGTCCAACCTTAGTAATTCTAGGGTCATTAATGTATTTCTTACAAACACCTTCACGAGAGCTTTGCGAAGGGTCTGGTTCTTTAAAAAGTGGGTCAGATTTTAAATACATAGATCTAAATTTATACATTTTAAAATGTCGACCATTTTCACCCACTCTAGTTTGAGAAAACAATGCACCACCCAGACTTTCTGTTTTAATTAAAATAATCACAATTAGAAGTAAAGGGCTAATGAGTATTAAGGCAAGTAGCGCAATACTTTGCTGTAAAATAACTGGAATGCCTTTGTGTTGGTAATTTATAACAATAGCTTTGTGCGTTTTAGTCAATAACGCCTGATTTTTAATTTTATTTAATATTTGAATAGTCATTATTTTGCTCCAGTATTTACTAAGCCAAGTAAAAAGGTTCTATATAAAAAAAGTGGGTTACCAATAACATAACGATTAAATTTTTCACGAGGTTCTTGCATTAAGCGCCAAATCCACTCCATCCCCATTTCTCTTAACCACATCGGTGAACGAGAAATATTGCCAGAATAGAAATCAAATAGTCCACCTACGGCTAATGCTGTTTTACATCGTAATTGGTCTCTGTGGTCGAGTAACCATTGCTCTTGTATAGGTGACCCCATAGCAACTAATAAAACGTCGCAACCACTGTCATTTATTGCGGTGATAATTTTTTGGGTACTCTCTGTGCCGTTATACCCATGCTCGGTGCCTGCAATATGTAGTCCTGGAAATTGAGCGCTTAATGCCTTTGCTGCTTGATCTGCAATCCCTGGTTTAGCACCAAAGAAATATAAAGATTGACTACTTTCAACACAGTTTTTACAAAGATGAGGTAACATATCTGTTCCGTTATTGTTGCCATTAAGCAGGAAGCCTGCTTTTTTTGCTGCTAATCTCATACCCGAGCCATCAGCGAACAATGCATCGGCTTTTGTTAGTTGGTTAAAGAAGGTTGGATTGCTAATCGACAAATTAATGGAGTGCGCATTAATAAAAAAACCTATTTTCGTTTTACTTGCCGGTATATCACTCGATGTTATCCATTCAACAGCTTCCGCCATTGAAGTATTGTTAACGTCTAAACCAAATAAAGATAAGTATTTAGATTCTTTAAGTCTTTTAATCTTTTGGCCATAAATAATAATCGAGATAAAACTTTTACTGATCAGCGCTAGATAATCAGTTAAGTTACCATTGAGTTGTTGTTCAAGTAGTTGCTCGGGCGTCATCACTGTTAACCCAGTTTTAAGGTGCAAGTCATAAAGACTAAAAATTCCTGCTTTACACTTAATTTGGTTAAGCACACAAAGCTGAATGTCGGGTGAAAGTCGATGAGTTAAAGGAATGCCGCAAAAAGAAATCTTACCTAAACAAATATCAAACAAAACCGCAGTTTTTACCCAGAGGCCACAACTAAAACTGTGTAATGTGACTTTTCTGCTTAAGGCATCAGTCTTGTATTGTTTTGAAAATAAGTTTCTTCTTGTCGTTATCGCCAAGATTGTATTTAACAAGAAACACGGAAGCAGTATTAATATAAGGATCAGTGCTATAGGCTTATCGACAATGTTGCCACGGTATTGATGATTAATGGCATCAATGTGTGTTAACGATTGAGTTATTGTTTGTAGTGAAATTTTAGTTTTTATCATTTCAGCTAACCTAAATTATTATCAGTTAACCTGTACATTGCTTAAGTTGTGCCAACTTGAATATTTATTTTATATGTCTGTTTTATAATGATTTTATTTTATCGAGGCTACTTTTTGCAAAAAAAAGAGAAGTACTAAATTGCAAAATAAAAATTTGAATTATCATTTTGCAATTTATTTTAGGATGCTAACAACGGACTAATTTTGGATAAAGCGATAAGATGATACTTGTTTCTCGCGACAGGTCGTCTTCATTACATGCTTGCACTGACGTTGGTTGTTTTCTATTAACAAAGGCTAGTATGCGGGCAGAGAGAGAGAAAACAATTTTATGAAATAAATTATTAATAATGCTGGTGCGCATAGGGCCACAATTGCTGTGTCTAATATAGTCACTTAAGTCATAGTCAAAGGTATTATTCCATTTTTGTTCGAGCTCTTTTATAAAACTTACCCCTTTACTTAATTCTATGACATGACCGTTTTCACCCCAGCCAACCTTGTTTATTTTTTGTATGCGAGTAAGTCTGGAATCAATAATACTGGTCAGCCATTCAATGGTTTGTTTATTATTCAAGGCAATGAGTACACCAGAATTAAAGCGATTAGAATAACCTTTTGCCATATAAATATATTTTTTATCTTCTACTATTGTTTTTAAAGCAGGGCAATTATCATTTACCACAGTATCAGCATCTAAAAATATAACGGTGTCGTATCCCGAGAGTAGAGCTGTTCGCATTAGCGTTAATTTAAGCCAACAACACTCTACGCCTAATTTAGAAATATAAGGCCGAGTTACCGCTTGATGGCAGTATCCTTGCTTTTTTGCATAGTTTTTGTGTGTTGCTAGTTCTTTGTTATACATTAACTGGTAACCATTTAGGGCAATGCTGAGTACTAATGTTTTATTGGTCATAAATGTCACCTTTACTGCAAATGGATTAATCAACTTCTCTACCGGTGAAAAGTGCTCAACTAAGTAACCTGCAATAACTACTCCATTATTTATAAACCGCTCTTCTAATGGGCTAACAGCGAGTAAGAAAGTATTATATAGATAAAGAGGGTGAATTTTTTTGGGGCTGTTGCAAAATGCGAACTTACCTTGACAAATATTATAAGTGACAAAATTTATGCTGGTGCTAGCGGATAAAGGTCTCTAAACCAACACTTTATAGTTAAAAGGTTGGTTTAGGAAAAAAAGTGTCACGTGTTAGTTAATCGGTGGATTTGCAAGCGGTAGGCGTATTTTAAAACATGTACCAACATCTACTTCACTGGTGACTGTAATTGTACCGTGATGCTTTTCAATGATGCCATGTGATATGGGCAAACCTAAACCCGTACCTTCGCCAACAGGTTTGCTGGTATAAAAAGGATCAAATATTTTTAAGATATTTTCTTCACTTATTCCTCTACCATTATCTTGCACGTAAATAATGACGCTATCTTGCTCTTGGGTTGTTGTAATGGTCAATATCCCATTGGTTGAGCAAGCATGTGAAGCATTCATAAATAAGTTAATAAAGACCTGATTTAAATCATATGGTTGCCCCATAACGTCACCACAATCAGAAAGCTCAAGATTAATGGTCATAGAGTATTTTATTTCATTAGCAGATACTTTAATACATTCTTTAATGCAATCATTAATACTAAAAGCGGTAAAGGCTTCATCTCCTTTATAAGAGATTTTCTTTAAATTGTTAACTATCTTTTTAACGCGCTCTACTCCTTCAATGGTATCGGCTAACAGAGAAGGGATGTCAGTTATTAAGTAGTCAGCATCAATTTCTTTACGCATACTTTGATATTGTCGCAACATTGAGTCAACATTATCTTTGAGAGGTAAATTATCTTGTATAATTTTGTCGAGTTTAAAGATTTCAGTAATATTTTCAGATAAATAAAAGAGATTACTGTATGAATAAGCAATAGGATTATTAATTTCATGCGCAATACCAGCCGTAAGTTGTCCCAGTGAAGACATCTTTTCTGACTGAATAAGTTGTGCTTGAGTTGTTTTTAATTCAGCAACAACCCCTTCAAGATTTAAAACATTATCGTATAATTGTCGTGTTTTCTCTTCAAGTAGCTTTTCGGCCAACTGTCGTGCCTTTTTTTCGCGGATATAGGCTGTTTTATACGCGTCTTCTTCAGTCATGTTAATCCTTGAAAGATATTATTAATTTACATTTTTCGGCTCCATCATGCATGCATTCAGGGTGTTCAATTACAATAGCTTGTTTAAAGTGTTGAGCCGCACCCGAAATTAATCCTTCAGAAAGATGGCACAACTTGCGCTTAGATTGATAAAACATAATTAAATCGCCATTAGGTTTTTCATCGTATTTAAAACTGGGTAAATAAGAATCTGGATAAACACGCTTAACTTCCTTGTGAATAACACCGTCTATACAAATGAGAAAATCTTTTAAATTATCAATATGTGATAAGTTAGCAGGGCTACTATTAAATAAATGAATAAATAAATATTCACCAAAGGTGCGAACTAACGTGGGCGGATCAATTTGGGTTAATGTCGATAGTTCAGCCACAAAAGCCATTATTTCGGAGTCTTCATACTGCATACCGTTAGTATAAATACCTTCAGAATTTGGTTTTACTTTATCTAACAACTCATTCCATACCGACATGCCCATTTTTTCAATGACCATTTCGGAAAATGTGGTGTATATAGAACCTTGCATGGTAATTTCCTTAAATTATGATAATGATAATGGTTCAATAACAATCGTAAATTGGTGTTTTTGATTAATCTCGTATTCAATTAACTTATTAATTGTGTGTTCGGTAAATTCATGACCTTCAGCTAAAATAAGCAAGTTATTTGCAGAAAACAAACCATATTTTAATACCATGTCGGGTAAAAGTTGTCGTGTCGTTAAGCCTTGTTCAGAAATATTATCAATAACTAATTCGGGGTTGGCCATTAATATATCTAAAACTTCTTTGGCATATTTCAAACCTTTCGATTTATTTAACGCGACCAGCACTTGCTTATGATCTAGTCTTTTAACGTCAATCTTACCCCAAGAAAATCGCCAATAGTCTCTTGCAACACTTATGATTTTACAGGCAAGCAATGTTTTACTATTCACTTTATTTTTTAGTTCTGCTAGCGAATGAAATTGATAAGTTAGTATTGCTTTGACACCATTTAAACGTTGCGCTGGCGAAAGAATTTGTTGAGCAATATCCCCCTGAGTCAAAAAAATCTTTTTTTGTTCGAAATTGAGTAAATTAAAGGGGGTACAAACAATGGTTGAATCAAACCCTAACAATCCAATTTCGTTGAGAAATCCTGATAAGCGAATATCATGCAATGCTTCTTTATCTAAGCAGAGCTTTTCTCCTAATCGGCCGGCTAATTGTGCTACATTTTTCGCAAAATCAGCATTAAGATCAGGACTGATCGCAATGAAGTTAAATAACATTTTCTCACAGGCTTTATTGTCTTGTTCATTTCTTGTTAATGACGTTCTAATTTGTTTGGTGCGTAAATTTATTTTTCCCTCTAAGTCATGATTTAAACTTTTAAGTAATTTATTTTTCTTTTCAATTTTACGTTTTAGATTATGGTTTTCCTTTTTTAAATGAGTGATCTCCAAACCTTCTTCAACAGCATTAATTAGGTCATCATTATTCCAAGGTTTATTGATAAAACGATTGATTTTACCTAAATTAATTGCTGCCACGGTTGATTCAAAATCAGCATAACCACTTAATACTATTCGGTAAGTGTCTGGGTGTGAATTAGCCACTATTGCTAATAACGCTGCGCCGTCCATTTCAGGCATTCTCATATCAGAAACAACGATATCCACGTGCGTTTTCTCTAAAATCTCTAGTGCGTTTTTAGCACTATTAGCAATAATGACATTATATGACTTGCGGTGAAATAAACGTTGCAAAGTCCTGAGTATAATTCTTTCATCATCAACACATAAAACAGTCATATCTGAATACAAAGCATTTTGGGTACTACTATCTGACATAATTTCTCCCTATAAATTTTACAACTGAAATAAATAGTTTTAATGATGTTAATTATAACGATCACTATATTATCTATTTTTTACTTTATAGTGATAAATAATAAACATATATTATAGTTATAACGGTTATTTATTCAAAAATTATTGATATTATTATAATTAATAAGTCAATTTACCTTAACAATATTTGTAATTGTTCAGGCGATACATTAAGTTTTAAATGTGGAATAAAAAATAATTATAGCTAAATGTAACACTGTTTTATAGGAAAGTTATTGGGCTTTAGTGTTGATTTTAAGGAAAAAAATGCAAAATTTGAATAAATCGGTCATTTTATTTGTTGACGATGAACCCGCTATTTTAAGATCGCTACAACGTATTGCGGGTAAAGTGGATGCGACTATTTTAACGGCTGCTAGCGGCGGTGAAGCACTTGAGGTGATTAAAGAATGTCATGTTGATGTCATTGTTTCTGATATCAATATGCCCAATATGGACGGTAATCAGTTACTTGAACAAGTTGCTCAAATTTCACCGGAAACTGTTCGTATTGTTTTAACCGGATGCGACAACATGGATACGGTACTTAATGCGATTAATTCAGGGCACATTTGGGGGTTTTTACATAAACCTTGGGATAATTTCGAACTTATTGTTAAGTTAAAGCAAGCATTACAGCTCCAGCATATACTTGCTGAACGTACTTTAATGCGAAGAACGATTGATCAATACCAAAAATATCACAAAGCAAAATTTGAAGGCTTTATTGGCGATTCAATTCCGATGCAATTTGTTTATTCTTGTATCGAACAAAGCGCTCCCAGCAGTGCCTCTGTATTTATTACTGGGCCTAGTGGCTCAGGAAAAGAAGTTGCTGCACAGGCAATTCATCGCTTAAGTAAAAGAAAAAATGGGCCTTTTATTGCGCTCAATTGTGCCGCTATACCCTCAGAACTGATGGAATCAGAAATTTTTGGTCACATCAAAGGAGCATTCTCCGGTGCTGTTTCAAATCGTGACGGTGCAGCGTCATTGGCCAACGGCGGCAGCTTATTTCTTGATGAAATTGGTGAAATGGATATCAGTTTACAGGCTAAATTATTACGTTTTATTCAAACAGGTTGTTTTCAAAAGGTCGGTAGCGGTAAAGAAGAAAAAGTAGATATTCGTTTTATCAGTGCAACCAATCGAGACCCTCAAGTTGCCATTGATGAAAAGAAACTACGTGAAGATCTCTTTTATCGGCTCAATGTTATTTCTATTGCGTTACCCGCTTTAAATGAACGTGGTAGTGATATTGTGAAGTTAGCCGAATATTTCTTAAGCCACTTTAGTAAAATTGAAGAAAAAGTTTTTGCGGGTTTCTCAACTAAGGCTGAGGTATTAATTACATCGTACTCTTGGCCAGGTAATGTTAGACAACTGCAAAATATTATTCATAGCGCAACAATTATGTCTGAAGGACCCTTAATTTCTGAACAAGTGATTGTTCAGCAACTTGGTCGACAGTTTAAACAGCCTGCTCTTGCAACACCCCCCGCGCAACAGGCGGTTATCTCGACACCGGATGATATCAATATGCAGACACCGATGCTCAATACAGCTAATTTAACACCTTCAATAATTACCTTAGCTGACGTCGAAAAGCATGCCATTGAACAAGCAATTGCATTGTGTGAAGATAACATTGTCAAAGCGGCCAGTGAACTAGGTGTGAGTCCATCAACGCTTTATCGAAAAATTCAGCAATGGCAAGTACCTGCGCTAGATTAATACCATTTTTAATTTGCAAAAAGTGCTGGTATTTTTTTTCAAAGTGCAAATTATTATCAGTGCAATACCTAAGTATAAAATAAAACCTATAATAATCAGTTGATTAAAATAAATTGAATGTTGGAACGAAACTTGAAGGTATCATTGTTAACGATTTAACAATGATAATTCAGGAGTGTTCTAGTGCAGTTAATGTCTTTATTGAGGACGCAATTTAATTCGGTAATTGAGCTGTTATCAAATGCTATTTGGTTACTTAGTGCCGAGTTTGTTGCTAAAGTCTCCAGAATTTTCACTATTGTTGTACTTGCCTCACAATTATCGCCAATCTCTTATGGTACCTCTATGTTAGCGCTGGCCTTTCATGATGTCTTTGCATTAATATTACGGGCCGGTGTAGGTAGTCAAATTATTAATTGCAAACAAGCGCAAGTCGCTAGTTTTGCAAAAAGTGGTATGGTCATCCAATGGGCTATCTGTCTCACTATCGCTATGGGTCAGTGGAGCTCTGCAGACTTTCTATCGTCACTTTATGACAATGATGATATTGCCTCATTACTCAAAATAATGGCTGTTATTTATCTGCTCTATCCTTGGGTGAGTGTAAAAATATTTTTGTTACAGCGCGATAATAAAATGCGTTGGTTTAGTATCAGAAATGGTGTTTGTGTCATCATCGAAAATGTATCTATAGCGGTAGCCGCTTTACTTGGGGCTGACATCTTTGCTGTTGCTTTGGGTAAAATCGCCTTTTCGCTATTTTGGTTGTTGTTATTTTCATTCGCACCGGTTCAATCATATGGCATTGGTTTTGATAAAACCGTAATCAAGCAGATGTTAAGAACATCAGGAAAGCTTTTTAATACAGAATTTTTACGAGGAATTCGAGTTCATGCCGATACTTTTATTGCCGGTAAGTTACTAACCCCTGAGCTTTTTGGTTTTTATAGTTTTGCAAAAAATGCTGGGGTAGGTTTAAGTCAGTCAATTAATCAAGTTTATATGGCTGCTTTATATCCTTATATTTGCAAGTTAGCTCGAGAAGGGCAGCTATTAGCACAACAAAAGAAAATATTTGCTCTTTCATTATCCATTGGTTTTTTATTCGTTTTTCAGGCTTTAATCGCTCCTATTTATGTACCGATTCTGTTCGACGATAAATGGTCGTCTGCTGTGCCTATCATCACAATATTATGCTTAGTGGCATTACCTAATTTAATTATTGATATTGCTTGTTGTTTTCAACGTGCAACAGAGCAATACCACCTTGAAACCTTTACTCGTTTAATTTGCCTGTCAGTTTCTTTACTCACGCTCATTATTATGATGCCAAAAGAGCCAATGGAATTCGCTGTTGTTATCTTTTTTAGCAGTCTGTTTTGCTTGATCCCGCTTTACTTAATTAATGTTCTTAAACCCTTAAATTATAACCTACGTACTTTATTTAATAGGAAAAAAATCACATGAAATCTAATGCCGTTCCAATAGTATCAGTTATTATTCCAATGTATAACGTTGGAAAATATATTGAACAAAGTATCAATAGCGTTCTTAAACAAACCTATCATCATTTTGAAATTATTTTAGTGGATGATGGTTGTACTGATGATACCTTAAATAAAGTGAATCAATTTACAGATCCTAGAATTAGACTTATTCACCAGACTAATCGTGGTTTGTCTGGCGCAAGAAACACCGGTATAGATGCGGCTCGTGGTTTATATGTTGCTTTACTCGATGCTGACGATTACTGGGCTAAAGATAAATTAGCTAAGCATATTAAACACCTATCAGCGAACCCTAAGGTAGGAGTAAGTTACTGTCCGTCATTATTTATTAATGAAGAGGGCGTACTTTTGGGCGTTGGTCAATTTCCTAAGCTGAGCAATATAACTAAACAACATATTTTTTGTCGTAATCCAGTAGGTAATGGCTCATCGCCAGTGATTAGACGGGCGTTATTAGCAGAAATTGGCTATTTTGGTGTTAAAAGAGATAAATATCGAAAAATGTATTTTGATGAAAGTTTGAGACAATCTGAAGATATCGAATTATGGACTCGAATAGCATTAACCACTACATGGAAATTTGCTGGTATTGCCAAACCTTTAACTTATTATCGTGTTAACGATACTGGCCTTTCAGCAGATGTTGATAAGCAGTATTCAAGTTGGCAACATGCCGTTATGCTAAACCAAGCTTCTGATCCAACCTTTTTCAAACAGTTTTATAGCTTAGCAAGGGCATACCAGCTTCGTTATTTAGCCAGACGGGCGATACAGTCTGAAAGTAAACTGACAGCTTTTAAGCTTATTCATCAAGCAATATTTTGTAATTACAGGATACTTTTTCAAGAGCCTAGTCGCACGATAATGACGTTAGGCTGTGCTTGGTTAAAGTTTTTACCGAGCAAGCTATATCGACGAATTGAAAAGTTTGCCATGTTAAATTTTGGCAATAGTTCAATTAAACAATAAGGTTAAAAGTGTAATGAAGACCTATAATCTATATCAGTTCTTGTACTACTCATAATAGTTATTTAGAGGCACTATGGCGCGTAATAATAAATCAGATGATAACTCAAAAGTTAATCAGCTATTAAGTGGCATGGATAAATCTGTTGCAGAAAGTTTCACTTATAAACAACGTAAAGCATTACAAAAAAGCATTAGTACCCAAGACTGGCGAAGTCACAATGTAGATTTTAGACCTACATTAGCATTGCCTTTTCTCCCTTGGAGTTTCTATATTGTTTTTCTAGTGGGTATTAATAGAAGGGGGCTTACACACACTGAACGTTTTATTGCTTTTGCTATGTTTTTATTATTTATATTCGTCTTTGGTTTAGCCATGATTGGTTGTGTGTTTTTGTTAATTTATTTATTAAAATCATGGTTAGGAATAGATTTGTTTCCAAATGAATCTTTAGGTATTTGGGATGCCTTCAAAAGTCTTTTCTAGCGAATTTCAGGCAAAGTAAATGCTTTATCAGGCATAATGAAAGATTTTTAAATAACATTGCTTACAGCTTGATAACGCTATTTGTTAGTTATCAAGCTGTATGTATCACTTGCCAGATACTCTTAGTTGATTAACCATGACTGAATAGTATCTCTGTCTGGGATCGAGCCGCTATGCACATTAACATCATTAATTAAAACTGCTGGGGTAGTCATTACGCCATATTCCATAATAACTTCAGGGTCTGTTTCTTTTATTACCTGAACATTAATATTCAATTCTTTGGCTATTTTAGAAATTTTTTCAACAGTCTTTATACATTTAGTACAGCCAGTACCCAGTACTTTTATTTCTATCATAATATTTTCTCTTTAGTTAAGTATTAAATAAATGGGCTTAAAAAATTAAATGTCCAACCAATTAAAGTAAATGCACTAAGCAATAGGATAAAAAGTATCGCCAATAATCGCCATTGCATGACTTGCTTTAATAAGATGAACTCAGGAAAACTTGCAGCTACAGTACTCATACAAAAAGCGAGTGTGGTTCCTATAGGAAGGCCTTGTTTAAGTAAACTTTCCATGACAGGAATAACACCGGTCGCATTAGAATATAAAGGTATGCCAAGTAAAACTGCAGAAGGGACTGACCACCATTGCCCATCGCCTAAATGCGCTTGAATCCAACCGTCGGGTACAAAACCATGTAAAGCTGAGCCTAACCCTACACCTACAATGACCCATTTCCATACTCGTCCAAAAATTTCGCTGAGCTCTTCCTTTGCAAAAGTATGTCTTTGTTTTAACGATAATATTGCAGATTGTTTAGCTTTAACTCTTACCGTGTTTTGACCGCGTTCTAACGCTTTGGCGGCAAAAGATTGCAACCAACGTTCAGCTTTTATGGCATCAAGAAAAATACCGCCTAATATGCCAACAGACATACCAACCACAATGTAAAGCAGGGTAAATTTCCATCCCAATAAACTAAGTAACAGCAATACTGCTACTTCATTTATCAGTGGTGATGTAATGAGAAATGACATCGTTATACCCACAGGGATCCCTGCTGATGTAAAACCCAAAAATACCGGAATACTCGAGCAAGAACAAAACGGCGTTATTGCGCCAAAACTTGAGCCAAGTAAATAACCAACCCCTGAATGTTTACCGGCTAAGTAATCACGAATACCTTCAACATTCATTGACGCTCTTAATAAAGCAATAGCGTAGATCATTATCAATAACAAAAAGAATATCTTAGTGGTGTCTTCGATAAAAAAATGAAGGGCATCGCCTAGTTTTGTTGTTCTAGATAAGCCAAATATATCAACAACTAACCATGTGGCTAAATCGGTAAATATCTCAAACATAAGCTGTCCAATCGAGGTGGATAATAAGTAATAAAATAAGTTCGCTAAGGTAGTATAGATTTTGTAACACGGTTTTAAACGGTCTTGACGGTAAAATTTACACCGATAAAAGACAATAATAAGGGATTAATACACTCATTATTATAATATTATCGTGTTGTTATACTTTGACTTAAGTCAGGTTATCGCTAATTACTGCCGATAAAAAGACGGTAGTAATAGTAGGTGAGTTCGTTGAGTATCGATATTTTCCCTTTGCGCTATTTGTGGATCTTCACTAATAATGAGAATTCTCGTTCAGGATTTTCTTGGCTGTAGCTAGATTGAGTTAAATCAATTGAAAAATCTACGTCAAAAGTCGTGAGAAAACTATAAAAGACGTCACAAAAAATAAGAAAATTTAAAAACCTCCTAAGCTATGTACTGAATGGTCACTTATAGCCCAGCCTGTGTGAAAACTAATTATTGTAAGTTTTCATTATTGAGGGTTTATATCAGCTATTTAGAAGGCTTCGCGTAGCGAAGCCGATATTTATGAATATCCATGCTTTATATTTTTTATTCGTTCAAAATTGCTGATATTGGCTCCTATTTGAAACATATTTGGGTCTTTTAAGGAAAGAGTTACCTCTTACGGCAACATCACTTCCTTCATCAACTTTTCTATTCCAAATATATTGAGCATTCTTTTTAAATTATACGCCAATACATGCAGGTTCAATTCTGTACTGACATTTTTAAACCCTCTTGTTAAAAGGTGCGTGGCTCCTGCCCACAACTTAATCGTACCAAAGGGATGTTCAACCGTTTGTTTTCGTTGAAGCATCGCATCAGGCGTTGCTTTGAGCAAGGCTTCCATTTTTTCCATATCAGCTTCATGGATCCAACGTCTCATTCTTCTTGGGTCTTTTTTAGAACGGGTACATTGGCTTCGGATAGTGCAATTTTTACAAGCCATACCATTGAAGTAAATTTTGATATCTAACCCTCCTTCTATCGCATTGAATCGATGTTGAAGCTCATTGCCCGCAGGGCAAATATAAACATCATTATCTTGATTATATTCAAACAGTGACTTGTTAAAAATTCCCTTCTTTTCTGAGCCTGATGTATCGGTTTTTGGTACAAGCGTCGATACACCTAAATCTTGAGTATCTTTAATATCTTGTCGGCTGTAATAACCCTTATCTGCCAATATTGTTGTAACACTTTTCCCTAACGCTTTAAGTGTCAGTTTGGTCATATTGCACAACTGCCCCCTATCTGTTGTATTGGTGACTTCGTGAGCAACAATTAAATGATGTTTAGTATCGACAGCGCTTTGTATGTTATAGCAAATCGCTCGTGTCATGCCCTGTGTTTTCATCAAGCGAGAATCAGGATCGACTGTTGATACTTGTTTATCAGGATGATTATTGACGGCTAATTCCATCTCTTTTAGTTCAACGAGGTGTTGTTTTAAGAAATCTAATTTAGATTCAATATTAGCAATGTATTGTGATGTGTTCTCTTGTGAATCTGACTGTTCAAGCTTCAAAAAATAATTATTAATATGCTTTTCTACTCGCTCAATATGAGACTTCATTTTACTTGGAGTGTAGTTTTTATCTTTGTTGTTGGATGCCTTAAACTTACTACCATCTATAGCAACAGTCGCTTCACTAAACATATTGAATTTATGGCACATTTGAACGAAGGTTTTACAGGTGTTTTTAATTCCACTGTGGTTATCTTTTCTAAAGTCAGCAATCGTTTTAAAGTCTGGGGATAAACGCTCCGTGAGCCACATAAGTTCAACATTACGTTGTGTTTCTCGCTCTAGACAGCGTGATGACTGAATTCGGTTTAAATAACCATAGATATAAATTTTGAGTAATATGGCGGGGTGATAACCAGGTCGGCCAGTTGCTTTAGATTGAACACCTTTGAAACCAAGGTTTTCTAAATCTAAACCATCGACAAATACATCAATTACTCTAACAGGATTTTCTTTAGCGACAAAATCTTCAAGCATTTCTGGAAAGAGGGTTGCTTGGGAGCGAGATAAACCTTTAATATGACGTGACATACAGCCAACATATAATCAATTAACCTAATGAATATTATAGCAAATATTGAGTGATATATTATCTTGTTTTGAGATTGATTGATCATAAGTATCCGGTGCTTATTCGAAAAAGTGATCAAAACGTTTTCACACAGGCTGAGCCATAAGCTGTCCTTATCCAAGAAACTGCTATGAAGAGTTTATGGCAAACTAGACAGTTTGGCTTATTTGATTTTAAAACTCCTTAGCAGCGATATAATAAGTATTCGTCCAACTAGCTGATAAGCTTAAAAATCCCATAGTTGCAATATTCTGGCTTTGATCGTACATTTATTAATCACATTGTATTTAGTTGATAGGTACTTATTCATGGATGAGGTAGACTTTTTCAATAATGCACTCGATGCTCTTCCTGAACATATTTGTATTATTAATAATATTGGTGATATTGTATTTGTAAATCAGGCATGGGTCGATTTTGAATTAAATAACTCTTCAACGCAATCCACCGATTGGCATAAAATCAATTACTTCGATATTTGTAAGAATTCAATAAGTGAAGATAATGATGATATTTCACTCATTTTATCAGGCATAGAAGCTGTTGCCAGTCAGAACTCTCCGAGTTTTTCATTTGAATATCCTTGTCATAGTCCAGACAATCATCGTTGGTTTTCACTCAACTGCACTCCATTTAAATCCAACCAAAAAACTTATACCTTATTACAGCATGTTAATATCACGCAGAAAAAACAAGCAGATATAAATTCCAATATCGATGCCCTAACAGGGGTTGCAAATCGTAGAGCATTTGACGAATTTTTTCAAAAAGAATGGCTTCGATGTGCCCGGTCATTGTCTCCAATTAGTCTCATCATTATTGATATTGATGACTTTAAAGCATTCAATGATACGTATGGTCACGTTAAAGGTGATTGGTGTTTAAAGACAATTTGTAATGAATTAAAACAATTAGTAAACAGACCAAGTGATCTATTTTGTCGGTACGGTGGGGAAGAATTTATTTATGTTTTAGGAAATACGTCATCTAAACAAGCACAAGAAATTTGCACCAAAATACATCAAGTTTTAAAAGAATTGAATATTAAACGTGATGCAATAAAGGATAGTATACGTGTTACCGTGAGTGCTGGTTTAGCTTGTGTCCATCCAAGTAACTTTAATAACAAAATCGACCTACTCGAATATGCCGACAAGTATCTTTACACAGCTAAATCTCAAGGAAAAAACACAACCAGATGTCACTATTGTGAAAGTGAGATCTGCTCTCCTAAAAATTGCAGTTATTAATTATTATGCCTGACCCCTTCCTCTCCAGAGGAAGGGGTGGTGAATATAGAATACCTATTCCTCACTCTTTAAAATTGTCAACAAAGCTAGCTAATAATATAGGTTTGAAACAGTTATTGAATTGTCTTCTTTCGTATCTTTGTTAACATTGGCCTAGTGATTATTAGATACTTCTCCAGCTAGCCAATTGCCGACATTAGCTTTTGAGTTGCTAACGGCAGTTCAGAGCCTAATATAGTCATTCAAATTTAAATGCTTTTGTTTATTTGTACCCAAAATCTTACTAAATATTTAGCATCCGATTACGTACACAATCTCAAAAGCGGACATTAGAATCATCTAAGGTCCAGATAAAGTAGAGTTGTTAAATCTAAGGCGCTAATGAGATAGTGCTAACCGTCACTATTGCCACACTGAAGACACTAGGCTTCAAAGCGCTAACGTCAGCTTCACTAATAAAGCGGTCATTAGCATCGAAGATAACCTTGTGACTTCTGTTAGCCAAAAGCGGAAGTAGAGCAATCATCAACACAGCGCAGGTCATGCCAAAGAGAAGACATTAGCGATTAAAACAATAAACCTTATTCGGATTAGGTTTTGTATCAATAATGGTCATATTAAAGAGATAAGTCATTGTTGACTGAAATCGTGAACGAAGTGACCAAAACTTCTAATCTCACTTGCTCCTATCTTACAAGATAACAATATTTTAATATTTTAATATTTTATAAAAACAATAAGCAATATAAAAAAGTACTTAACAAAGTAAATCAAGCGTCTCGCCCGTGACTTCTGCATGCCTTTCCTTATCATAAGATGACTACAGAATACAAAGATTATCAATATTCTTTGTATTCTGTATCTTTGTAAAAATTATTGATTCCTTAAGTTGGTTGACTTATAGTCTAATAATATTGATAAATTGTTTTATACTTAATCGAATAATAGTACAAAACAATCGTAGTAATTGTTGATTACCTAGGGTAAATGATAGTTTACTATTTTCTTTACGAAGAAAGTCTATCAACGTGATTTTAAATATTCTCTTTAGTCATCTAATAGCCATCTTCCAAAGTTATCAATCACAATAAAAAGTTTTCACTGACTTTTACATATGATTAATTTACTGAGGATAAAAACATGTTTAAACAATCTATTCTTTCACTCGTCATCGCATCGACACTTGCTGGTTGCGGTGGTTCTTCAACAGACTCTACACCTCCACCAGTACCAACTGTACCAACGTCATCTAGCCCTACAGCAACGCAAGTTACGGGAGTTATTACCGGTTTTGGTAGTGTCTTTATTAATGGTGTTGAGTACGAAACTGATTCTGCTGAAGTCTCAACCGATGATAATGCAGGAGCAAGTGAAACCGACTTACAGGTTGGCATGGTTGTTACGCTCAATGGTAAAGTAAATGAAGGCGGAACTACGGGTAACGCGAGTTCTATTCATTATGATGAACAATTAAAAGGCCCACTTGATAGTATCGATCTACTTGCCAATTCTTTGTCAGTACTTGGACAAACTATTTTCTTTGATGATTTAACCAGTTTAGACAATGTCGTACTAATTGAACTTGTACCCGGTGACTTTCTTGAAATCAGTGGTTTTTTTGATGCTGATGGTAACTTGTACGCGACAAGAATTGAAAAAGAAACTGAGTCTACCAAGTTAAAAGTGCAAGGCATGGTTGAAATGTTAGATACTGTTAATAAAACCTTCACTTTAAGTAGTCTAACAATTGATTATAGTTCGGCAGTATTCGACGATTTTGTTGAAGCAGACTTGGCTGAGGGTCAAGAAGTACGTGTTAAAGGCCTATCTTCAGCATTAGCCAATGATATATTTGTGGTGAGTGAAATAAAACTCAAAGAAAGCAAAGAAGAGCATGAAGACGGTGATGATAAACATACCGAAGGATTTATCACGAGTTTTGAATCGAACAGTAGTTTCATTGTTAATGACATTCACGTAATTACTGATGAAAATACCGAGTTTGAACATGGTTCAGTTGATTCTTTACTGTTAAATGTTCGCGTAAAAGTTAAAGGGGAGTTTAATGCCACTGGTGATTTATTGGCAAAAGAAATCCGTATTCATCAACGAAGCAACTTAAATTTAGAAGGTGCGGTACAAGAGGTTGATCTAGATTTAAGTACAGTGACCGTACTTGACGTTGTGTTTGAAGTTAACAACCAAACTAAAATGGAAGATGAATCAGATACTGGCGAACGTTTTTTTGATCTAGCTGACTTAACGGTTGGTGACTTTGTTGAAATAAAAGGCTTTATTAATAATGAAGGCAATAATATAGCAACAAAAATGAAACGTGAAAATGAAGATGATGATAATGAAACGGAGTTAAAAGGCACAGTAAGTAATATTATAGACTTTAGTTTTGATATTGTCGGCGTGAATGTTAGTACCAATGAAAATACATTGTTTGAGGGGACTGATGGAGACGATGTTACCCAAGTAACATTTTTTGAACAACTGCAAGATGACATGTTGGTAGAAGTTAAAGGTCAAATTGTAGACGGTATTTTTGTCGCATTTAAAGTCGAAATAGAAGAAAACGACTCTGAAGATGATGACTCCGATGAAGGTATGCACCGTACTGAATTAAGAGGAATTGTTGAGGGGATTTCAGACGAGACTTTAATCGTGTCAGGTCATAATGTTTTGATAACTTCAAACACTGAATTTGAATTTAATGATGACGAACTTTCTGCTGAAGAATTCTGGCAATTAGTGATTGTCGGTGATCAAATCAAAGTTAAAGGTGATAAAGATATGCAAGGTGTTATTACCGCTAAATCTATAGAGTTAGAACGCTAAGAATAAGCAAAGCACGAGGAAGCATAATTTAAAAATCAATTATGCTTCCTCGTAATACAGAAAGCTGATAAAAATGTATTTGTAATGGCCGAATGAAATTGGCCACATTTTAGAGGTGTCAATAAAATATTATCAGGCGCTTTGTGCCCCGAAGCGTATATAAAATGATAAAAATTTAATACAATTTAAATGTCTAACGCATGGCTGTTTTACGTTAGATTATTCATCGATAGATAAGCCTAGGCTAACGTCCGGTTTCGTATCTTTGCTGACCTTATTGGATCGTTGACGAGTTACAAAAATTTTCTCAGGTGTAACTTAAATGTTAAATTTTCTCATCGTGTGACGCATTTCTCATTATTTGTGACGATTCACATTCTTTGGGCGTTAGGCAAAGGGTATATATAGCAATAAGCGCGTTTAAACGCCGGGTGTTGCTTGAATCACTTTATTTCTAAGCCATTTGTTAGCGGGTTCAAAGTCGAGGTTTGTATGCCAATAAAGATGCATATCAATATCAGGTAGTGTTACAGGTAATGGGTATATAACCAAATCGAGCAATTGCGCGTACATTTTAGCCGTTGTTTCTGTTGCCGTGAGTAACATATCGTTACCTGCTATAACCCGACATGCTGAAAATGTATGCTGACAACGCAAACCTATTTTACGTTGTAATCCAAGACGAGCTAATTCGAAATCCTCAATGCTTGGTCCTGTAGAACGCGACGACACTAAAATATGGTCCATCGACAAGTAGCTTTCTAAATCGAGTATTGCGTTAATTTGTGGATTATTTTTACGTGCAATAACGACTAATTTATCTTTTTCTAATTGGGTGTGTAATATATTGTCGCTAACGGGTAATAAAGTATCTATGGCTAAGTCAATGTCGCCACTGGCGAGTTTGTTTTCCAGTTCATGGCGATTAACTCGGCGGCTACTTTGTATATTTACCCAGGGCGCTTCTTTATGAATTCTCTGTATCAAAGGCGGCAAGTAAGAAGCTTCTAAGGCAACATGCAAGGATATGGTAAAACTTTTACGCGAGGTCATCGGTTGAAATTGTTTTGACTGCGCTAAACATATTTGTAATTGACGTAAAGCTTCACGAACATCTGCAACTACATTATTAGCCACTACAGTAGGACGCATTTCATTGCCTTGTCGCACAAATAGTGGATCGTCAAAATGTGCACGTAATTTACTCAAAGAGTGACTCACTGCTGGCTGTGATAAATTCAGTGCAGATGCTGCTTTGGTAATATTGCCTTCGCAGTAAATGGCTTCGAAGACCACAAATAAATTTAAGTCGACTTTCATCGTTATTTTTCAACCTAATTCGTAAAATAAGAAATTAATATTGCCATTCTATTCATAAAATGAATAGTTAATCATTAAGTTTATTATTTAATTTAATTAGGGGCATATATTTAATCAATCGTTATTATATTTCGGCTTCTTTATTTATAAGATGAATAGTAGGTCATAATAACTATTCATTTGTTTAATTGTTGACTGGCAATTAATATCAATATATCGAAAAAACAGATATTTAAAGAACCTCAATTAATGATGAAGATGATAATAAGCCCGCTATTAAATCCGCAACCTATTTCTGTGAAAGGGTAAACGCATGACGGCCATCTATCTTATACGTCACGGGCAAGCCTCTTTTGGTAAAGCCGACTACGACCTCTTGTCTGAAAAAGGCAGTGAACAATCGCGTTTATTGGGTAAGTATTGGCAAGCCATATCTGCACCAGAAAAAATTTACTCGGGTGATTTGCTGCGACACGGACAAACCCTAGAACACTTCTTACTGGGTTATGAAAGTGAACCATCACCCGTGATACTCCATTCAGGGTTTAATGAGTTTAATCATCAAGAATTGTTAACTTGTTATGATGCACAATGGAAAAATTTTTCAAAAATGGCTACGATAATGAGTAAACAGCCGAGCGCAAATAAAGCTTTTCAAAAAGAGTTTGCCAATGCACTGCTCCGGTGGACAAGTGGCAAGCACGACAATGAGTATAAAGAAAGTTGGAGTCAATTTAAAAAACGTTGTATTAGCGCATTGCAAGATGTCATTAAGCAAGAACTAACGGCAAGAAAAACAACGACACAAGCGCATCAACATACAAACAATATTTGTATCTTTACTTCAAGTGGCACTATAGCTGTCATTATTCAGCATGTTTTAGGCTTATCTGATGAAAAAACATTAATCATCAATCAACAGTCACGCAATACTGGTGTTACTAAATTACTCTTTTCAGAAAAGAATTTAAGCATTGATTATTTTAACAATTATAGTCATTTGACCCTTGCAGGTGAAGACTGGGTGACGTTTAGATAATCGATAAAATATTAGCAACTAAGAAGGAGACTTAACATGAACAAGATTAACTTATTCGATCTAACAGGAAAAATCGCTTTGGTTACTGGCGCAAGTCGTGGCATTGGTGAACAAATAGCTAAATTATTGGCGCAAAGTGGCGCCCATGTCATTGTTTCTAGCCGTAAAGTTGAAGGTTGCCAAACTGTTGTTGACGATATTATTGCCGCGGGTGGCAGCGCTCAAGCTATACCTTGTCATATTGGAGAAATGGATCAAATAGAAAATATTTTTTCTTTGATTAAAGAACAACATGGCAAGCTTGATATTTTGGTTAATAACGCCGCAGCAAATCCCTATTTTGGCCATGTGTTAGATACTGATTTAAGTGCTTTTCAAAAAACAGTCGACGTGAATATTCGCGGATATTTCTTCATGTCTGTTATTGGGGCAAAGCTAATGAAAGAAAATAATGGTGGCGCTATTGTCAATGTGGCCTCTATTAACGGTGTTATTCCTGGTGACTTTCAGGGGATTTATTCCATTACCAAGGCCGCGGTTATCTCTATGACTAAGACCTTTGCCAAAGAGTGTGCTCAATTTAATATTCGAGTTAATGCTTTATTACCCGGCGGCACCGATACAAAATTTGCGTCAACATTAGTCAATAACCCCAAGATACTCGAACAAATGCTGCATCACGTGCCGATGAAGCGTATTGCGCAGCCTGAAGAAATGGCTGGCACTGTACTCTACTTGGTTTCAAATGCATCAAGTTACACGACAGGTACTGCGATTAACGTTGATGGCGGTTATTTAATTGGCTAGACAATAAAGTGATTAACAAGGCTCTAGCAACCGTTGGCATTAATTTGTCTGCTGCAATATTTAGTATTAATAAATTTCAGGAAACACAATGAGTAATAATAATTCAGCCAAACTTTTTGAATCATTTTCATCAGGTGCACTCACGTTAAAAAATCGTACGGTTATGGCCCCGATGACTCGGACCTTTTCGCCTAACTATATTGCCAATACCGATGTTGCAAAATATTATCGACGCAGAGCAGAAGGTAATGTCGGTTTAATTATTACCGAAGGTACTTTTATTTCGCATAAAGCGGCTAATGGTTATGAGCGAGTTCCGGCTATTTTTGGTGAAGAAGCTTTAGCTGGTTGGAAACATGTTGTCGATGAGGTACATGCGGCTGGAGGTAAAATCGTGCCACAAATTTGGCATGTTGGTTCAGTGAGAAAAGAAGGTATTGGCCCAGATAAATCAGTACCTGCCTATAGTCCATCTGGCTTATATAAACCCGGTGCCCCCAATGGTATTGAAATGAGCCAAACTGATATTGACGAAGTTGTTGCTTCTTTTGCACAAGCTGCTCTCGATGCTAAAAATGTTGGCTTTGATGGCGTTGAAGTTCATGGTGCTCATGGTTACTTGGTTGATCAGTTCTTCTGGGAAGGCACAAATCAACGTAATGATGGCTACGGAGGTTCAATAGAAAATCGTACCCGTTTTGGTGTTGAAATTGTTCAAGCAATTCGCGCCGCTGTTGGTGAAGATTTTCCTATTATCTTTAGATTTTCTCAATGGAAGCAACAAGACTACAATGCAAAACTTTGCCAAACACCCGCAGAGTTAACGACTTTTTTAACACTATTAAGTGATGCTGGGGTCGATATATTTCATGCGAGCACCCGCCGTTTTTGGTTACCAGAATTTGAAGGTTCGACGCTGAACTTAGCCGGATGGACGAAAAAAATAACCCATAAACCGGTAATAACTGTGGGCAGTGTTGGGCTCGACAGTGACTTCACCGGTGAAGGTAGTATGGACTTGGGCGGTGCTTCTAACCCAACCGGAATTGATGGTTTATTAACGCGCTTAAATAATGATGAATTTGATTTGGTTGCTATTGGCCGAGCGTTATTAGTCGATCCAGAGTGGGTTAATAAAATACGAGATAAAAAAGAAGACCAAATAGCCCCGTTTAATAAAGAAGCGTTAATGAAGTTAAGTTAAATAAATTAAGTCAGTTGTCGGTTGATTAATCAACTTTTAACCGACAATGATTTTTGAATATCGTGACAAAAAATTCTCACTGCACTCGTTAGTAAACGGGCGCTATTAAATTAAAGGGATCTCTCATGGATTTTGAATACAGTGACAAAGTTAACGCATTAATAAATCGTGTAAATTTATTTATGGATAAATATGTTTATCCTGCTGAGCAGGAAATGCATGAACAAGTTGCACAAGAGCCTTGGTCAACACCGCCGTTAATGGAAGAGCTAAAAGCGAAAGCAAAAGCAGAAGGGCTATGGAATTTATTTTTACCTTTGAGTTATGGCAAATATAGTGCCGGTTTAACTAACTTAGAATATGCACCTTTAGCTGAAATTATGGGAAAAGTGATGTGGGCGCCAGAAGTGTTTAATTGTGCGGCTCCTGATACAGGCAATATGGAAGTTCTCGCTAAATATGGTAGTGAAGCCCAGAAAAAACAGTGGCTAGAGCCGTTACTTGAAGGAAAAATCCGTTCCGCTTTTGCCATGACAGAGCCTGAAGTTGCTTCAAGTGATGCAACCAATATTGAATTACGTATCGAACGTGACGGTGATGAATATGTCATCAACGGTAAAAAGTTTTACATCAGTGGCGCATGCCGTAAACAATGTGAAATTATGATCGTTATGGGCAAAACCGACCCCGACAATGAAAATCGTTATATTCAACAATCGCAAGTGCTAGTGCCAATGAGAACACCCGGGGTCACTATGGTTCGCCCAATGAAAGTGTTTGGCTATGATGATTCGCCAGAAGGGCATGCCGAAATTATTTTTGAAAATGTTAGAGTGCCTATCGACAATATTATTGTTGCTGAAGGTAAAGGGTTTGAAATCGCGCAAGGGCGTTTAGGTCCTGGTCGTATTCATCATTGTATGCGTTCGATTGGTATTGCTCAACGCGCGTTAGATTTAATGTGTAAGCGTGTTAATGAACGTATTGTTTTTGGTCGTCCGATGATAAAACAACAATCAATACGCGAAGATATTGCTATTTCAGCTTGTCAAATTGAACAAGCGCGTTTGATGACGTTAAAAGCGGCGCAAAAAATGGACCTTGAAGGTAATAAAGCGGCCAAAGATATTATTGCCATGATAAAAATAGTTGCACCTAATATGTCGCTTGATGTTATTGATCGAGCCATTCAATGTCACGGCGCGGTAGGGGTAAGTCAGGATACTTTTTTAGCGCATGCTTATGCGGCTCAAAGAACCTTGCGTTTAGCAGATGGTCCTGATCAAGTTCACATGATGCAACTTGGACGAGATTTAGTAAAGAAATCGACATAACATTAAATGATTATTGAAATTAATCGTCTTAAATCTGAAAGAGAATAAATACATGGCAGCAAACGTACCTTTTGATGTTGAAAAACTCACCGCTTATTTAGCGCTTCATCTTGATGGTTTTATCGGTCCCATTACGCTCGATAAATTTTCAGGCGGACAATCTAATCCAACTTATAAAGTGATAGCGCAGTCAGGAATATTTGTCTTGCGCAGCCAACCGCCAGGAAAACTCCTAAAATCAGCACATGCGGTTGACCGTGAATATAAAGTGCTAGCCGCGTTAAAATCTTCAGACGTTCCTGTCGCTGAGGTTTATCACCTTTGCGAAGACACTAGCATTATTGGCTCGATGTTTTATCTGATGGAATATTGTGATGGTAGCGTTTATTGGAGTGCCTCATTAGCAGAAGTCAAAACTAATGAATATCGCAGTAAAATGTATGACGCAATGAATAATGCTTTGGTTGCTTTACATCGCATTAATATTGAAAGTGTTGGCTTAAGTGAGTACGGAAAAGCAGGTAATTATTTTCAACGTCAATATGATCGTTGGTCTGCGCAATACCGTGCCTCAGAACTCAAAAAAATAATAGCGATGGACAAGTTAAACCAATGGCTTGAAGTTAATTTACCCGCAGATGATGGCAAAGTTTGTTTAGTCCACGGCGACTTTCGTTTAGATAACATGATGTTTGCCCAAGACAAACCAGAAATTATAGCCATTCTTGACTGGGAGCTATCAACCTTAGGACATCCGTTTTCTGATTTAGCCTATCAATGTATGGGATTACGTATGCCTCAAGGTATTGGTAGTATCGATGGCTTAAAAGGGGTAGATAGAGCCAGTCTGGGCATTCCAACAGAAGAAGAATATGTGGCTAACTATTGTCAGCGTATGGGTATTGAAAAGATAGATAACTGGACATTTTATCTCGCCTTTAGTTTTTTCAGGTTAGCCGCCATTGTTCAAGGTGTTGCCAAAAGAGCGTCACAGGGCAATGCGTCGAATGAAAATGCCAGTAAAATTGGTCAGTTTGTCGAACCTCTAGCACTGATGGCTCTTGAGATAATAGCGCAAGAAAAGGTCAGAAAATAGCCGCTAGCTATTCAATTTAGCATCATGACAATAAACACGTTCAAATAATATTTTAAGGAAAAAAAATGGATCCATTATTAGATTTTACCGGAAAAGTTGCTGTTATTACGGGTGCTGCTCAGGGGTTTGGTATGTTATTAGCACAAGAATTAGCTCAGCGTGGTGCTAAGTTAGTGATCAGTGATATTAACGAAGCAGGTGTTAACAAGGTAGCCAACGATATTGCAGCTTCAGGCGCTGAGGTGTTCGCACTTCAATGCGATGTTGCTAACAATGCAGATTGTAAAGCTATGGTCGACTTAGCTATTGAAAAATTTGGCCGTGTTGACATTGGTGTTAATAATGCAGGTGTTGCTCATGATTTTCATGCGTTACACGAAATTGACGAAGCCCTGATGGATAGACAATTTGCCGTTAATGTTAAAGGTGTGCAGTTTGGCATGAGTCATCAAATTAAGCAGATGTTAACGCAACAAGGTGGCGCCATTTTAAACGTTAGCTCAATGGCCGGTCTTGGTGGTGCAGCAAAAGTTGCAGCTTATTCTATGGCAAAGCATGCCGTTATTGGTTTGACAAAAACGGGCGCTGTTGAATATGGTCGCCATAATATTCGTATCAATGCGATATGTCCTTTTTTTACCTTAACTAAAATGGTCACTGACATGGCCGATGAAAGTATGCAAAGTAAAATGAGTTTAGGTGCGCCAATGAAGCGTTTAGCCGAGCCTAAAGAGGTTGTTGCCGTAATGCTAATGTTGCTGTCACCCGCTAACACTTATATGACCGGACAATGTATCGCGATTGATGGCGGTGTATCAGCGCAGTAAACAATGATTTTGTGCTACTTTTTTAAATAGTTAATAAGAAGAGACCCGTATGGCCAGTGAATTAATGAATCAACGAGATATTGAATTTATGCTGTATGAATTCTTTGATAGTGAGTCTCTTTTAAAAAGAGAGCGTTATCAAGATCATGACCGGCATACATTTAACGAAGTTATTGCTACGGCTAAAACTATAGCAGAAAAATATTTCTTACCTATTCGTCAAAAACTTGATACTCACCAACCGACGTTTGATGGTAAAAAGGTACATTTAATTCCTGAGCTCAAACCCGCTATTGATGCTGTTATTGCCTCGGGTTTATCTTCAGCGACCGCAGATTATGAAACCAGTGGTATGCAACTACCGCCAATTATTGCCAGCATCGCTACTTCGTATTTAACTGTCGCTGGAGGTGTTGGCTTAGGTTACAACATGTTAACCACCGCGAATGCTAACTTACTTAGCGCACATGGCAGTGAAGAGCTCATTGAAAAGTGGGTAAAACCGATGCGTGCGGGTCGTTTTATGGGCACAATGGCGATGACAGAGCCGGGCAGTGGTTCAGGCTTAGGTGATTTAATCACTAAAGCGACTAAGGCCGAAGACGGTAGCTATCGCATTAGTGGTAATAAAATTTATATATCGGGTGGTGACCATGATCTTAGTGAAAATATTGTTCATTTAGTGCTTGCGAGATTAACGGGCGCGCCAAAAGGGATAAGAGGTATTTCACTTTTTGTTGTGCCCAAATTTTTGCTTAATGACGATGGCTCAATTGGCGATGACAATGAAGTCGCCTTATCCGGACTATTTCATAAAATGGGCGGGCGGGCTCAAACGTCCACTTCGTTGAGTTTTGGAGAAAAGAACGGTTCTGTTGGTTACTTAGTGGGGGAAGAAAACCAAGGGCTTAAATATATGTTTCATATGATGAATGAAGCACGCATTATGGTTGGAACCAGTGCCGCGGTTATCGGTATAGCAGGTTACTTGTACTCATTAGATTATGCTAAAAATCGGCCACAAGGTCGTTTACCCTCGAGTAAAGATCCACTGTCACCTATGGTTAATATTATCGAACATGCCGATGTACGAAGAATGCTTCTCGCGCAAAAAGCTTATGCAGAGGGCGCATTTTCATTAGTACTTTATGGCACACAATTGAGTGATGATGAGAAAACAGCAGCTAGTGCTGAAGAAAAAGAGCACGCACATCTCTTACTAGACTTTCTTACCCCTATTATTAAAACATGGCCCTCTGAGTATGGCACTAAAGCCAATGACCTGGCCATTCAAGTACTCGGTGGTCATGGCTATATTAATGAACACCCCGTGGAATTATTTTATCGTGATAATCGTTTAAACGCGATTCATGAAGGTACAACGGGTATTCAGTCGTTGGACTTGTTAACGCGAAAGGTGCCAATGAATAAGATGGCAGGATACTTAGCGACATTAACTGAAATAAATATAACGATAGAACAAGCCAAACATTATGAAAGTTTAACTGAATTTAGCCAACAACTATCAACAGCGGTAAAAAGTTTACAGCTAACTACTGAAGCGCTATTAATCGCTATGACCACTACAAACATTGATTTAGCTTTAGCTAATTCGGTTAAATACCTCGAGTTGTTTGGACATGTGATCATCGCTTGGTTATGGCTCAAACAAGGCCTTGTTGCGACGAAAGCGCTTGAAAATAAACCGCACCAAGATGATGAAAATTTCTATCAAGGAAAACTGCAAACCTTACAGTATTTCTACAGATTTGAATTACCGCAAATAGCGTTATGGTCAGCGTTGTTGATACAAAGTGATGACAGCACTTATCAGATGAAAGCTGAATGGTTTTAAAAGAGTCATTAAAAAAATCAGTTAAATAATAGAGACACCTTATGCCAACAATAATTAATAAAGAAGAATTAGCAAATTATATAGGTTTTCAAGCTAAACCAACGCCTTGGCACTCAATTACTCAGCAACAAATTGATCAATTCGCTGATTGTACACTCGATCATCAGTTTATCCATGTTGATGAAGAAAAGGCAAAAGCGACACCCTTTGGCGGGACTATTGCTCATGGTTTCTTATCACTATCAATGCTCTCTCATTTTGCTGAAGACTTTAGCGTTATTATTGATGGATTTTACATGGGCTTAAATGCGGGTTTTGACAAAGTGAGATTTTTGCAACCCGTTGCGGTCAATAGCCGTATACGAGCACATGCAACAACCTTGGCGATTGAAGAAAAAAAACCAGGACAATATCGCTTGTCTACCCAAGTGAGTATTGAAATTGAAGGCAGTGAAACACCAGCGCTAGTCGCACAGTGGATTTCAGTACAAATGGTAAAATAATAAGAGTAAAAAGTAATTTTAAAGTATTTTAAGGAAATATCATGACAATCAGTTTTACAGGAAAAGTCGCTATAGTTACCGGCGCAGGTAATGGTTTAGGTCGCTCGCATGCTTTAGCGCTTGCTGCTCGTGGCGCAAAAGTCGTTGTTAATGACTTAGGAGGCGCGCGCGATGGTAGCGGAGCGTCTTCACAAGCATCACAAGATGTCGTGCGTTTAATTGAAGAAAATGGTGGAGAAGCCATCAGCCATGGCGCAAATGTTGCGAACTTTGATGAGGTACAAGACATGGTTAATCAAGCCATGGAAAAATGGGGCCGTGTTGATATATTAATCAACAATGCCGGTATTTTAAGAGATAAATCCTTTACTAAAATGACCTTAGCAGACTTTTCCTTGGTGATGGATGTTCATGTGATGGGCAGCGTTAATTGTACTAAAGCTGTTTGGGATATCATGCGTGAACAAAACTATGGCCGTATTGTGATGACAACGTCATCCAGTGGCATGTACGGTAATTTTGGCCAAGCTAACTACGGCGCGGCTAAAATGGCAGTTTTAGGGTTAATGAATACGTTATCGATTGAAGGATTTAAAAATAACATTAGGATTAATGCGCTTGCCCCAACCGCTGGCACTCGTATGACTGAGGACCTAATGCCTGAAGAAATTGTAAAAGCATTTGCTCCTGAAGCGGTAACGGCTGGTTTGCTAACCCTTTGCGATGACGATGCGCCGACCCGTTTTATTTTATGTGCAGGTGCGGGCGGTTACTCAAGTGCAAGCATGTTTGAAACTCAAGGTTGTTTTATCCCACAATCTTCACAAACACCAGAATCCGTGCGCGGACAGTGGTCACAGTTAACCGATGAAGCAGGCCAAGCAGCTTTATCTTCTGGATCAAAACAAGGTGAGAAATTTGTCAGCAAAGCTATGGCTTATATGAAGTCACAGCAGCAAGAGTAAATAGACGACTTGTTTGTCGTTTACATAATAATTAAAAGGAATAATGATGAGAGAAGCCGTAATAGTATCTGCCGCACGTACCCCGATAGGTAAAGCATACCGAGGTGCCTTTAATGATTTATCGGCGCCAACTTTAGCGGCTGTTGCGGTTAAAGCCGCCGTTGAAAGAGCAGGAATCGATGCCAATGAAATTGAAGACTGTATTTTTGGTGCCGCTCTAACGCAAGGCAATCAAGGGATGAATTTTGGTCGGCAAGTGGCAATGGCGGCTGAGTTGCCGGTTTCTGTGCCAGGCATGACTATCGACCGTCAATGTTCGTCAGGCTTAATGTCTATTGCTACTGCGGCAAATCATATTGTTTGTGATGGCGCACAAGTGGTCCTTGCAGGCGGTTGCGATTCCATTAGTTTGGTACAAAACGATAAAATGAATATGTATAGAGCTGTTGACCCGAGTGTTAAAGCCTATCGACCAGCAACTTATATGCCGATGCTTGATACGGCCGAAATCGTTGCCAATCGCTATAGTATTTCTCGAGCAGAGCAAGATGCCTATGCACTTAAATCTCAACAACGTACCGCCGCAGCACAACAAGCGGGTAGGTTTGATGATGAAATCGTGCCAGTGACCTGTACTAAGCTGGTTATGGACAAAGCTACCGGCGATATCAGCAAAGAAGCAGTCACCTTAACTAAAGATGAAGGTAATCGTCCATCAACAACGTTAGCGGGACTGTCGGCTTTAAAGGCGGTCAAAGATAATGGCGATATTACGGGCGGCAATGCTTCGCAGTTATCTGATGGCGCTGCAGCCGTTGTTCTAATGGAACGAGGTTTAGCTGAGCAGAGAGGTCTTAAGCCTTTGGGTGTGTATCGTGGCATGGTCGTTGCCGGTTGTGAACCCGATGAAATGGGTATTGGGCCTATTTATGCGATACCTAAATTGTTAGCGCGTAATAACTTAACGATTGACGATATCGGTTTATGGGAAATCAATGAAGCTTTTGCGGTACAAGTTTTATATTGTGCGACAAAATTAGGCATTCCTGAAGATCGTCTGAATGTAAATGGTGGTGCAATTTCTATTGGCCATCCTTATGGTATGAGTGGCACACGTATGGTGATGCACGCACTGATTGAGGGAAAACGTCGTGGAATTAAATATGTTGTGATCAGCATGTGTATTGGTGGTGGACAGGGCGCAGCGGGTCTGTTTGAAGTACTTTAACCGTTTTAATTAAAACATTTACCGTGGCGTAACTATAATAATAATGCCACGTAAACAATTTGTGATTGGGGAGATAAATATAATGGAAAAAATTTGGCTTGAAAAGAGTTACCCACCTGGTGTTGATTTCGAAATAGACCCAGATAAATATAACTCATTAGCAGATTTATTTACTAAATATACTAAGTTATATCAAGATAACACCGCTTTTATTAATATGGGAGCAAGCATTAGTTATCAAGAACTTGGTCAACAAGCTCATGACTTTGCGGCTTATTTACAACAAGATTTAGGATTAGTTAAAGGTGATAGATTCGCGATTATGATCCCCAATCTTCTTCAATACCCTATTGCATTATTTGGTGCCTTATTAGCTGGACTTACCGTGGTGAATGTTAACCCGTTATACACAGCACGCGAATTAGAGCATCAGTTAAAAGACTCAGGCACTAAAGCTATTCTCATCCTCGAGAATTTCGCCCATGTCCTTGAAAAAGTTATTGATAAAACCGATGTTAAACATATTGTTCTTACGGCTGTAGGCGACAGGTTAGGGGCAGTTAAGGGGTTACTTATTAACAGTGTCCTTAGGCATGTTAAAAAGCAGGTGCCTGCTTTTAATTTTCCTGGAGCAGTCAGGTTTAATCAAGCGATGACAAAAGGAGCTAAATTAACCTTTAAGCCTGTCAAAGTGGTTGGTTCAGATCTAGCTTTCTTACAATATACCGGTGGTACGACGGGTCCATCAAAAGGAGCCATGCTTACCCATCGCAATATGGTGGCTAACCTTGAACAATCAAATGCAGCGACTAAAAATATATATGAAGTTGGCAAAGAAATTATGGTGACAGCCTTACCGCTTTATCATGTCTATGCGCTAACGTCTAATTGCTTATGTTTTATGCCTTTTGGCGGTACTAATATTTTAATTACCAATCCAAGAGATATGAAAGGCTTTGTTAAAGAGCTCGCTAAATACCCTTTTACTATTATCACGGGTGTAAATACTTTGTTTAATGCTTTATTACATACCCCAGGGTTTGACCAACTTGATTTTAGCCCATTAAAACTTGGTTTTGGTGGCGGAATGTCAGTACAACGTCCGGTAGCCGAGCTTTGGGAAAAAGTCACTAAAACAAGATTGTTAGAAGGTTATGGTTTAACAGAGTGTGCGCCATTAGTGACGATGAGCCCTTTTAATCAACAAAGCTATAATGGCTCTATTGGTTTACCTGTTTCTTCGACCGATATTCGCTTAATTGGCGATGATGGTCAGGAAGTTGCGCTAGGTGAGCCTGGTGAAATGTGGGTTAAAGGTCCTCAGGTGATGAAAGGTTATCACAACCGACCCGATGCAACAGATGAAGTGCTCAAAGATGGTTGGCTAGCTACTGGCGATATTGCCACCATGGATGAAAATGGCTTTTTTAAAATTGTTGACCGAAAAAAAGACATGATCAACGTCTCAGGTTTTAATGTTTTTCCTAATGAAATTGAAGAAGTACTCGTTATGCATGATGGTGTACTTGAAGCAGCTGCTATTGGTATTCCACACGATACAACAGGAGAAGCGGTTAAGGTTTTTATTGTCAGGAAAAATCCTAATTTAGCAGAGCAAGATATATTTGATCATTGTCATGAAATGCTAACAAACTATAAACGTCCTAAGTTGATAGAGTTCATCGATGAGTTGCCAAAAAGTAATGTCGGTAAAGTGTTACGAAAAGAGTTACGTAAAGACGTTGCATAAGTAGACAAAGTTGACTTTTTTCAACTAATAAATCGACTGGGTATTTACGCCTACGGCTAGTGTTATGCTAGTCCTTAGGCGTTTTTTATTCTGCTAAAAAGCTAAAAAGCTCATTAACACGATAAGGATTTACCCTTGAATATATTAGAAAATAGCTGTCTTTTGTTGGGACGTGTACTGATGGGCCTTTACTTTATTATCCCTGCGATAAGTAAAATTAACAAATTTGAGGACACCAGTGTCTACATGGAGCAGCACAATGTTCCTATGGTATCGTTATTATTAGTGTTAACCATTATTATTCAATTAGTTGGTGGAGTGGCCATCATTATTGGTTTCAAAGGTAAAGTGTCTGCGTTTATATTAGCGGGTCTAACCTTGTTAATAAGCCTATTTATGCATGATTTTTGGGGAATGACAGAAGGTGTGGCACGCAGTCATGAATTACAAAACTTCTTTAAAAACATGGGCATAATTGCCGGTTTATTAATTATCACTGGCCTAGGAACAGGCAAGTTTAGTCTTGAAGGTCGTAAAGTGACTGATCCTGAAAGACGCTAATAGAAGTAACCGTTATTGTAGCCAACACAACACGAACCTAGCACCTAACGCTATAAAAATTACCACGTCATAAAACGACGACAAACAGCTGGAGAATATTTTATCATGACAAACTCAAAACAATTATTTACTCATATTTCTGCAAGCGGAACACTTGAACTATCTTTAAAAGAGGTCGAGGTAGCGACACCTAAATCCCATGAAGTGATCGTTCGTATTGAAGCCGCTCCCATCAACCCATCTGATATGTGGCCGATGTTTGGACCTGCTAATTTAGCCGAGGCGGTATTAAGTGCAGATAAATTAACGCTCAGTGCACCTGTGCATAGCAGTATACTACCTCGAATTAAATCTCGTTTAGATCAAGTATTACCTATTGGTAATGAAGGCGCAGGTACTGTGGTTGCTGCCGGTGATAGTGAAGCTGCTCAGTCGTTAATGGGGAAAACAGTCGCGGTTTTAACCGGAGGCGCCTATGCCCAATATTGTTGCGTACCCGCACAAGCTTGTATTGTTCACCATGAAGGGACTACAGCTAAGCATGCTGCTTCTTCTTTTGTAAATCCTTTAACTGCTTTAGGTATGGTAGAAACCATGCGTATGGAGGGGCACAGTGCATTAGTGCATACCGCTGCAGCGTCAAGTCTAGGACAAATGCTAAATAAAATATGTTTGGCACAAGACATTCCTTTGGTCAATATTGTTAGAAGTCAGCAACAAGCTGAGATACTTAAAGCAATTGGCGCTCAATATATTTGTGATTCATCGAGTAAAACCTTTAAGGCTGATTTGTATAAAGCGATTGATGAAACAGGGGCAACTTTAGCCTTTGACGCAATTGGTGGTGGCGAAATTGTCAGTGATATCCTAAACGCAATGGAGCAGTCTGGCAGTAAAGACGCTGTTGGCTTTAATACTTATGGTTCAGAGACTAATAAACAAGTTTATATTTATGGGGGTTTAGACTTCACCCCAACTATCTTAAATCGCGCTTACGGAATGACATGGGGCATAGGCGGTTGGTTATTAATGAGCTTTTTAGGTAAGTTGCAACCACAACAAATCGCAAAATTACAAAAGCAAGTGGCCGATGAGATAAAAACCACTTTTGCTTGTGCGTTTACTGACGAATTAAGTTTTGAACAAGCGATGACCCCAGCGATTGTTTTACAATACAATGCTAAGAAAACAGGCGAAAAATATCTGATTAATCCCAACAAAAATAGTTAAGCTCTGTTAGGAGACTGAACGCTTTGGGTTTGGTCTCCCCATTTGTGCTTTTCACTATCTTAATCTTGGTGATATTTCTCGTTTTCGTTAACTCGAATTCATTTGGTGAATAATGAACCATAAGTACTATTCATTTGTTTAATTTATTTCTAACGTTTACCATGGCTTAGAGATTATAATGATTTATTATTGTCACCAAAAAGTGAACAACAAGATAATATGTTAGAAATATATGCTGGCGATTCAGCCATGAAGACGATTAAAGAAAATGGAATTTCACCTGACTTATTTAGCTCTTTTTTAGCGGCGAGTGGTGGACCTAAATGGTTTACTTTATATGGTTTAGATAAATACCTCTTTAGTGAATTTTTTAAAAATAGAGAACAAGCATTAAACCTTATTGGCTCAAGTGTTGGTGCTTTTAGAAATGCATGTTTTGCTCAAAAAGATCCCCTCGCTGCAATAGAACGTCTCGCAAAAAATTATCATGAAACTACTTACACGGCTAAAGCCAAGCCTGCAGAGGTTAGCGAAAAAGCATTAGAAATGATGGATGCTATTTTTGGTGAATCAGGCGAGCAAGAAATTGTTGATAACCTCCATTTTAAAGCGCATATCATCGTTGCTAAATGTAACGGTTTTGTTGCTTATGAAAATAAATTTATTCAGGGACTTGGCCTAGCAAAAAGCTATGTTAATAATCGCATCAGCCGCCCACGCTTAAATAGCCAATATGAGCGTTATATTTTTCAGTCGAGCCATAGTAACCTTGAGCTTAGCGATCCTGATAACATACCCACATCCCGTCTACCTTTTTCAACAGGTAATATTCGTAACGCGTTACTCGCATCAGGTTCAATACCCTTAGTGATGCGGGGTATTAGCGATATTGAAAACAGTCCAAAAGGTATGTATCGAGATGGTGGTATTGTTGATTATCATTTTGATTTTGAGATTAAAAATCCAGGATTAACACTTTACCCCCATTTTAGCTCATCACTTAAGGCGGGTTGGTTTGATAAAAGTTTAACAAGAAAAGTAAGATTAAAAAACTACGACAATACGGTGTTGATTTGTCCTTCTGCTAAGTTTATTGACGCATTACCTCATCATAAAATTCCTGACAGAAACGACTTCGTTACCATGAACCGCAAACAGCGAATGTGGTATTGGCAAAAAGTGATGAATGACAGCGAAAAGTTAGCGGAGTCGTTTGATCAGATTTATAAAAATCAACAGTTAAACCAGATAAAGAGTATAAATCAATTATTGGCATAGTCTCTTAATAAAGAGTCGCCAATTACATACTATAAACGCATAGAGATAATAATGATTACAACGTATAAAGCGATAAATTTAATTGCACGTCCTTCTGGTGGTCCAATAGGACCTGATTTGTTTGACGTTGTAGAAAAGAATATTCCTGAAGTGGCAAAAAACCAATTTCTTGTTAAACAATCACATATGTCACTAGACCCGGCAATGTTCGGTTGGATGAGTGCAGATACAGAAAGTTATATTCCACCCGTTGCCCTTGGCGATGTTATGCGCAGTTCAGGTATTGGTGAAATCGTTGAAAGTAATCATGCTAACTTCAACGTTGGTGATCGCGTTATGGGCATGATGGGCTGGCAAGAATACTACTTAAGTGATGGTACGGGTTTAAATAAAGTAACAGCACCCTTGCCTGATGAAGCTATCTTATCGGTTTTTGCTTTACCGGGGTTAACCGCAACACAAGGATTATACAGCATAGGTAAGCCTCAAAAAGGTGAAACACTTGTTGTTTCTGGAGCGGCTGGTTCGGTTGGCTCAATTGTCGGGCAACTTGCTAAAGCCGACGGACTTACTGTCATTGGTGTTGTAGGTAGTGATGAAAAAGCTGATTGGGTGGTAAATGAATTAGGCTTTGATGGCGCGATAAATTATAAAACTGATGATATCGCGACTACATTAGCGCAATTAACGCCAAAGGGTATTGACGTCTATTTTGAAAATACCGGTGGACCCATCCAACACCATGTTATTGCTCGGATGAATGCTCATGGTCGAATTGTTGTCTGTGGAATGATTGCTGATTACCCAAAAGCAGAACCCGACTTAGCACCTAGTTGGATCCCTATCATTAAGAAACGCTTAACAATACAGGGCTTTACTATGCCAGATCATTTTGGCGAAGTCCCAGCCCTATTAGAAAAGCTAACACCCTATGTAATGCAAGGTAAAATTAAATATCGTGCTCATATCTTAGATGGCTTTGATGAAGCGATGACTGGCTTGAATTTATTTTTTACCGGTGAAAATAAAGGCAAACTTATTGTGAAACTCTGATGCTCAGCTTAATGCTGGGCGGTTATAGATGTTTTTTTGTCAATAAAACTCAAATTTACTTTACGATACTTAATTAAAATGGAAATGAATATGTCCCAAAAACTTGTTAATAACCTGATGTGCACCTTAGTGTTTGCATGTTTAACATCCTTGTCTGTTAGCGCAGAAACATCCGTTAAGACGCCAGACACTGATCAAAGTGTTGCTGTCGCTAACGCTGTTGCAGTAATAACAGAGGTTAATGTCGATGAGAACAGCTTTAGCTGCATAAGAGATATGACACCGGTCAGGCATTTTTATGTTGATAATCTTTTAGGAGATATAACAAGCACTTTAGCCGCAGCCAATGCACCAGAGGGCGCTAAGTACCCCGTGGGTTCGGTAGTACAACTTGTACCAACAGAAGCCATGGTTAAACGTGAATCGGGTACTTTTCCCGCGACGGGTGACTGGGAGTTTTTTGAACTAGAAGTTAATGAACAAGGGTCAAAAATAGGTAAGCGTGGTTTTGTTGATGTTGTTAATCGCTTTGGCGGTAACTGTTTTGCTTGTCATGCGCCGGCTCGAGAGCCCTGGGATTTCATTTGTGAATCAGATCATGGCTGTGAAACTATACCTATAGATCATAAAATGACGGGTGCGCTGCAACGTTCAGATCCCCGTTGCGGCGATGCTGTTCCTCAAGATGGTGATTGGATGGCATTGTTTAAGCTTAAAAGTATGGTCAGTATTGGCCTGACAAAACAGTGGCTTGAAGAAAAATTTTAACGTCAATAATTAATATGTTTTAAGCCGCAAAGAAGCCGATAACCAAGAAGGTTTTCATTTTTTAATGGGTCCAATTAGGAGATAACTATGAGTGATATCAAAACGCACTACCGTAACTGTAATATTTGTGAAGCGATGTGCGGCTTAGAAATTAAGTATCAAGATAAGCATATTTTATCGATTAAAGGCGACCCAGAAGACCCTTTTAGCAAAGGTTATAATTGCCCAAAAGCAACGGCTTTAGAAGATTTTTATAATGACGAAGACCGTTTAAAAACACCCATTAGACGGACAGCTAATGGGTGGGAAGATATTTCATGGGATCAAGCTTTTACCGAGATAGCAGAAAAACTTAAAGGCATTCAAAAAGAACATGGCCGTAACGCTTTAGCGGTTTACTTAGGTAACCCTAACGCGCACAACTTAGGTAATGCGCTTTTTCTAAAACCCTTTATGAAATCGTTAGGGACGATAAACCGTTTTAGTTCTGCTTCAACCGATCAAATGCCACATCATGTTGCCGCTAATTTTATGTTTGGTGCGGGTATGTTAATCCCTGTGCCCGATATAGACCGCACTGATTTTATGTTGATTATTGGCGGTAACCCTGTGGTCTCTAATGGTAGTATGATGACGGCACCTAATGTTATCGGCCGAATGAAAGCTATTCAGAAACGAGGAGGTAAAATTGTTGTTGTTGACCCTCGCCGTACTCGAACCGCTAAAATTGCCGATCAACATTTGTTTATCAGACCAGAAAAAGACGCACTCTTGTTATTGGCGATGATCCACTGTGTTTTTACAACCAATAGCGTTAATCTTCGCCACCTAGCAGATAGGGTTGATGGACTTGATGCGTTGGAAAATATCGCTAATGATTATTCACCCGAATCAGTGGCTAAGCATGTCGGCATACCGGCCAGCGATATTAGAACGTTAACCAATGATATGACAACTGCAGACTCAGCGGTGTGTTACAGTCGTATGGGCGCATCTACTCAAACGTTTGGTGGTCTATGCCAATGGCTAACCAATGTGCTCAATATTATAACCGGCAATTTTGACCGTGCAGGTGGTGCTATGTTCCCACAGCCCGCTTTTGACTTATTAAGAAATCATAAGAAGGGTCATAAAAGCTCCTTTGGGCAATATAAGAGTCGTGTTAGAAAGTTACCTTTTTTCAATGGTGAGTTTCCGGTTGCAACATTAGCTGAAGAGATATTTACCCCCGGTGAAGGCCAAATAAAAAGCTTAATTACGGTAGCAGGTAACCCTGTGCTTTCTTCACCTAGTGGGCATAAATTAGCTGAAGCGTTTTCAGGATTAGATTATATGGTCGCCATCGATATTTATCTTAATGAAACCACTAAACACGCTAATATTATTTTACCGGCAACAACAGGTCTTGAAAATTCTCATTTTGATATTTTCTTCAATTCATTTTCAGTGAGAAATACCGTCAAATATTCTAAGCCATTGTTTGAACCAGCAGACTATCAACGCACCGATTGGCAAATACTGAAGGAGCTAGCGGCACGAATGACAGATACCGACCTTGATGAATACACACCAGAAATGATCTTAGATATGGAATTGCAAAAAGGTCCTTATGGTAAACAAGGTATGAGCTTAGCAAAATTAATCGACAATCCTCATGGTATCGATATTGGACCGTTAATGCCGTGTATCGAAGCGCGGATAAAAACCGAGCAAGGTAGTGTAAACTTAGTGCCGCAACTCTATATTAATGATTTACCGCGTTTGCAAAATGTTATCATTCATCCTGCTCGTGATAAAAAGTATCCGTTCGATTTAATTGGTCGCCGTTTAGTGAAAAGTCATAATACCTGGACACAGAATTCCGAGCGCTTAATTAAAGGCAAAAATCCTTGTACCTTAGAGGTTCATCCAGATGATGCTAAGGTATTAGGCATTAGCAATGGTCAATCTGTTATGGTGAGCTCAATGGTAGGTGAAGTGAAAATAGAGGTAGTGATCACCGACGATATTCAACGTGGGGTGGTCAGTATGCCGCAAGGCTGGGGACATAATCAACAAGGCACCCAGATGTCGGTTGCAGCCAAGCAACCAGGTGTTAGTATTAATGATTTAACCGATGCAAGTCGAGTAGATACTTTAACCGGTAATGCTGCTTTAAATGGTACACCGGTCGCAATTAACGTTGCGTAGATGTTAGTCGAATTAGACTATAATTAAGCCCTAAAATAGGTAAAAACATGTTTAACAGTACAGAGAGTTATATTGCATCAGACGAACTTCGCTTAGCGGTAAACGCTGCGATCACCCTAGAAAAGCCACTATTGATTAAAGGTGAGCCGGGAACGGGTAAAACGCAATTAGCTGAAGAATTAGCAAAGTCACTTAATTGTAAGCTATATCAATGGCATATTAAATCAACAACTAAAGCGCAACAAGGCTTATACGAATACGATGCCGTATCAAGATTACGAGATAGCCAGTTAGGCGACGAACGTGTGCATGATATTGCTAATTACATCGTTAAAGGTAAACTTTGGCAGGCGTTTGAAGAAGAGCAACGTCCGATATTATTAATTGATGAAATAGATAAAGCCGATATAGAATTCCCTAATGATTTGCTGCAAGAACTTGATAAGATGGAGTTTTATGTTTATGAGACGCAACAAGTTATTAAAGCAAAGCAACGTCCGATCATTATTATAACGTCTAATAATGAAAAAGAGCTACCCGATGCATTTTTACGTCGTTGTTTCTTTCATTACATCAAGTTTCCAACAAAAGTAGAAATGGAACAGATTATTGCTGTTCACCACCCTGATGTAAAAAAAGATTTACTAGCGCATACCTTAGAAGTGTTTTTTGAACTGAGAGACTTACAAGGTATTAAGAAAAAGCCTTCAACATCAGAGTTAATCGATTGGTTGAAACTACTGGTCGCAGACGATGTTGCTCAAGAGGTATTAATCGATAAGCAGTCTGGTATTATTCCTTTATTTGGTGCGCTATTAAAAAATGAACAAGATGTTTCACTACTTGAAAAACTCGCCTTTATCAGTCGCAGAAACAGGTAGTTGTTGTGTTTATAGATTTATTTTTAACGTTAAGAAAACATAAAGTTCCTTGTAGTTTGCGTGAGTTATTAGACTTAATTGCGCTATTAAAAAAGGGAGTTGTTTTTGCTAATGTGGAAGAGTTTTATCACCTAGCTAAAATCGTTATGGTTAAAGATGAAATTCATTATGATAAATTCGATAGTGCATTCGCTGAATATTTTGAAGGTATCCAAGTAATTGATATATTTGATAAAATATTACCTAAAGATTGGCTAAGAAAAGAATTTGAAAAACACCTAAGTCAAGAAGAAAAAGATAAGTTAAAGGCATTAGGTGGTTTAGACGAGCTAATGAAAGCGTTAAAAGAACGCCTTGAAGAACAAAAGAAACGCCATGCTGGCGGCAATAAATGGGTGGGTACTGGTGGTACATCTCCTTTTGGCGCTTATGGTTATAACCCCGAAGGTATTAGGGTAGGGCAAGATAAAAATCGTAATAATAGTGCGGTTAAAGTGTGGGATAAGCGAGAATTTAGAAACTTTGATCAAGACCGAGAATTAGGCACTAGAAATATAAAATTAGCGCTAAAAAAACTCAGGAAATTTGCCCGTACCGGTGCTAGTGAAAAACTTGATATTAACACCACTATTACCTCAACGGCTAAAAATGGCGGTATGCTCGATGTTCATATGGAGCCTGAACGTCATAATGCAGTAAAAGTATTGATGTTCTTTGATATCGGCGGCTCTATGGACGATTACATACATACGTGTGAAGAACTTTTTTCAGCGGCACATACCGAGTTTAAACACCTTGAATTTTTCTATTTTCATAATTGTGTTTATGAAAGATTATGGAAAGACAATAGCCGACGCCGCACTGATACTATTGATTTAGAAGAAATCATTAGAACCTTTGGCGCGGACTACAAAGTTATATTTGTCGGTGATGCCACTATGGGGCCTTATGAAATAACAGCACCTGGCGGCAGTGTTGAACACTGGAATGAAAAACCAGGAACCTTTCATATGCATAAAATTCTTGGTCATTTTAATAAGGTCGCTTGGTTAAACCCACAGCCAGAGACTCATTGGGATTATCATCACTCAATCTCTATTGTTAGGCAGTTAATAGCCGATAGAATGTACCCTTTAACGGTCGATGGCATAGGTCGAGCGATAAAAGCGCTCAGCTAAATATCCCACTAGTAAATTACAACCAAGGACGGTTGTAGCTTTACCTTTTTGTAATGAATTAAGGGCTAATAATAGCCGTTTTATAGCAGCTTCTCTTTTATCGAACATCGTCTTACCAATCTTTTATAATGTTAGTAATTATAGAGGCGGTTGCTTCGGGTTGTTCAAGCGGAAACATATGTCCGCCATTAGCTAATTTAGTCAGTGGTATGTTATTCATTTTAGCAAATCGATTAAAGTAACTTACCGGCAATACGTCTGTTTTATCACCATAAATCAATGCAGATGGCACTGTCAGTTTATTTTTATATGTTGTTAAATTGCAAGGTAGGTGTCTAAATATATCGGCTTCAACGTCGGGTGAAAACATTAATTCCCATCTTTTATTTTTTAATGTCACGGCACTGTCTACGTAATCTTGTAGACATCGGGCATCAAAGTTTTTAAAAAGTTTCTTTTGAGCAAAATTATTAACTAATTGTGTTTCAGACGGCCAATGTTTTTGCCTGTTTTTCGCTCGACCCGCTGGAGATATTTTATCAATAAAAGGTGTTTTTTTAGCCAGTTTTAAAAACCAAGATAATGGCCCAGAAAATACAGGAGGATCTAACATGACGACACCACGAAAAAGTTCAGGATGCTGACAAGCGGCCATAAAAGAAATGACACCACCAAAAGAATGGCCAACACAAATGACCTTTTGGTCTTGTTTTTTAATGAAGTTAACCAGCTCATTGACTAAAAATTGCCAATTATTATGAATGGGGTAACAATCATCGTGACCATATTGTTCTAAAGCAATGGTTGAATAATCGTTTGAAAAAAATGACAGAAATGTACGGTAACTTCCTGCCGGAAAACCATTGGCATGGACAAAGTTGATTACAGGTTTTGACATATACGTTTATAAACACCTATGATAAAAATTATATAAAAGATTACTACCCTTGAACTTATTGTTAAAGGGTTAAGACTAAACTGAAGAGCTTTTAAAGGTAGCGATTAAAAAAATCAACGACACTATTTTCAGCTTTTTCAGGGTTGAGTTGCCATAGTTTAGTGTGCTCGCCACCTTCAGCTTGCCAAAATTGCTTCGGCTCATTGGCGGCACTAAATAAGCGTTGTCCGTGTTTAAAGTCTACGGTTTTATCGGCTGTGCCATGCATAATGTAAACAGGTCGAGGCGAGATGTTCGCGATGTATTTTTCTGGATTAATTTCATCAATTTCTAAATCGCCGCGCCAAGCAAAAAATTTTGCTACCATTGGCATTAAAGGGTAACGAGGAAGACCGTAGAGTACTTTTGCCTGTTCAGCGAGTACGTCCATCGAATTAGCATAGCTACCACTAAAAACCCCCGCTTTTATACGAGAGTCTTTTGCCATAACTATGATGCTAGTTGCTGCGCCCATAGAAAATCCCATCACACCAATCGAGCTAATATTTTTCTTATCAACTAAATAATTTAAAGCGGCTGTGACGTCTTTCTTCTCGTGATAGCCCATGGTTGAAATAATAGCAGGGTCTTGGCGTGGATGACGCAGATCAATAGCTAAAACATTATAACCGGCAGCAACAATAGCCTTGGCGTAGCGCATACCTTCGGTTCGGTTTGCTGTTCTACCATGTACTAATAATATCGCTTTATGGGTGTCATTATCTGCAGGTATATACCAAGCTGGCAGTGTTAGTCCATCATCGGTGTTAAAAACAACGTTTTCAAAACTGAGGCCTTGTTCACTTGGCTCTCCACAAAAGACAAAACGGGCTTGTGTACACTCAGTAATTGGCAGTATTAGTATTTTTGAAGAAAAATACCATGCACCACTAAAGAAAACACACAGAAATAACAAAACAGAAAACAGGGTGAATTTTTTTATCATACGTTAACGGCCTAATATACTGTGAGCATTCTTGTTGTGTAGCGCTAAGAAAATACTTTAGTGAGTCATGGTCGATTTACTATAGGCTCAAAGTCATCGTTGAATCTATTGCTATCGCCGCATCTAATGCCGTTAGTATTTCTTTTCTTTCTCTTAGTTTAGTACCATGGTGTGCTGTCATATTTAGGGTTAACAGTTGGGTAGCTGCAGCTTTCGCCGTTGCCATTAATTGGTCGGGTTCAACTAATGTGTCAAGAAATCCAGCTAATACAGCTGTTTCTGGATCAAACAATTCAGCGTTTATTACCGAGCGCGTTAAATAGTTAATCGGTACTCGGTTTCTAGCGAGTTCAAGGCCAGCTTGATGCATGGTCATACCAATAGCCACTTCATTGAGTCCAATTTTAAATGAACCTAGTGTGCCGATACGATAATCACAACTGAGTAATAAAAATGCGCCTTTGGCAATTGCATGGCCGGTACAGGCGCCAACAATAGGAAAGGGGAAAGATAACATACGGCGAGTAAGCGTTGAGCCAGCTGTCACTAATGATACAGCAGAGTCAGAACTTTCTTTCATCGTTTTTAAATCATAGCCACCTGAAAATATTCCCGGTTGACTTGTTAAAATAACGGCCGCTTTTGCTGCTTCTGCTTGATCTAAAGCGCTGTTTATTTCTGTTATTACTTGGTGAGAAATAGCGTTAACCTTGCCATTTTTTAGGGTGATCGTTGCAATGTTTTCATCGAGTTCAAAATCTATTAATTCCATGTTCTTTCCTATAGTTGTTAAAATTGATATCACTGGCTGTTAGCCAAATTGAGCCGCTTTTTGATATGCGGGTCTTTTTCTGATATTGACGAGATAGTCTTTAGTTTTGTCTTTGCTTTCTAACAAACCAATACTTTCTGCAATTTCGAGTATCACTGCCATCATAATATCAGCAGCACTAAAAGAATCACCAGTAAAATAACGTCTTACGGTTAAAGTATTTTCGATATATGAGAAATCGAGATGATTTTCTTTAGCAATATAACCGTCAAGAGGCTGAGTGCCTTCACGAGTTTCCATTGACATCAGCAAGGTCGTTATCACAGGTAAACTTAAGGACCCTTCTGCGAAGTGTAACCACTCTAAATAATGGTAATATTCATTAGAATCAATGCTTGGCCTTAAATTACTTGCTGTTGCATGGTTAAGAATATATTCCATAACCGCGCCAGACTCACACAAAGTAACCTCACCATCTACGATAATAGGTGCTTTTGCTAGCGGATGAATTAATTTTAAACTTTCAGGCGCTAAATTTGTGAGTGGGTCACGTTGATGTTTAACAATGTTATAAGGCATATTAAGCTCTTCTAACAACCAGATAACGCGTTTAGAACGTGATTTGTTAAGATGATGTACAGTAATCATGTTTACATTTTTCCTTAAAATTCATTGTTATCAACTTAATGAATAGGCGTCGCTTGGTAGTAAGGTTAAATTTTTACCTTTTTTATAGGTACGTTAGCTTATCATATATTGAGTTAAGGCTTTTTTGTGTTAAATGATATTTGAACGTAACAACCTAAGCAGAATATCGACGGTATATTCAAGCGTTAATAACATAAAATGTGTCAAACTAGAGCCAATAATAGGTAATAACAGTCAAGGATTAATTAGACCAATGGAAAAGGTTAGTCCCATGCCCATCATAATTTAAAATATACCAATAGGTACACCTTTTGTCTTATAAATGTAACTAATTCAGTAATATCCATGCCGACTCTCAGTATTCTTTATTATCTGCTGGGTAAATATTTTGTATTAGTTTTCAATATGATTATTCAACATTGTCTTGAACAAAACATGATTGCTAATAACGACTCATTAATTGTTATTGTGAGTCGTTATTTAAAGAAGCTAACCGCATTGGTAATATCTTCGCGATCAGTAAGAGTTTTATTTATCGGCGCATTTATATCAGCGTAACCAAATGACATACCAAACAAAATACCTCTTTGCTCCGGTAAGTTTAAGGATTTTTTGATTGGATCTGGGAACTGTCCCAATGCCCCTTGCATACAATTTGATATACCGTGCTCAGCCATAATTAGCGAAAGAGTTTGCGCATAAATACCCAAATCAACCGCACCCATAATATCGAGATATTTATCCATAGTAAAAAATACTACATGGGGAGCATCAAAAAAACTCCAATTGCGGATCATCGCTTTTTGACGACCCAGTTTGTCTTCGCGAGTAACACCAATAGCACTGTAAAGTGCATTAGCTGAACCAAATTGGCGATCTCTATGGATACCCTTGTATTTAGGTAGCCAGTTAAAGTCTGGGTTTGGTGGTTTGCCACTCATAACCGCTGAGAGTAAATCATTTTTAAGGGATTCTTTTTTAGCGCCAGACACCACGCAAGTTTGCCAAGGTTGTACGTTGCAATTTGAAGGGGCGCGTTGTGCTTGTGTAAAAATAGCTTCTAATAATGCTTGTTCGACGGGTGTTTCCAAATAAGCACGCACTGAATTGCGCTTTTCTAAGAGGGTGGTTAAAGACATTGAGACTCCTTTATAATTTTAAAATAGTCTCATATTAAGGGTAATTATAGATGAGACTTAGCTTTGTGCGATTAAATTTGTGGTAACGTTTAATCCACTATTAACCAATATAAATCGCTTAAAAAAGTGATCTATACTTGTTACAAGAGGGTATAAATAACCACTGTAATAAGGTTAACAGAGATTAAAGCGCATTTTCTGATGGTAGAGCGGTTATATTAATAAAACCAATGAATAATTATTATCACGCTCTATTCTAAAATCATATAGTAAGTGGCTATTTTCACTGGGTATGTCAGAAGCGCATTAACTTTTATTATATGGATACTGAATAGTTAGGGATAAATTAAATTCATTTGACTAATTTATCTCATATCGATAATATCAGTGGTATGACCACTTGGTTAAAGCAATGTTGAATAGTGAAGTCAACGGTTAATAATAAATTTTTGGAGTCAATAGAATGCCTGAATATAAAGCCCCAGTTCGTGATATTAAGTTTGTAATGCAAGAATTATTAGACTGCGACAAACACTATAAACAATTAGGTTACGATGATGCTAGTGAAGATATGGTTGACGCTATTATCTCAGAAGCAGCCAAGTTTACTGAACAAGTTATTGCACCCTTAAATCAAATCGGTGACGAGCAAGGTTGTACGTGGACAGACGGTGTAGTAACTACGCCAGATGGTTTTAAAGATGCTTATCAACAATACGTTGAGGGTGGCTGGCCAACATTATCTCAGAGTGAAGAGTTTGGTGGGCAAGGATTACCTTACTCTCTTAATGCGTCTATTAGTGAAATGATGTCGTCTGCTAATCATAGTTTTGCTATGTATCCTGGTCTAAGTCATGGGGCACAAGCAACAATTGAAGCTCATGGCACCAGTGAACAAAAACAACAGTATATGCCTAAATTAGTTGAAGGTAGCTGGACAGGCACTATGTGTTTAACTGAATCACATTGTGGTACTGATCTTGGCATGTTGCGCACCAAAGCTATATTAAACGATGATGGTAGCTATGCGATTACCGGCACAAAGATATTTATCTCAGCCGGAGAGCATGACTTATCAGAGAATATTGTACATATTGTTATCGCACGCCTACCAGGTGCTCCTGAAGGTAGTAAAGGTATCTCTTTGTTTATTGTTCCTAAGTTTAATGTCAATGATGATGGCACAAAAGCAGACCGTAATGCTGTGAGTTGTGGTTCAATTGAACATAAAATGGGTATCAATGCTAACGCCACTTGTGTTATCAACTTTGATAGCGCTAAAGGGTTTTTAATTGGACAGGAGAACCGTGGCCTACACTGCATGTTTACTTTTATGAATGCTGCTCGTTTAGGTGTAGCAATGGAAGGTTCTGCAGCAGCTGAAGCGGCATTTCAAGGTTCATTAGCTTATGCAAAAGATCGTTTGCAAATGCGTTCTATTAGCGGCGTAAAAAATCCAGATGGACCAGCTGATCCTATTATTGTTCACCCTGATGTTCGTCGTATGCTACTTACGCAAAAGTCTATTTCTGAGGGTGGTAGAGCACTAATTGGCTATTTGTCGCAATTAGTTGATATAACCCACGCATCAGATGACGCTGATGTTAAAGCTGATGCAGAAAACAAATTAGCCTTATTAACACCTATTGCAAAAGCATTTTTAACAGAGTTAGGTTTCGAATGTACAAGTCATGGTGTACAAGTTTTTGGTGGACATGGTTTTATAAAAGAATGGGGCATGGAACAGCTTCTGCGTGACACTAAAATTAGTTGTATTTATGAAGGCACAACGGGTATTCAAGCGTTAGATTTATTAGCCCGTAAAATTTTGGGCAGTAAAGGTCAAATTTTGAAGCCGTTTATGACAGATATCGCTATTTTTTCGAAAGACAATGCCGATAATCCAGCCATGAGTGAATATGTTAGTACGCTAAACTCATACGCTAAACAGTGGCAAATGATCACGGGTGATATTGGTCAAAAGGCGATGAAGAACGCGGATGAGATTGGTGGTGCTTCGGTTGATTACTTGATGTTTGCCGGTTATGTAACATTAGGCTACTTCTGGGCAAAAATGGCCTCTGTAGCGCAAAGTAAACTAAAAGACGCTGGTGAAGATGAAGCGTTTTATCAAGCTAAAATTAAAACAGCAGCATTTTACTTTCATCGTATACTTCCTAGAGCTCAAGGACATGCAGCTTGTATTGAAGGTGGTGTAGACTCGATGATGGCTCTAGCCAGTGAAGACTTTGCATTTTAATTAAGCACTAGCTTTACCAATAATTTTTGAAAATTAATTATTGGTAAACAGATAAATATCTACCCTCTTTACACGGCTAAGATATTTATAACGGGGTGTTAACTCATGCCTAATATTTAGATTTAAATCTGAATATTAGGCATTTTTTATTTTACAGTAACGTAAAATAACCCATTCACGAATGGCGCCTCGCCAAATGACTGCTTAGGCAATTAACGAGAGTTAATTTAAGTACTTGGCTGCACAAATAAGTTGGGGTGCTAGGCTTCGTCATTCAAGTTGACTTGACTGTATACATTATTGCTGAATATTTATGATGTGTTTTAATTATTTTTGTTTTATATCATCTTAATGGTATTTAGCCATTTCCAGCTAGAGATAATTATTTGATCTTATCTAATATTAGTATAAATTAATTACTAGTTACAATGAGGGCATCGTTGAGATGTACCGATAACATATTGTTATAAAGATTAAGGAATTGGCGATGCCAACAAATAAACATAAACGAAAAGCTTCATCACATACTAAATCCCATAAAGGGAAAAATACCGAATCTACGGGTCTAATTATTTCACACCCTCAGGTCTTTATTTATGTTGGTTTATTCTGTGTTGTGTTGGGGGTATATCTATTAGCCTTTGAATCTCAAGATAACGCATTATTTGGCTTAGCGATGCTTTCTCTTGTCGCGGGTGTAGTGACAACTTTTTATGCAAATTTTACACTATCAAAGAAAAAAGCTCAGCTTAAGTGAAGCTTTAAAGTGGCGTAAATATTCATCTGAAACTTATTCTATGGTTCTGATTGGGCCAACAGATTGGTTTTATTTGAAAAAAGAAGTGTATTCTGATTTTAAAGTAATAGGGATTTTATTGCCAATAAGAATATAGGTTAAATTTATCAAACCCAGCCTAAGCAATATAATCTAGGCTTAAACCGGTGTAATAATAGCGCATATGAGATTTTGGACGATTATCTGCATTGTACTCCTACTGAGTGCTTGTACCCATAACAACTGGCGAACCGCGAGCAGAGAGCCTGCTGGTATTGCAACGTTACCCAATGACGATAGTAGGGCTGTTGTAGAGTTTTATGCCGCAGATGCTTTTAGTTGGCGTGGTTGGTTTGCTGTTCACCCTTGGCTTGCAATCAAAGAAGAAAAAGCAGCAGAGTATAGTGTTTATGAAGTGACTGGTTGGCAAGTAAATCAAGGGTTATCAGCAATAAGACAGTACAAAACATTAACACCAGATAGGTATTGGTATGGCTCAAAGCCGGTATTATTACTTTCTATTAAAGGTGATAAAGCGGTTAAACTAATTCCTAAGATTAAGGCCGCAATTGCCCGCTATCCTTGGGTGAATGAATATAGTATCTTCCCAGGCCCTAATAGTAATACTTTTGTCGCCTGGATAGGTTTACAAGTCCCTGAGCTCGAACTTGAGCTGCCATTTACTGCTATTGGCAGTGGGTATGCAAACTAACTGCTATTTAACCAAAGAATTCAGCGAGAATCGATATTAAGTCATTGTTAAGCAAGTTAAATTATTGGATTTATTAACTTTAAAAAATATTCTTTATTGGTTGATATATTATCAATTTTAATCGGGTAATGGAGTATCTGATTGAAATAATTGGCAAATTGTGAAATTTGCAGTACTAATCTTCGAGCGTCATTGATAAACATTTTACAAACTTGATTATCTTTAAGCTCTTCTCTTTTTATTTGGAATGGCTGCTGTGATGATTCTGACACCCATAATGTGCTCCTAAGTTTAGCTTGAATAAAATTCATTTCTGGGTTGTTTGCATTTAAGGTGTTTGTCCATTTTATGACTTTTGATAATTGGTCGTATAAATGGTTTCCGTAGGCTTGCTGATGGGTATCTGTTTGTATACTTTCTTGCATTATTGCTAATAGGGGCCTTTGTAAGTGATAAGAATAAATAGCCTGCGTTTTTTGACTGGTCCTAAAATCAAATCCTTCGGCTAACAAATAAAGCTCTCCGATGGCCGTGTTAATATTTTTACTTTTTCTAGTGATCTGAGAATATTGATTCGCTATTTGTGAAATTTGAGCGTATTCATGAATTTGTGTTAACTTTTTTGGGTAACCAGAGCCATCCAATTTCTCTTCATGCTGTTCTATCGATTCTAAGACTAACTTACTCTCTAAGCCCGCAAGTCTCACTATTTCTTTACTCAAGATAGGGTGAACTAACTTTGCATCTTTCATTGTATTGTTAAGTCTTGCGTAACCAATATTTTCAAAAAACAAAACAGAGATCAGTTCAGTTAATTCGGTTGGAGAATAGTTGTTTGCTTTACCGATATGGGTGCCAAATACTAAATTGATTAGAGTATTTTTGTATGCAGAGGGGTTTAGGTGTGAAAATATACTGAGGTGATCAGTAATTTTCTTTGGAATTGAACCACCTTTTATAAAGTCACCAATAGTTGCCAGTGTTTCTTTTAGCTGAAAGTTATTTATCACAGGGTTTGTTTTGGCTAAGTCTAGGATCGGCGCTAATAAATCTTCATTACTGGTATCTTCTTTAAGAGAAATTACATCTTCATGGCCAATGATCCCCTCTTGTTGCAAGTTAGTTAATTTTAAACGGATTTTTTCCGTAATTTCAGTCCCCGCTTTTAAAAAAACTCTTTTTCCTTGAGGGTCGGTAATATCTTGATTGATGCCGCATTGCATTCCAGAATTTAAAATATGAGTTGAAAACTGTTTGGATGTTTCTTTAATAAGTTGATTAGTTACTTTCACATTCGTTCCTTGAATTAATTGTCTACTGGCAGTTCTATGCGTTAACTGTAGGAATGATTTTAGCTATTAGCAAAGCGTCTTACTATTTTATCTGATTGGGCTTTACGCTATCCGCTTGTAACGTTTTCACTTTCTAACTAATCACATCTACTGTCGACAAAAAATTAAACCATTTATTAAAACGAATGCTCACACTAATATATTCAAAGTGCTAATATAGACCATTCATTATTTTATTAGATTATTAAGAAAATGTTAGTTTTACTTCCTAAGATAGGATGTAGTTGAACCTAGCTCAAATAACTTACTCTGGTGGTGACTCATCACTGTTCGAGTCAATATCCAATGATATTGTTGAAAAGGGCTATAGCATTCGTCCTTATGCTCTGCCTGAAGAATTAACCCATCTGTTATTAAATCATATTATTGAGTTACCTACTGAAAAATTCAAACGTGCTGGAATAGGTCGTGCCAAAGATCATATGATTAATGATTTTATACGGACAGATGAAATAAGCTGGATAACCAGTAACAATCAAGCCAGTTGTGCTTGGATAACGTGGGCCGAGTCACTGCAAGCTTATCTTAATCGCCGTTTGTTTCTAGGATTGTTTTCTTTTGAAAGTCATTTTGCTCATTATGCTAAAGGCGATTTTTATAAAAAGCACAAAGATGCTTTTAAAGGTGAGGGTAATCGGGTGCTATCTGTTGTTGTCTACCTTAATCAGCATTGGTCCGCTGATGATGGAGGAGAATTAGTGATTTATGATAAAAAGATACCAGCCTCAGCGGTTGTTGATAACAGTAAAATTAAAGTATTGCCCAGCTTTGGTACGATAGTTGTGTTTTTAAGCGAAGAGTTTCCGCATGAAGTATTACCTGCTAAGCGCGATAGATTCTCTATAGCAGGGTGGTTCCGCTTAAACAACAGCATTGACAATAATATAGATCCGCCAAATTAATGAGAAATCAATGAGTATTTATAAGAGCGTAGGCATTGTCTAAATTACCTATAAAATTGCATGTCATCAGTGAATTAGATGAAATTAATCAGCAAATCATGCCATTAAAAGCACTTGCTGATAGAGAGCGATCCGCTATTTATGGTCTAACGGGCATGGTTTATACTCCTCATATAGATGACTACATGCAGGCAAGTATAAAAAAAGCGGCGATATTAGCTTGTTTAAAAGAACAAGGTATATTGGCCTTATCAAAGGTCGAACTCATTAGTACGGCCTTAGATAGCTTACATAAAAGAGCACGAAATAACGCAATTGTTGAGTATGATGGCAACCGATATCAGCGTCGGTTTTCTCCATTAAAATTGAGTAAGTCAGGAAAAGTTGTCAGTAAATGGGCGAGGTATTGGTTTTTACAATCACCTAATGGCAAAGTGGATACTGAGTGGGAGTATCAGGTACGAGAAATTTGGCCTGCTTATTTTTTAATTAGAACTACCGACCTCTAGCGAAGAGGAGCAAGCAATAAATGCGCGCTCCCTATCATGTCTGTTGATTATATCCACATAGGCACTTAATAAAGTCTAAAGTATAATGGCGGTTGTGCCGATAACGACAGACCAATAAAACAACTAGCCAACATGGCAACATGGCAACATTTATTTAGTCTTATCTATTAACATGCACTAAGATTAAACCATTAACGTTAATGGTTTATGGATTTCATCCCCTCCAATGTATTTAGCTTAAAAATATGAGGTTCCACGATTAATGAGTAGTGTTATTAGTCCTCACTTACAAAAGTTTGAAAAACAAATCTTAAGTTTGGTCCCCTATGCCAGCAATGATAGATTGGAATATTTAGTTAAAAAACTTCTACCCGATGAAAACTCTGGTCAACACCTTGCTGTTAAAAATGAAATCAAAAAACTTGCCCAACAAGCTAATAAACCAATAGATTTACGGCTGATCTTTGCTGATTGTCAAATAGTTACACACAATAAAATTAATCATTATTTGGATATAGCGGGTAAAAAGCTATTCAACGAAAAACTTGTCGAATATCAAAACCTTTATACAACAGCACTTTACTATGAAGTTTATGAAGACGCTCAAAAGAGGGCAGCTAATAAAGATAAAGGTGTCAGCAAATATGATATTGAAAATGAAAATGAAAGTGAAAGTGAAAGTGAATTTTCAGAATTTAAAATAGATAAAACTGAACCTAAACCCTTAGTAAATAAAAATAGAATAATTAACGAACTTAAAAAACTTAATTCTGCTTGTAAAGTCTTTATTAACCCTATTATGGGGATGACCGCCCAAGGAAAAAAAGAGGTTGGTATTACGGCTAACATCGAGAAGATGAATAATCAAAAAGTTGTTATCCAGACCTCACACGAAATAGCGGGTGTCATAGCAAATAAAGTGTACCTGTGGCTATATGACCATCATACCGAAATAGATTTCACTGAAGAGCTTGAACTCGGATTTGTTATTATTGATAGTCAAAAATCTTCTGCAAATAATAAGTTTGAATACTTATTGAAATTTTCAAGTCCATTAACAGATCAACAAATGCGGGTTTTGTTCGCTCATTACCTAAGACAAAAAAAATTGGCAATTATTGGTCCTACAGAACGATTTATCACCCCTTTGTTTGATTCTGTTACCTCGAAAGGTTACGAGCAACTGTATCTAAATAAAACTCACGACATTCCCTTACTTTGTTATAAAAATAATAATGCATGGCATGCGAAAGTGGCGATGAAAACATCGGGTAATGATGCGTTTTGGCGCTTTTTTAGTGATACCGATGAAAATTTTCATTTACCCGTACTACTGGGCAATAAAGAAATACAAAAGGCGCTAAACGAGAGAAATACGGTTGATAAATATGCCTTTATATTAAAATCTAAATATAAAGATACCTTCATTTATTCCCTTATTTGGTATGACGATTTTGTTAATAATAGAAGCGTTAAAGCTGTTTTTAATAATTTTTTCAAAAACAGCCTTTTTCGAGTAGTCAAAATATCCTCATCGTTTATTAATTCTGAAGCAGATGCTTATGTTCCTTCTGCCTTGCCTTGTCATGTTCATCCTAAGATGGCTGTGTTAAATAGAGCAATCCCGAAAGCGGCCTTAGATATGATCAGTAATTGCGATCATATGATCACCCTCTCAGATATTACTAGCTTGTATGAAATAATACATCGACCGGTCAGTGAAGACATAACTGAATTAGAAAATTTATTACCGAAACGTTTTCAACTGAGTGCAGTTGACTCACTTGATGAAACCGAAATTGTAACGGCAGAAAATGATGACTCTAGAGGTGAAGACCGCTTTGTACTATCCTTTCAAATGGCAATTACACGCAGTAATAATGTTGTTACTCATATCCCCGGTATAACTAAAAATATCTCTATACAAGGCTTGTTAGTTAGCCTAGTAAAAGAAACTAAATTTAAAGCGGGTGAAGAAATTGAAATTGAATTAACCGTACCTTTTTCGGAACAAGATAGAACACTACAAAAACAGAAATACATTGTTTTAGGTTATGACAGCCATGGCGCTGTTCGATTATTAATGAATACAATTGAAAGTAAACATTTAGCTTGTAGGGCGATAAGAAAGTATATTTATCAACATGTTGATACCCTTGAAGCCTGTGGAAAACGTGGCAGTCGTATTTATGGTCTGCAAAAAGCGATGAGGAACATATATGCACACAATCATTTCTCTATTCCATTCTACTTAAAAGCAACTAAGCACCAACAATATATTAATGCGGCGAGCTTTAGTGGTAACTCTGCACTTAAGCACCTTGTCTATAAAAATGAAAATAGTGAAGAAATTATTCTTAATCTATTGAGCAATCAAAAGTTTAGAGATTCTTGTTTATCAATTATTGCGGTACTTGCTTATAAAGAATTACCTGCCCGTGCATTTTATATTCTTGTTCTACCTAAAGATAAAAATGATAAAGAAGAGTATTCCTTTTGGTATCGTGACTTATCAGTATTGAAAAAATCTGCCCAATTGAAAGAATATACCCAGAAAGTATCTAATCACGGTAAACCGGCAATTTTAAAAGTTGAATTGAAAAAAAGCGATAAAGTGCAAAATATGTATTACCGTGACGAAATCAGTTATTTAAGAAGTTTAGATAAAGACTTAGCGGATGATCTTCAAACTCAGTTAGAAAGTACCATAGGTATTGGAGAAGTAACCGATTTAACTGATATTGCTATTAAGTTGATTGCTAATGCAACATAAATGACAACAGACCCATCAACTTTTGTCGAATGGCCAACAGAAAAAATATCAATACAACACTTTTGATGTTCACCTAACTGATAAGATTAACTTACTAATGGTTAATATTATCGATTGTTTAGTCTTTGCAGGGCTGGTTAACTCGGGTGTAAGTTTGACGTTAAGTCACTTAAAAGGTTATGGTCTCTGCATAGCGAATAACATGCTGTAATATTTAACGAATGTGTCTTTAAATATGGGCACCTAATAAAGCCCCTGAGGTAAAAAAGTGAATATAGAAAAATTAAATATCCCAACTAAATCAATAATAACGGTGGCGATTGCTGTCACCCTCTTTTTCAGCTCTGTTTACACGGTCAATGAAGGACATATCGGCATTGTTAAGCGATTCAGTGAAGCCAAAGAGCAGGTTAACCCGGGTTTACACTTTAAAGTGCCTTTTATTGATAGCGTTGAAGAGATAGAAGTCAGAACACGTAAAAATGAAGAAAAAATGGCATCAAGTACTAAAGAGCAAATGCCAGTAACTGTTATTGTTTCAGTTAACTGGACGGTAGACAAGACAGCTGCACTTGAACTTTTTCGCCAATACGGTGGTTTAAAGCAATTTGAAAACAGAATTCTTGATCCTCGTTTTAGATCTGCCACTAAAGATGTTATCCCACAGTACGATGCAGAGAAATTAATACAAGATAGAGCAAGTGCTATTCAAGCGATTGAAGCAAGCTTTATCGAAGAAATGAAAGACTTTCCTGTTACTGTTGATAACATCCAAATTGAAAATATTCAATTACCAGCTAAGTACTTAACTTCTATTGAAACTAAGCAAACAGAAAAAAATCTGGCTGATGCGGAGAAACATAAACTAGCACGTCAAAATTTAGAAGCGCAACGTGACGTAAATACGGCAAAAGCAAAAGCAGACGGTATTAAGCTCGTTGCTATAGCAGAAGCTGAATCTATTCGAATTAAAGGCTTAGCTGAAGCTGAAGCGATTACGGCTAAAGCTAAAGCACTGGGTAACAACCCTTTAATTGTTAAGCTAACAGAGGCTCAAAACTGGGATGGCAAGCTTCCAGCGACAATTTTAGGCAGTAGTAATATGCCAATATTAGATATGAGAGCAAAATAAGCCTACTAGTATCATAATAGAAACCGCTTAATTGCGGTTTTTTTATCAGTATCGTCGAGAAATCTCGGTACTTTAGTGCCGAGTAGTTTACCTAAGACTAATGAAACTTTGATCGTCGAACAAGATGTTAATCATTACCTTAGTTATTCTATCTCTGTCATGAGTATATTATATGAGTTAAATGCCATAGAAAGTTTATGTCATGTCAACGCTCTATGAACAACAAGCTTCTTGTTAAAATTGTCAGTAAACCGAATGAATATAGTTTATTAACCATTGAAACAGTATGAAAAACCAAAGAAAATTTGCTGTCTCAATTGATCTAGAATTGTAGATAAAGGCGTATTAGAATCATAATTGTTAAATCGGCAAGGTCATTATGGATTCATTAACACAAGCTGTCTTGGGCGGCGCGGTCGGCTATGCGGTATTAGGTAATAAAGTTGGTCCTAAAGCAGCTATTTATGGTGCCGTTTTAGGAACATTGCCTGACTTAGATGTATTCTTACCCTATAGCGGTGATGTTGAAGCTTTTACCTACCATCGAGGATTTAGCCACTCGTTATTAGTACATTTGCTCATTAGCCCTTTAATTGCCTGGTTAATAACCAAATGTCATCAAGCTACAGCCATTTATAAGAAACACTGGTTTGTGTTGGTATTTTTGTGCTTATCTACTCATGGGGTTTTGGACAGCTTCACTGTTTACGGTACGCAATTGCTTTGGCCTATTACTGAATATCCCTTTGCGGTCTCTAATTTGTTTATCATTGATCCCATGTATACCTTACCGCTATTGTTTGCGTTTATTGTTATTTTTCTGCCCAGAGTTAAACCGGCAAGTGCTTTAAAAATCAATACTTTTGCATTAACGATAAGTACACTTTATATCTGTTGGTCTTTGGTGGCAAAGCTTTATATAGACGATAAAGTCACCACAGCGTTGAACGAACGACAGATAAAAACACATCATTATTTGAGTACACCTGCGCCTTTTTCTACGCTACTTTGGCGGGTATTGGTTATGTCTGATGGTCAATATTATGAGGGCTATGTCTCTGTGTTTGACTCAGCATCGGAGGTAAGTCTGGAAGCTTATCAATCGTCAGACTCTCTGCTTACTAATCTTAAAGATGAATGGGATGTACAACGACTACAATGGTTCACGAAAGGCTTTTATTCAGTAAAACAAGCAGAGCAGTATATTGTTTTATCTGATTTACGCATGGGTGTGGAATGTAGTTATGTGTTTAATTTTATTGTTGGCGAGCAAACGAGTATGGGTATTGTTAAGAGTCATGCTGAGAAGGTAAGTGCTAGGCCTGATTTTAGTATGCTTGGTAGTGTTTGGCAGCGAATTTGGGATCCATCAGTTTCTTTGTCACCTCGAAGAGAAAACGGTGTTTGTGTTAACAGTAAAAATTAATCTACTAAGAAAGCTTAATCAGCTAAGTACTCTTCATGTGGATCGCTCGCTTCTTACTTATATCAGGAAATACCGCTATTAATACAGCTTCTATTCACTCTGATTTCTTTAAAAATATTGAGTTAGTCAAAAAATTAGGACTTTTCAAAAGAAAGTAATAGTTAGTAAACAGAGGTCTAGGTCAATGATTATTTTCAGAATAATTAAAATAAGTCATCTTTACTGATTAAGATCAGCTAATGATTCTTTAAGTGTGGAATGACAGTTGATAAACGTTTATGATCTTTTCAACATATAATGCCAGTGATATTATCCAATGGATGGAACAAATTGAAAGAGCAATCCCCCAAATATTATCTATTGATACTAATATTACTGTTAGGGTTAACCATTACTTCGGCTAGTCTTTTTAAATCTATCTATATAGATCAGCAAGAATTAATAAACGTTCAAGAGAATAGGTATGATTCCTATTTGTTAACAACGCTATTACGTCGCAGTTCAGATGACTTAACTCGTTTGGCTAGAATGTACGTAGTAACAGGCAACCCGCTATTTGAAAAACAGTTTCATGATGTCCTTGCTATTAGAAATGGTCAATCTCCATTACCTGTTAATTATGATAGAGTTTATTGGGATTTCATGGCCGTTAGCAACGACTTAACTCCTTTTGAATTAGGAAAACCTGTTTCACTGATAAGCTTAATGAAAAGCGCCAATTTTACAAAAAGTGAATTTTTATTGTTAGAAAAATCACAGGATAAATCGGATAAGCTTGTTTCAATTGAAGAAACTTCCTTTAATGCAATAAATGGCATATTTCAGGATGAGAATGGTGAATTTACTATTTCTGCTAAACCGAACAAACAAATGGCGATTGATTTATTGCATAGCGATGAATATCACATGGCTAAGATAAATATCATGAAGCCAATTAATCAATTCTATGAAGCTTTAGATCAACGTACCAAAAAAAAGGTCAGCGACACAGCTAATCGACTTAATTCCTCTTCAAATATTCAAATAATTATTTTTATTTTATCGGTTTGCGCAATTGCCTTATTGATTTTTATATTATGGCGAAATCATAAAAAAATGTTGCAAGTATTAAATCAAATAGTTATCGAAAGAACAGAAGAACTACAAACTTCAAACATTGAGCTTAAAAATTCTTTAGAACAAATAAAAACGTTAGAAGGAATCATTACTGTTTGCGCATATTGTCACAATATTCGAGACGATGAAATGGAATGGAATACAATGGAAAAATATTTTTCTGACCATTCAGATGCAAGGTTTAGTCATGGTATCTGTCCTAAATGCGTACCAATTATTCGTTTAGAATCTGGTCTTGGTGTAAAAAAATAACGTAACAAGTAAGTTATTTTATCACTACACTTTATGATTCAAAGGACAAGGCCTTTCATTACCTCACGCAACTTATCGATGCTGTAAGGCTTACTAACAATACCTGCAACACGGTCACGCCCTAACTTCGTACTGATTTCAGTATCACCAAAACCACTCGAGACAACGATAGGGAGTTCTGGCTTAATCTTCTTCAGTTTTTCGAACAACTCATAACCATCCATCACTGGCATCCCCATGTCAGTAAAAACAAGGTTTATTTCTGTTGCGTTATTTTTGTACATTTTCAATGCTTCCTTGCCGTTCACTGCCTCCAGAATAGTGTAACCTAGTATTTCAAGAAATTCTTTTGCAAGAGGGCGTATATTCTCATCATCCTCTACTAAAAGTAATGTGCCGCTTCCCTTCCATGATACTGAATGTACAGAAGATCTTTCTTTGTCGCTCTCATTGTGTTCATTTGATAGGGCAGGCAGGTATATTTTGAAGGTTGTGCCTTGTCCCAACTGGCTGAACAGTTGTAAAGCGCCAGCATGTGATTTTATGATCCCAAGAACTGCTGACATTCCAAGTCCACGTCCTGTAAATTTAGTTGTGTAGAATGGTTCAAATACTTTCTCTTTTGTTTCTTCATCCATACCACCGCCATTATCTGTTACTTCCAGACAAAGATATTCACCTGTGGGAATTAACTGGTCGTGGTAATCTTTAACAGTTTCCCCCTCTATAACTCTATACATAGAGAGCAGTACATCGACTTTACCTTGCTCTGTGCCGATAGCTTCTGATGCGTTTATTATCAGGTTCATGATTACCTGATAGAGTTGACTGATATCCCCTTTTACCATAGAAATTTCGCTTGAAACTTTGGTTTTGATAACTGCATTTGGGGAAATGACTTCTTTGAGCATGCAGATGGCTTCGTCTACCTGTACCACCATATCGACATTAGTTATAGTGAGTGGAGTATTACCTGCGTATACCATCATCTGGCGACAGAGTCCTGCTCCTCGTTCAGCAGCTGCTGCTATTTTAGGGATATTCCGAGTGGCAGTTTCTACGTTCATCTTTATCAGTTCGCAATTACCAATGATGATTCCAAGAATGTTATTGAAGTCGTGGGCTATACCTCCAGACAATACACCTAGGCTCTCCAATCTTTGAGAACGTTGAAGTTGGAGTTGATGTTCGAATAAAGCTTTCTTTTTACTTTCAAAAGCAAGTACTTCATTGGCGATGACTAGCTCAGCGGCACGTTTTTCTTTTTCATTATTTTGAAAGGCAAGTACTTCGTTGGCGATGACTAGCTCAGCGGCACGTTTCTCTTTCTCATTATTTTGAAAGACAAGTTCTTCGTTGGCGATGACTAGCTCAGCGGCACGTTTTTCTTTTTCATTATTTTGAAAGGCAAGTACTTCATTGGCGATGACTAGCTCAGCGGCACGTTTTTCTTTTTCATTATTTTGAAAGACAAGTTCTTCATTGGCGATGACTAGCTCAGCGGCACGTTTTTCTTTTTCATTATTTTGAAAGACAAGTTCTTCGTTGGCAATGACTAGCTCAGCGGCACGTTTTTCTTTTTCATTATTTTGAAAGACAAGTTCTTCGTTGGCAATGACTAGCTCAGCGGCACGTTTTTCTTTTTCATTATTTTGAAAGGCAAGTTCTTCATTGGCGATGACTAGCTCAGCGGCACGTTTCTCTTTTTCATTATTTTGAAAGGCAAGTTCTTCGTTGGCAATGACTAGCTCAGCGGCACGTTTTTCTTTTTCATTATTTTGAAAGGCAAGTTCTTCGCTGGCGATGACTAGCTCAGCGGCACGTTTTTCTTTTTCATTATTTTGAAAGACAAGCTCTGCATTGGCGATAACTAGCTCAGCGGCACGTTTTTCTTTCTCATTATTTTGAAAGGCAAGTTCTTCGTTGGCGATGACTAGCTCAGCGGCACGTTTCTCTTTCTCATCATTTTTTTGAGTCACTTTATATCAGTCACTTTATATTAGTCTCTTTAGTCACTTTAGTCACTTTATATTAGTCACTTTATATTAGCTATTTAAAGCTATTGTTTAGTTTTAAATAGCTAATATAAAGTGACGATATTAAACGTTCATAGTAATTCTTAATATCAATAAGAGAAAGGGCTAAGTCCTTGTGCTTTATTGTGACCACAATGAGAAGTCAAATCTTCACAGAAAATGAAATATAATATATTTGACATACAAATAAAGGGTTATTAACCAGTAAAAAAATACAGTTATGACCGTTTTGTTTCCATAACTCACATTGCATGCTAAGCGACTCATGGACAAAAGTCATCATCAAAAAAACTTGGGCTTTTATTTGTGGGGTGCGCCCATTATCGGGACGATGTAAGCTAGTGTGGTTATTTCGCCATATTTGCTCTAGATGAATATAGATAAAAAATTTCAGTGTAAATCCTTAAATGCTAAGATCAGCAAAGTGCATATCAATGTCATTAACCTAAGGATTTAACACATATGTTTATAATTGATTGGGTACTTATTTGTCTTATTTCTCTGGTCTTATCGAAAAAACTACGATCAGGTCGAATAACAGGTACAATTCTTTGACATTTTATATAACTCAAGTTCACCAAGTCTAATAATGAAGCTGACAACATTATCCTTTAGCTGATTTATCGCGTAGGTGAAATTGATTTTATATTCATAGAGCCTATTGTTTTAGGCTTTTGTATTTGTAACTATAATAAATTTTTTCTAAATTAGGAATTAACACTATTGTGATTAAGAGTCTGATATATATTGGTGATTATTTCCCATATTGCCTGACAATTGTAAATGTAAGCGATAAAACTAATCGTTCTTGTATTTATGCAAATAAAATATTTCAAGAGAACACGGGTTACACCGCTGGTGAAAGCATAGGTCGAAACCTTTCGTATTTACAAGGAGAGCTGACATCCCAAGATACAACCGAATTTATGAGAGGCTGTTTTAACCAAAATGTCGCTTGTGTCCAAGATATTATTAATTACAAAAAAGATGGTTCTCCCTTTCTTAATCGTCTTTTAATGCTTCCTATAAACGATCATTCCACTGGCGATTTATATTATATAGGCATCCAGAATGACGTGACAAAAAAAAAGGGACTTAACTATAATAACAAATCTTTAAGAATTGTTAATAACGGCGAAATTCGTCATGTTGTGAATAACCCTCTCCAGATTATTTTAGGGAATTTTGAAATTGCGTTAATGAAATCAACTTCATCAGCAGAAATTGATTTAGTCGCTAAGAGGCTTTCTTCAACATTTAATAGAATCAATGAGTTTGCATTAAATATTGAAAGTTTATCAGACTTTGCTGATTTCGATGCTAAGTTGTATTAGTTAAACTCTTGGCACAATAGACTGAAAAACGCCACCACGGTATTGAGCGATCGGCATCATGGTATTACACAATTAGTATTTAAAGTAATTTAGGCGAAAATAGCCTTGAAAAACACTAATAAATATTTTGATAAAAATCAACTTGAGAGCCCTCAATTAAAATGAATGATATTTATATTAAAAGTAGTTATGAAAAACTTTTTGATATGTCTTTAGATATGCTAAGTATTGCTAATACCGAGGGATACTTCGTAGAAGTAAACCCATCGTTTCATCGTGTTTTAGGTTATTCAACAGAGTATTTACTATCAATACCATTTTTAAACTTGGTTCATCCTGATGATGTAACAAAAACACTGGAACTATTTTCAAATTTAAAAATGGGACAAACGGTTTTTGAATTTGAAAATCGTTATAAACATATTGAAGGTCATTATATCGACTTTAGCTGGACTGCATCTGTTGATACGAATAAAGGTTTAATTTATGCCGTAGCTCGAGACATTACCGAACGAGTAAAGTTAAAAAGTCGCCTAAAACAAATAGAATCCGCATTGTATGAAAAAGCAATCATAGGTATTACCGATGCAAAGGGTATTATCGTAGATGTTAATGATAATTTTTGCGAGATTTCTGGCTATTCAAAAAGTGAACTTATTGGTAAAACGCATAAGATAATTAACTCAGGACATCATTCATCTGATTTCTTTGACAACATGTGGGCTACTATTGCTAAAGGAAAGGTTTGGTCTGGGACTATCAAAAATATAACGAAAAAGGGCACGTTTTATTATGTTTACAGTATTATTACCCCTGTTTTTGATAATGAAAACCGCATCACTAATTATTTGGCTATACGACATGATGTTACTGACTCAATCAATAATGCGCATGAATTATCGAAAACACTGAAAATACTGAGTGAAACAAGTGCAATAGCCAAGGTGGGAGGTTGGGAATTAAATGTTAAAAGTGGTGAATTAACATGGACAGATGAAACCTTTGCTATTCTCGAAGTAGATAATAAAAAAGATAAATGTCCTATTTTGCCTGAAGGTTTACAATTATTTGTACCTGAACATCAACCGATAATAGAAAATGCAGTTAATCGAGCGATTGAATACGGTGAACCATATAACTTAGAGCTTAAAGGTTTAACCGCTAAAGGTAATATTAAATGGGTGTCTACTAATGGCAAACCTAATTATGAAAATGGAGAAGTAGTTACAATATCAGGAACGATACAAGACATTCATCTAAGAAAAACTACTGAATTATTATACGATCAAGAAAGACAAAAAAGCATTCAATCTTCCAAATTAGCCTCTTTGGGGGAGTTAGCAGCAAGTGTCGCTCATGAGATAAATAATCCGTTGGGTATTATTTCTACTTACACTGAGGCGTTAATAAACCTTCCCTATCAGAAAGAAAAAACTGACAAAAAACTTAGCGTCATTCAAAAGTCAACTGAACGTATTAGCCACATAGTAAAAAGTTTGAAGAAATTTTCTAGTACAGATGATGTAAATACAAAAGTGGCACTAAAACTATCCACTATTGTCACCGAGGCTATTATTTTAATAGCACCGAAACTTAAAAGAGAAAATATAAATATCATTTACGAGCTAAACGATCGACACTTAATTTACGCTAATGAAATAGAAATAGAACAAGTGATCATAAATTTAATGTCTAACGCTATCTATGCCATTAAGGATCTTAAAGAAAAATGGATTGAAATAAATACACGGGATATTGATAATGCGGTAGAACTATCTGTTAAAGATTCAGGCAAAGGACTGCCAAAAGATATACAAACTAAAATGTTTGAACCATTTTATACTTCTAAATCTTTAGGGGATGGAACAGGGCTAGGTTTATCAATAACGAAAGGTATTTTAGATGATCACAATGCATCAATTTGGCTAGACTTAAACTCACCCAATACTTGTTTTATTATTAAATTTTTAAAATTTGAAGAGTAGTACCATGAAAAAATTAGTTTACTTTCTTGATGATGAAATTTTCTTAGGTGAAATATTTCAAGAATATTTTGAAACAGAAAATATTGACATTGGGGTCTTTAATCACCCTAAAGAAGCAATTGAGGCGTGTATTTCAAATCCACCTGATATTATGCTTATAGATTATCGTTTACCTGAAATGACAGGATTAGAAGTTGCTCAATTCATTGACGATAAAATTATTAAGATTTTGATGACGGGGGATTTTGTAGTTCCGGTAAATGATTTATTTAAGCTTACGATTAATAAACCTTATAAATTAGAAGATTTAAAGTCAATTATTTTAGGTGAAGACATATATAATTAGGATATAACAATCACTAGGCATTTTTTTTTGGCGCGTTTGATATCTATCATCAGCGCCTTTATCTTTCAGGCTTTTTTCTATCTGGTAGATCCTTGTATCATGCTCAACACTCTATCAGCCTTGCCTTTTTCCCTTTACCTTTACTTACGCTTTAATAAGCTTTCTTGACGATAAAGCGGTAATACATATTGGTATTTACTGGGGATAATTTTGCTTAACAAGGTAGATGTCGAAAACGTTATAGGTATTGGACTTAATGGTACTGGCGCTAATTGATGCTTTGTTGATGTACCTTGTTTTCCACACCCGCGGCAACTCTATTTCAATTACATATGCTGTATCACTTTTATTCGTGTTGGAATAAACTCAATATTTTTACTACGATCATCACCCATGTGTCTATTGCAGCTATAGCATACGCAGGTTTACGCTCAATATTATTAGCGATAACTTCACGAGGTAAATAGCTCGGTAATTTTTTACTGACGGGCTTTTTCTTCGCGATGACAGGGGCGAATTCAGATACTTCCTCAGTAACGTCAAGATCAGTTTCCACTTCAGTAAATAAATCCCCTTGTGCAGGATGTCCATCACAGCTTACGCCAAAACTCTGCTGTTTAGCATGACGAAACTGCTCTATTAAATGCTATTTTTTACGGTGAGATTTTTAACGAGCGACTGGATGGAAAGCACCATTGCTTGTAGTGATTCGGGGCGGCTGGTCCAATTTCTTTTAAAGTAAATGAATGTCAAAACAAACAAAACAAACAAAGCAAACAAAACAGACAAAACGAACAAAGTTGTACATTCATGGTTTGTGTGTATAATATCCAATACTATATACGTTACTATTATTAATAACTTTAACTCTATTATCTTTTGCAAATGTAAGTAACGTTTACTTCAAGAAGAGAAAATTTTTGAAAAAACATCTGAGTTCGTCTGAAGTCGCAGAATTATTAATGGTGACACCTACAACGGTTAGACGTTGGTGTAATAGTGGGAAATTGAACTCCTTGCAATCACCGGGAGGGCATCGTCGTTTTTTAAATGCGGATATTGATACGTTTGCTTCAGAGCAAGGAATATCACTAGCAAGAAGTATAATTGCTAAACGAAAAATACTTATAGTAGATGATGATGTAGCTGTAGCTGAACTTCTTCAAGAAATTATTATTGATTCAAGTGATGCTGATGTTTGCACTGTCAATAGTGGTTTTGAAGCCGGTTTAAAAGTGAAAAGTTTTATGCCAGATACTATTATAACTGACATCATGATGCCAGGCATGGACGGAATAGACGTATGTAAAATGTTGAAAAAAGATCCTTCCACTCGAAATATACTGATTATTGGTATAACTGGTTTTTATAGCGAAGAAAATGTATATAAATTATTAGATGCTGGTGCCGAAACCTGTTTGAAAAAGCCGATAAATATCCCCGAACTATTATCCACCTTGGGTTTACAGTTAAGAGAAGATAAATAATGAATATTGCTTTAGATAAAAAAATTATGATTGCTTCCAAAGAAATCCCAAAAATACTAATCGTTGATGATGAGGCGATGCATCGCAGGTTGGAAGTAGAAATACTCGGTGACGAGTACTCTGTATTTGAAGCAAAAAATGGCGAAGAAGCTATTGAGTTGGTACAAACGATCAACTTTGACGTTATTTTACTGGACAAAAAAATGCCAGGAATGAGTGGCGATCAAGTTTGCCATTATATTAGAGAAACTCTTGACCAAAAATTAGTCCCTATCATCATGGTTACAGCGAGTAGCTCTGCATTTGAATTACAAGAAAGTTTAAATTTAGGCGCGACAGACTTCATTAAAAAGCCTTACGATACTACTGAGTATATCGCTAGAGTTAAGTCCGCAATTGCGCATAAAAAGCTAACTGACAATTTAGATTCAGCTGAGTCAGTATTATTTGCTTTAGCTCGAATGGTGGAAGCACGAGATGAAGGCACTGCAAAGCATTGTAGCAGATTAACTTATTACGCAAAAATCTATGGTGAACACTTAGGTCTTAGTGCTATTCAAAAAGCAGCACTTGATAAGGCCTGTATATTACATGACATAGGTAAATTAGGCATTCCCGATAGGATCTTACTTAAAAAAGGACCATTAACGGAAGATGAATGGAAAATCATGCATCAACATACCGTAATAGGTGCAAAGCTTTGCTCTGAAATCAATTCGTTAAGTGATGTACTCCCTATCATTTTACATCATCATGAAAAGTGGGATGGCTCTGGCTATCCAGAGTCGCTTGTAGGGGAAGATATTCCTCTGTTGGCTAGAATCTTTCAATTACTTGATATTTTCGACGCGCTTAACTCCGAACGACCTTATAAGAAAAAATTCAGCAAAGATAAAATTTACCAAATTATTAGTGAGGAAAAATCAAAAGGGTGGCGGTGTCCTATTTTGACCGATAATTTCTTAGAATTTCTAAAAAATAATGACTATTTATTTGAAGCTGATTTATCTGCTTTGAAAGAAGGTACGGGTGAAAAATTATTTAATAAAATAGCAGAAACGGTTTATCTAATCTGGGATTGATTGTCTACTACAGTGCTAACAGACGTAATGGTGATGAGCCATCAAACTTATAAAGACTTTTACTTACAGTAATATTTCTATGACAAATATAATCCAAGAATACGATTTACCTGAAGTGATTAATAAGCACCTTATCATAGCAATAACGTGTAAAAGAGGCCTTATTAAGTATGTTAACGATGCATTCGTTAAATTATCTCAATACTCACAAAATGAATTGCTCGGTAAAACACATAAAGTCATTAATTCTGGACTACATACCGATGCTTTTTTTAAAAACATCTGGAATGAAATTTCATCTGGCCAAACTTGGCAAGGTGAAATATGTAATCGTAAAAAAAATGGACAGTTATATTGGGTACAAACAACTATTGTTCCGCGAATAGATGACAAGGGTGAAATTAAAGAGTTTATTTCACTCAGAACAGACATCACCCCGAGTATTGAGCTTCGAGAGAAAATAAAACAGCAATCCTATATTGAAAGAATGCTAAAGAATATATTAGAAATAATCATTAGCGATAATAGCAGCAAGAACATTTTCAATGAGGTTAAAGACATTTTTAATACACTTTGGCCAAATGCGGGATTTAATATTTACACGAAACACAAAGAAACGGAAAGCTTTGATACCGTTGCTAGTCATAAACTTTCAATCACATTAAATCAGTTGCTTGCTAAAATATCACTTCCTGATAATGGCTCATCCATCGAAGAATTATTAGAAAAAACACCCTGTTACTATTTTGAAAATATAGACTTTAACCCGTATGAGTGTGAGGAAGTGAACATTATTAACGAAAATAATGTTCACTCTTTTATTATTATTCCCATTAAAAATAATAAAAAGGTGTTGGGAGTATTAAGTATTTACAATTTTAATATGCTAACTGAAATTGATGTTGAAGTTGAGATCAAATTATTATTACAAATTGCCAATTTATTCTCAGTTAAATTAGCACAGGAAATAGCAGCTAATACCCGTTTAAGAGTGCAAAAACAATTAATACAATCTGAAAAACTAAACACGATCAAAAATATGGTAAGAAGTATTGCTCATGAATTTAATAATTCATTGACGAGTATTTTGGGTTATGCAGATTTAATTTGTGTCAGGCATCAACACGAGATTCCAAAAACGGCAGCTACCTATTTGAACAGAATCACTCAAGCTGGAGAATCGGCTAAGCATTTAGTATTGAAACTAATCGAATACAGTGAGAATAAAAAGAGCGAAGAACGCATAATTAATGTCATTCCATTTATTGAAGAACTCATAACACTTCAACAGAAAGATGAAGATGCTATTACTTTTTCCTTTGTTATTAAATGTATTGAGGTGAATGTGAGAGTTGACCCCGTTCAGCTATATCAAGCCGTCAGCTTAATTGTATTAAATGCTGTTGATGCAATTAAAACAGAAGATAACACAAGTATTAAAAAAATTACTTTTGGTGTTGAAAAAATTGAGCTTATTAAGTCAGAATGTATCTCTTGCTCTCAACGTTTTGAAGGGGAATGGGTGAAAATTTCAATCATTGATTCCGCACAGCCCATCCCTGAGTCAATCGTAAATAAAATAATAGACCCTTTCTTCACAACTAAATCGTTAAGTGAAGGCTCAGGAATGGGGCTTGCTATTGTAAATAAAACCATTCATGAAGCGGGTGGACACATCCAAATTATTTCAGGAAATGATGATAGCGTAGAAAAATCAATTGATCTTTTTTTACCATCAGTGCCTCATAACTTACACGTTACTGATAAGGATATCATTTAATGATGAATGCTAATCATTTAAAAACTAATTGTTTTTCACAAAGTTCCCACGAAAAAACAAACTTAACCTTAATCTGTGGTCTAGTTGTTTTTGTAATCTATTTCATTTTGTCTAAATTATTTATTGCTTTTTCAATGAATTTAGGGGTCTCTAGTCCTATTTGGCCTGGAGCGGGCTTTGCTGTTGTTGCCTACTTAATCTTTGGCATAAGGGCGCTACTACCTATAGCTCTGGCGATTATATTCTTGACGATTCTGGGACAAGGAACACTTCAGTGGCAATACTTTCCAGTCAGTCTGTTTTTTGCTTTGGGGGCATCACTACAAGCCGTTGTTTGTGGCTTTATAATAAAAGTTAAAAAAATCAACTTAAACAGTCTTGCTGATATGAGAGCAATAGGATTGTTTTTTATTTTATCACTTTTAACCGCGCTAATTTCTACAACTGTTTCAAATATTGGCCTCTATTTAGTTGGCGGTTATGACTTTACACCAACGTATTATACTTTTTTTACATGGTGGCTGGGTGACTGTGTTGGAATTTTTATTTTTGCACCTCTGCTTTTTTGGTTAACTAGAAAAAATAAAAGTGAACTTGATAAAAAACAAATCAGGGTAACTTTTATCTCGTTAATCACTTTTATTTCATTGGTTTTTATTGCTTTTTATAGTGAACAAAATGTAAATAAAGTTACATTAAAAGAAACATACCAACGAGATGTTGAAAATATTATCGATACAATCGAGCATGACTTAACGCAGGTAACGTCGCTATCAAAAATGCTCTCAAGTTATATTGCTAACCAGGAAGCGATGTCTAACGATGAATTTTTACAGTATACCGATATAGCGATAAAATCTAATGAAAACCTGCTGGCATTATCATGGAATCCATTGGTTTTAGATGAAAATCGCAAAGTATTTGAGCGTAAACTAGGCAGAGTTCATAACGGAAAAGATTTTATCTTAGAAAAGAATAATGATGTGATGAAAATAGCAGACAAAAGAAATTTTTATGTTCCTATTCTGCTAATACATCCGATTAAAGGTAATGAAAAAGCGATTGGCTTTGACTTGTATTCAAACAAATATCGAAAAGAGGCACTAAACAAAGCGCTTCAACTTAATAGTGCCGTAGCAACTCAAACTATTAAACTCGTTCAAAACGCTAAAATTAACAATGCCATACTCTTATTCGAACCCTTAACAAAAAAGCAAAGTGCTCCGTTAAATAACCCGAAGAGATATGAAACAATAGCAGGATTTGTTTCTAGCATTATTGATATTGAACATCTCATCGTCAATGCCATAGATAAATCAAACATTAATTTTCAGCACATTAACATTACAATTACAGACAAGTTGTCGAAAGCTGAAATTTATTCGAATGCTGAAAATATCACTACGCATATTTCTAAACTGAATTTAACTATATTATCGCTTCAACATAATATTTCATTTGCTAACAGTCATTGGATAGTTAATGCGCAAGCTTCAAATGAATATATCTTGGCAGTTGGAAAAGATAGTGAATGGTTTATATTATTCTTTGGCATAATTATTACCACAATGTTTTACGCTATGGTGCTGTTCTGGTCAGGACGTCAAAAAGTCATTGAGGATATAGTAAAACAGCAAACCAATGAAATAAAGCTAAGTAAAAAGCATTTGACGTTAACACTCAATAGTATTGCTGATGCTGTAATTGCTACTAATATGAATGGTATAATTGTTAACTTAAATCCGGCAGCAGATAAACTACTGGGAACGGATTTTAGTGTACAAAACGCGGTTCATATTGACCGCTTATTCGCTCTTTTATCAGGAGAACGAGCCCATATTTTCGATGATGCCTCGGTAAAAATAAAGAATGAATTTTGTGTTATCGATAGTGAAGATTTTGTCACGTTAAATAAACCTGATGGCACCAGTCACCAAGTTTTTGCTATAGCCTCGCCAATAACCGATGATGAAAATTTATTTCAAGGAATCGTATTTATCCTTAAAGATATATCCGAAACTCTTGAACTTAAAAATAAAAACGAACATATTTTAGTTGAGTCAGCCGCTCGGCATAAAGCGTTAATATTATCTTCAAATACAGGAGCCTGGGAGTTTTTTAGGGATATTAATTATGTAGATTGCAGCCCAGAATATTTTTCCATGTTAGGTCGAGATATCAAGGATTATCAATCAAAAAGTCACGATAACCTCACTCAAGTATGGAGTGATTTAATACACACTGAAGATAGAGAACAAGCAACTAACCTATTCGCTGATTACCTAAAAAATCCGCAAGGTATCTATGAAAGCAACTTCAGAATGAAGCATAAAGATGGCAGTTGGGTATGGATACTTTCTCGAGCGCAAATATTAAAAGATGCCCATGGTGGTCTTACTCAAAGAATCATTGGTGCACACATCAACATTACTAGCCAAATAGAAACGCAACAAAAACTCAAACATAGTCAAAAAATGGATGCTTTGGGTAAATTAACAGGTGGCGTAGCTCATGATTACAACAATATGCTTGCCGTAATTCAGGGCTATTCAGACTTGTTAATCACAAAGTTAGAACCCAATAGTAAGGAACTCAAGTACGCAAACCAAATACTTGTGGCAAGTAAGCGCGGCGCACATTTAACTGAAAAATTACTCGATTTTTCCAAAATACAACAAGACGATAGAGAAATATTCTCACTGAATGAGTTAGTGCTTGAACAAAGAGATATGTTACATAAGGCTTTGACTGCACGTATTAAAATCAGTTTCAACCTTTTAAATATAAATCCACTTGTCTCAGCGAATAAAAATGATTTGATCGATGTACTGTTTAACCTATGTATTAACTCAATGCACGCAATTGAAAACAGTGGTTCAATCGAACTCTCTACAGGTCTTAAAACTTTCTCTAGTGAGGAGGCTAATTTACACAATATCACCGCGGGTAAATATGTAACCTTAGCAATAGAAGATGACGGCTGTGGAATGGATGACTTAACATCATCTAAAATATTTGACCCCTTTTTCACTACAAAAGGAGAAAATGGAACCGGACTTGGCCTTAGTCAGGTCTACGGTTTTACGAAAAGTAATCAAGGCGGAGTTACTGTATCTTCTGAATTAGGTAAAGGCACAAAAATAACCCTTTTTCTTCCGAGTAAGAAAACGAAAAATGATAATGTTCATCAGCTAAATAATGACAACAAATCAGATAAAGCTGAAAGTGGCAATATATTAATCGTTGATGATGAAATAGAGCTTTTAGATTTAGCATTCGAATTTTTAAGTAGCAAAGGTTATAACGTAAAAACCGCGAAAAGTGCAGAAGAAGCACTGATAATCCTTAAAAACGAAAACATTGATTTAGTCGTTACTGATATCATCATGCCAAAAGTAGATGGGTATCAGCTAGCGAGCTTAATTACAGAAAACGCTATAGACACCAAAATAGCTTTCGTTAGTGGTTATAACGACGAAAGTGTTAGACAAAATAGCGACTTATATTCTCAAATAGATTTATTAAAAAAACCCTATAGCGGCATGGAATTAATTACCTTTGTTCACAAATCATTAAACAAGGAATAATTTGATGCCCTAATCATTATCTTCTAGAGATTTAGATACACATACTAAGAACCCATAAGCTTAAATATTTAACATTAAAAATAACGATTTTAAAAGGATTATGATGAACCGCACATCAAATAATGAAAGAACTTTCTCTGAAGCTGAACAATTGGTATCAATTACCGATCTAGAAGGTAAAATAACTTACGCGAATAATGATTTTTGTTCGATTGCAGGGTATTCACTTGATGAACTTGTTGGCCAACATCATAATATAGTTAGACATCCGTCAATGCCTAAAGCCGCTTTCGCTGATTTATGGAGCAAGCTTAAGCAAGATGATTCATGGCGAGGTATGGTTAAAAACCGTTGTAAAAATGGTGATTATTATTGGGTAGACGCTTACGTAACCCCTGTATATGAAAATGGCAAGGTAACAGGCTATCAATCTGTTAGAACATCGCCAAGTTTTGAGCAAAAACAAAAAGCTCAACAGCTTTATGACAAGTTGAATAATGGAAACTCTCTGTATGACTTACAAAGCAATTTTCGATTAAAACGAATAGTGGCATTATTTATCATTGTCTCAGCTACATTTTCAAATTGGTTATTTACTGAATCAATATTTTCATCTGTAGCATTACTTACGTGTATAAGTTTAGTCTCTTTAGTTTTTTCACAAGAGTTGTTTGCCTTTCCAAATTACGTAGCCAAAACCCAAAGGTTATCGGATAGTCCTTCACGCCTAATCTTCTCAGGAAAAGGGCCGCTAAATATTATCTCTTACCCAATAGAACTATATAAAGCAAGAATAAGGACAATACTTGGTAGAAGTAGTGACTCAGGGCGTAAACTCCTTAATCTTGCAACCGAGTTAGAAAGTGCATCAACACAAACGTTAAAAGGTATAGAAGAAGAAAACAACAACCTTGCACAATTAGCAACAGCAATAACTCAAATGAGCGCAACCATTAGTGAAGTAAGCTTAAATACCAATCAAACACACGACAAAATATTAACGGTACAAAACGAATGTAAGAGCAATATTACGGTTATCGAAGCCAGTCAGAATAAAATTAACTGCTTGGCTAGTGATGTTGATAAAGCGGCTTCTAATGCTCTTGAATTAGTCAGAGATGTAGATAAAATTTCAGATGTTATGTCAGAAATTCAAGGCATTGCCGATCAAACCAATTTATTAGCATTAAATGCAGCCATAGAAGCGGCAAGAGCAGGAGAGCAAGGGCGAGGCTTTGCTGTGGTTGCCGATGAAGTAAGAACTTTAGCGAGCAGAACTCAGGGAGCAACAGTTCAAATTCAATCATCCGTTGTAGAATTACAAACCACTTTGAAAAATTGGAGCGAAGTCATGCTTAAAAGTAAAAAGAATGCTGAAGAATGCTCTGAAGATAGCTCTAGAATTAAACAAGCGATGGATCATATTATAAGTGATGTAAACGATGTAAGTGATATGACTGCACAAATAGCTACCGCTGCTGAAGAGCAAAGTGTTGTTGCTAATCAAATTACACATAGTGTTCATACTATCGATGATATTTCTCAACAAAACGCAATACTTGCAGAAAAAGTCAGCCACCTAGGTATTGCCGTAAGCAAAAGTGCTGAAAATATTGAAAGGTTAAATACGACATTTAAATAATCAAGACCTTGTAACAAATATATAGGTTCTATTCTGGGCTTAGGTGTTCTCATTTCTATTTACGCTTAAGTAATGCCATTGTTAGGTTTAGAGTTCAGCCCTTATTTTTTATTCTATCTTTAGTCATTATGTTAGTTGGTATAGCAACAATTATTCAATTAAAAGGTGACTTCGGTTAACAAAGAAGTGAAATTTATCTTGGTACTAGGTGCTTTACTGTAAATAATAAAGAATAGCTTTAAAATTATATACGCCATAAGGTTGCTATGGCGTTTATATCTTTAAATATTGAATGCCTAATTAACGTATGAACTCGAATCTCCAAAAAATTTTTCTAGTTGAACATGATATGAGTAAGCTAGGTGTTTCTTCTGCGATTCTTTCAAAAGCTGTAAAGCTCAAAGGTGAGGAATTTAATTTAATAAGGCTACACTCAGTCATTGGAGAATAAATCCTAAAATATATTGACGTTAACTTCCCACTAGCAACTATTGCTCGAAAGCATCATGAAAGGGTAGATGGTTCAGGTTATCCAGATGGGTTTATAGATCATTAAATACTTTTAGAAGCCCGAATTATTGTCGTAGCTGATGTTGTTGATGAATGCGTTTATCTAGAACATATAGAAAGCAAGTGGGTTTGCCTGCGGCTATTGATGAACTAAATAAAAATAAAGGTATTTTGTATGACCCAAACGTTGTCGGTGCCTGTTACCCGCTTTATAAGAGCAACAAACTTAACAGTTCTCACGCAGAAAATTTACAGGAGGAAAATAGAGGTAAGTCCTAATATACCTGTGTTCAAGTATCTTCATTAATAACAGGTATATACCCTAGTAACTTGTCGACATTATTCAAAGAAGCAACTATTGTTATAACTATTAACCATTTAGTGACTAAGACAACAGAGATTATCAAACGCACATGGCTTTACAATTATTACATAAAGTTTTCATATTATACTTAAGTATTGCAATGGGATTGATTACCCTATTTCTTGCCCCCTCAACATTTGCGGCAAATACCATAGAAATTGAGCAACGCTTTCTTCAGCTCGAAAATGCAGAGCTAATTGGTACTATGAAAGAATATCGTCACAGTATGCGCGAACTGCAGATTTGGTTAGCTCCCGATAATGATAAACAACAAAATCGCTTTAACGCCTTAGATTGTTGGATGCTACAAGCTGATACATCGGAATTACTTCAGTCCGCAATCAAGAAAGCTAATGCCTATCTTTCAAAAGCAATAGCGCAGGAAGACAAACGCGCTCAGTCTGATTTAACCCTTTGTCGTGGCTCATTCTATGAAGCAGCTTCTGATAATGTTTCAGCAAAGAGTGATTACAATACTGCTTTACAAATAGCGACTGAAATTAACAATTCAAAGCTGATTGCTGATGCCTTATCGACTCGGGCATCGTTAGCCGCACTTAACGGCGATTTAGCACAAGCACTGGAAGATTTTCAGCTTGCACAAACCCACTACGAATTAGCAAATATACCTTATTGGATTTACTATAATTTAGGAGAAATAGGTAATACTTACCGTCGTATGGGTGATTTTCAGCGGGCATTAACCCTGATGAAGGAAGTTGAACAATTTAATGAACAAAGAGGCGATTTAGAAGCAGTTAATGATACACGTTATGTACGTGCGCTGATTATGGATGATCTTGGCAATCACACATTAGCCCAAGAACTTTACACCACCTTGTTGACCAACGCCTATAAGAGTGGTGATAAAGCATTAATCTCAACAATGCTTGTTGCCAAAGCTGATTCTCTGTTGCAAGCAAATAAAACTACAGAAGCAAAAAGCCTACTCAACGAAGCTGAGCCTATGCTAGATCCAAGATTTGATCCTTATAGTTGGTCGCTGTGGCACTTATTTAATGCGAAAGCTGACTACGCTGATGGTAATTATGAATCAGCGTTAGTACATATAAAAAGCGCTGAGCCAAGTATGAGTAATCAGGATAATTTTCGTTACTTAGCGTGGATTCAGAATGTAAAAGCGAAAACGTTGGCTAAACTTGGAGATTGGCAACAAGCATATCAAGCTAATGTCGCCTATAACAACACTAAAGAATTACTAGCAAGCAAACTACGTGAGCAAAATACCACACGCATGCGCATAGAATTCGATGCCGGCCGCAAAGAAGTTGAGAATAAAACGCTTAAAGCTGAGCAGACCGTTCAGCAAGCTCGTTTGCAATCACTAGAAGAACGTAAACGTTGGCAAGCCCTAGTGATTGGCTTATCACTGATTTTATTGATCTTGATATTGATCTGGGCATATCGTCAATTTATGCGTGCACGTTTAATGCATGGCATGGCAATGACCGATGAGTTAACCCGTCTACCAAACAGACGCAGTATTCAGACAAAAGCATTACAGGCCATGAATGCTGCTCGTGACGCCAAGACTCCAATGAGTTTATTAGTATTTGACGTTGATTACTTCAAACGTATTAATGATACTTGGGGCCATGAGACCGGTGATCGTGTGCTACAAAAAATATCAACCGCAGCAGAACTTGCCATGCGAAAAAACGATTGTGTCGGTCGCACTGGCGGCGAAGAGTTCATGGTGGTTTTACCTGATTCTACACTAGACAGTGCAGCAGAGATTGCACAACGTTTATGTGACTGCATTGCCGCAATAGATATGAAAGAAATTGATGATGATCTGGTGGTTACTATTAGCTTAGGTGTTGCCCAACTCAGTGACATTGATACTACTGTGTCGTTGCTAACTCAGCGAGCAGATAATGCATTGTATCGAGCAAAAGACTCAGGACGAAATCGAGTTGAAGTTGAGAGATAAATGCCTGAGTAGCAATAACACTTGTAGATAGGACTTCCAGATAATTGGTCGACATTGGTTTTATTACTTTTTTATCGAACATCGTCGAGAAAACCCAGTGATCTTTAGTCGCTGGGTAGTTCATTTGCCAACTTTCAGATCAACTCCCACGGTTTCATCATTGTAAACCTTTTAAACATCAGCTGCTAGGTGACTTTCTGCTGATAGTTTTTGTCGCTTGGCTGATATCTAAAAACCTTAATGGAGCAGTCCAAATTAAGATTAAAATCCTACCTCTCATACGGACTCCACGTGTTTTGCAACTAATAATGTCACATTAAACATAATAATATGCGGTCGTATATACGGCTTATTATTGAGATAGGTACTCTCTAGCCTCTGATGTTTGTGCTCTTATTATCCTTTTCGATATGGCAGTCTTTATGACTTTCGAGATAGACAGATTTTAATCGGTTGGTCTAACCGTTTATGCTGAATCCTTATTGTAAAATTAATTTTATTCCTTTAAATCATTATGCTGCAACTAATTGTTGTTGCTCATATTTACTTTCATGCCTGAGCATTGCCCAAGCAGTTCTAACGGTTTTATCATACGTTGATTTTACTCCTTGTGTTAAAAATAAAATAGTAAGTCCATGAGGTTTTGTGTGCTCTTTTATCGACTTTGTCGGTGTTTGTGTTCGTTTTTAGCTTTTTGTATCGGTGATTTTGTCGTTTATGCAAAATAATTGGTGTTTATATTTGTTTTTTAAGCTAAGTTAGTTATAGTCAACGAACCTTAACGAAGTAGATGCTCGTTTATTACAAAATATTCTTATTTATTTTGTGCTAAAAGTGGCGCTTTTCAGTATTTCACTCTCAGGTGATTTTTCTGCAAGTATTAATCTGCTGAATATTAATTTCGACAATATTTTTAAATAGATGTGAGAATTATTTTGGAAGATTCAACAATAAAATTACCATCAGAGTTGACCATTGCTCAAGTGGATAAATACAGAAATATATTTCTCGATATTATTGATAAAAATGATGTTTTAGTGATTGATGATAGTCGTTTAAAACGAATTGATACTGTTGGGGTGCAACTCTTACTTTCCACGATTACTTGCATAGCTTTTCAACAAAAAACACTGACTTGGCACTCAAAATCCGATGCTATAAAAGAAAGCATAAAACAACTGGGCTTAAATGAAGCCATTTTTACTCAATATTTGAATGTTTAACATTATCTTTGATAAAAGCACAGCATGAAAAAGGAATAATAGTATGACCAAAGTTTTAGTTGTTGATGACTCAAATTCAATCAGAAATATGGTGAGTTTTACCCTGAAAAGTGCAGGATATGAAGCCACTGAAGCAGTAGATGGCCTAGAAGGGCTTAATAAAGGAAAAGCTGGAAGCTTTGATTTGGTTATCTCCGACGTCAACATGCCGAATATGGACGGTATTACCCTTTGCAAAGAATTACGACAACTACCCCAATTTAAATTCACCCCTATTTTAATGTTAACCACTGAAAGCTCTACTGAAATGAAAATGCGTGGTAAAACCGCTGGTGCAACCGGTTGGTTAGTTAAGCCATTTAATCCAGAGAAGTTACTGGCAACCATTAAACGCGTTGTAAGGTGATCATATGAGTGTTGATCTATCTCAATTTATTCCAAGTTTTCTTGAAGAAAGCTTTGAAGGACTAGAATTAATGGAGTCTAGTCTACTGAATTTAGACGCAGGCGATACTGAAACTATTCATTCAATTTTTCGTGCTGCACATTCCATTAAAGGTGGTGCTGGTACTTTTGGTTTTGATAAAGTTACCGAGTTTACTCATCTTGTTGAAACCCTGTTAGATGAAATGCGAGATGGTCGACGGGAAATAACAGAGAAAGATACTGAATTGCTTTTAATTGCTGTCGACTGCATGCGCATTCTAATAGAAGCAGCAAGAGACGATACTGATCATGATGAAGCAAAAATAGAAAAAACAACCGCTCTTTTAGCAGAAGCCTTGGACGATGATGTCCCCTCCAGTGAAAGTGATACCCAAGAAATAGCAATTGAACCATCGAATATCAAAGGAAAAATTTGGCAGATTAGTTTTGTGCCAGATCATCATTTAGTAAAAACGGGTAACGATCCCATATTTTTGTTTAATGCCTTAGCTAGCCTTGGCGAATTAACGGTAAAAGCTAAAACAGATGCACTACCAGCACTCAAGGATATGGATGCAGAAGAACTTTATCTTAGTTGGGAGTTAACACTCGTATCTGACGCTAGTGAAGATGACATTCGAGAAGTATTTGAATGGGTCGAGGACGAATGTACATTAGAAATTGAAGGGATCGACCCCGCTCCAAAAGTGACTGAATATGATAAAACTGATGATGTAGATATTTCATTATCTGACGATAGTGCACTACCGTTGAGCAGTTCGAACATTGTTTCAGCGGGAGAGCCCGTAAATATTGCTAAGCTTCCTGGAATTTCGGAGAAAAGTAAAACAAAAACAAAGCAAGATGTTGGCTCTATTCGTGTTGGCGTCGACAAAGTTGACTCGTTAATTAACTTAGTGGGCGAACTTGTTATTACACAATCAATGTTGTCTGAATTAGGTAATGACTTTGAAATATCAAAATTAGAAAAACTAACCTCTGGTCTAGAACAACTATTACAAAATACCAAAGAGCTACAAGAAAGTGTGATGAAAATTCGCATGTTACCAATAAGTTTTGCCTTTAACCGTTTTCCACGTTTGGTACATGATTTAGCACTAAAAACGGGTAAAGAAATGGAATTGATTATTCGAGGGGAACAAACCGAACTCGATAAAACAGTCATGGAACAAATTGGTGACCCGTTAGTACATTTAGTTCGTAATGCTGTTGACCATGGTATTGAATCTTCAGAAATTCGCTTAGCAAATGGTAAACCAATATCCGGAACTATTATTTTAGCTGCTTATCATCAAGGCGGTAATATTGTCATCGAAATCAGTGATGATGGCGGTGGAATCAATCGAGATGCTGTGCTCAATAAAGCCATTGAAAAGGGCTTGGTTGATAGCCATGTAACATTAGCCGATAGCCAAATATTTGATTTGTTATTTGAACCTGGTTTTTCAACAGCACAAGAGGTTAGCGATATTTCTGGCCGAGGTGTTGGTATGGACGTCGTTAAAAGAAACATTCAATCACTTGGTGGTCGTATTCAAGTAGAATCCGAAAAAGGTAAAGGCTCTAAGTTTAAAGTAATCCTACCATTAACACTTGCCATATTAGATGGACAGTTAGTACGTGTTGGCACTGAAATTTATATTATTCCTCTCATTACCATTGTTGAATCATTACAAGCTAAACCAGAGCTTATCAACAGAGTTTCCGGTGATATGATCGTTTACCGTTTACGTGAAGACAACGTTCCGGTAATTCCTATTTACCAATTATTTAATTTGCCCGCCGAGACTAAAGATGTCAATAACGCTTTATTAGTTGTAGTAGAAGCTGATGGTCAAAAAGTTGGCTTGATGGTTGATGATTTATTAGCGCAACAACAAGTTGTAATAAAGAGTTTAAAAGATAATTACCAACAAGTTAATGGTGTTTCCGGAGCCACTATTTTAGGCGATGGCTCTGTCGCGATGATCCTCGATGTACCCGGTATGATCGCTATGGCGATGAAGCGAGCAAAAAAAATACAAAATGAACACAATACAACTGTTGAAGGAGAATTGGTTTAATGGATATTCAAGCGTTAGCTAAGGACATTCCTTCTGAAGGTGAACATTCACTTGAAGGTATTGATTTTATTACCAGTGGAAAACAATACCTGACTTTTTTATTAGCGGAAGAAAACTACGCCGTTGATATATTGTGTGTAGAAGAAATTAGAAGTTGGGAGCAACCAACTAGAATACCGAACGCGTCAAATCATGTTAAAGGCGTGATCAATATGCGCGGAATTATCGTTCCAATTATTGATTTACGCTTAAAGTTTAACATTGGTGAAGCGAACTATAGTGAAATTACTGTTGTTATTGTCTTGACCGTTGAAATCGAAGACCATTCAAGAACTATTGGTTTTGTTGTTGATGCGGTTTCCGATGTCTTAAATGCTGAAGATAATGAAATAAAAAATGCCCCGGATTTTGGTGGTTGTGTGCCTCAACAATACATCGCAGGATTAATCAATACGGGTGACAAAGTGGTCACTTTGTTGAATGTTGAAACATTGCAACTTATTGAAAAACATAAAGTAGATTAGGTGTTATAACATGTCTGAATTAGAGCAAGAATACCTCACATTTATACTAGAAGGTGAAGAATATGGCGTCGATATTTTATGTGTGCAAGAAATTAGGGTGTGGAGTGCTGTAACCGAATTACCTAATAAACCTAATTACCTTAAAGGGGTGATTAACCTGCGGGGAATTATTATCCCTATTATCGACTTAAGGCAACGTTTTGGTAAAGAGCCTTTAGCTTATAACGAACAAACGGTAACCATCATATTACATAATCATAATACCGAAAATCCCATAGTGGTTGGTATTGTTGTTGATGCGGTTTCAGAAGTATATAAATTTAGTCAACGTGATATTAGTCACCCACCATCCTTTGGTACTAATATTGATAGCTGTTTTTTAAAAGGGTTAGCTAGGAATGAAGATAAGCTTATTATGTTATTAAATACCGATAGTTTATTAAACGAAAAAGAATTGTACCGTGTAGAGCTTAGAGCTTAATAAAACCTATACATTTGCCGTATAAATAAAAAACGACAGGAATTTTTATGACTCCAAAACAAATTGATTTAGTGCAAGAAAGTTGGAAAAAAGTACTACCAATTGCAACGCAAGCAGCTGAAATATTTTATCAAAAGCTTTTTGCACTTGACCCCGCTTTAAAACCTTTATTTAAAAGTAATATGAGCGAGCAGGGTAATAAATTAATGACCATGCTCGATACTGCAGTAAAGTTACTTAATTCACCAGAAAAACTAGTGCCAGCAGTACAAAAGTTAGGTGCCAGACATGTTCATTATGGTGTTAAAGAAAGCCATTACGATACGGTTGGCGCTGCTTTACTGGATACGTTAGCTGAGGGTTTAGGTGATGATTTTACGTTATCAGTTAAACGAGCATGGACAGCTGTTTATGGCGTTTTAGCAAAAACCATGATCGATGCGGCAAAAGCAGAACAAAAAGAGACTCCTCCTTTAACTATAAATAATTCAACAATAACAGAAGAGCCGGATATGGAAAATAAAGCCAATAAAAATGATTTAGCGGTGCGTTTACAAGGCGCATTAGATCAATCTGCAACCGCATTTATGATGATAGATAGAGAGTTCATTATAAATTATGTAAACGAAGCGACATTGTCATTGCTCGCCAAGCATGAAGAAGTTTTTCAAATGAAGTGGCCTAGTTTTAGCGCAGAAAAATCGTCTGTATTGGGTACATGTATTGATGGCTTTCATAAAAACCCTGAACATCAACGTAAATTACTCGATGATCCAAGTAACCTACCTTGGAAAACCGATGTCAATATTGAGTTTTTAACCTTTGAATTAAATGTTTCGGCAATTAATGATAGTGAAGGTAATTATATTGGTAATTCCATGGAATGGAAAGATGTTACTGATGTACGTATGCAAGCGAATAAAGCTATTCAATTACAAGGCGCTGTTGAACAATCAAATACACCATCGATGATGATTGATAGAGATTTGAATATTACTTATGCCAATCCAGCGACCTTTACATTATTAAAAAAGCACGAAGCGACGTTTCAAATTAAATATCCAGGGTTCTCCTCAGAACCAGGAAATGTTATTGGTGTATGTATTGATGGTTTTCATAAAAACCCAGCACATCAGCGTAAATTATTAGATGATCCTAGTAACTTACCGTGGAAAACCGATATTAATATTGAACATTTGATTTTTGAATTAAATGTTACGGCGATTAATGATGCCAGCGGAAAATACATTGGTAACTCAATGGAATGGAATGACGTTACTGATGCACGAGCACAGGCAAATAAAGCTGTTCAATTACAAGGTGCCGTTGAACAATCAAATACCCCAAGCATGATGATTGATAGAGACTTCCTAATTACTTATGCTAATCCAGCGACTTTTGCATTATTAAGTAAGCATGAGGCGACGTTTCAAATTAAATACCCAGGTTTTTCATCGAAACATGAAGCGGTTATTGGCGCCTGTATCGATGGCTTTCATAAAAACCCCGCACATCAGCGTAAATTATTAGATGACCCTAGCAACTTACCATGGAAAACTGATATTAAAATTGAACATTTGACTTTTGAGTTAAATGTTACGGCGATTAATGATGCCAGCGGAAAATACATTGGTAACTCGATGGAATGGAACGATGTTACTGAAATACGTTCAAAAGCAATTGAAGTGGGGCGACTAACATCTGCAGTTAACGGTATGACAACTAACTTAATGATGGCAGAGACTACCGGTAAAATTGTTTACTGTAATCCTTCGGTATTACAGATGCTCCGTAGACGAGAAGTACAGCTTCGTACGGTACTACCTTCCTTTAATGTTGATCGTGTTGTGGGCACTAACTTTGATTCATTTCATAAAAATCCTGCACATCAGCAAAATTTATTAGGGAATCCAGCAAATCTACCCTTTGACACTGAAATTAAGGTAGCAGGATTAACTTTCCAGCTAATTGCCATTGCTTTATTGGATGAAAATAAAAATCATGTTGGCACCGCTGTACAATGGTTAGATTTAACTGAACAAAAAGATGGTCAAGCACAAGTAGAAAGTTTGATTTCCGCCGCTATTGACGGTGATCTTGGTCGCCGAATTGACACCAAAGAATATCAAGGTTTTATGAAATCCTTAGGTGAAAATATTAATAACTTAATGGATACCATAGTAGAGCCTATCACTGATGCTATTAATATTGCGCAAGCCTTATCCGAGGGTGATTTGACTAAAACCATGGATGGCAAATATGGTGGAGAATTTTTAGCTCTTGCAAACGCAATGAACGGCTCGATTGAAAACCTAAGCAATATGGTCGAAGAAATACGCGATGCATCCACGAATGTCTTTGATGCCGCACGAGAAATCGCCGCAGGTAATGATGAACTAAGCCACAGAACGGAATCACAAGCGTCAAGTTTAGAAGAAACTGCCTCAGCAATGGAAGAGCTCACCAGTACGGTACAACAAAATGCTGAAAACTCTTCTGATGCCAGCATGCTTGCTTCATCGGTAATGGAAAAAGCTAGCAGTGGTGGTGAGGTTGTTAAAAACGCTATTCAAGCGATGAGTGATATTAATAAATCGAGTAAAAAAATTGCCGATATCATTAGTGTCATCGACGAAATAGCCTTTCAAACTAACTTGCTGGCACTTAATGCCGCGGTAGAAGCGGCGAGAGCCGGTGAACAGGGAAGAGGTTTTGCTGTTGTTGCGGCAGAGGTTCGTAATTTAGCACAACGCTCTGCGGGAGCGGCTAAAGAAATAAAAGGTTTAATTAATGACAGTGTTGAAGCTGTTGGTCAGGGAACTAAACTCGTTGACGAAACCGGCCAAACGTTCACGGACCTTGTTAACTCAATTAGCGATGTAAGTAAAATGATCGCAGATATTGACGCTGCAGGTAAAGAACAGTCAGCAGGTATTGGTGAAGTAAGTGCCGCGGTTAGTCAAATGGATGAAATGACACAACAAAATGCTGCCTTAGTTGAAGAAGCTTCAGCGTCGAGTAAATCGATGGAAGAACAAGCACAAGGGCTGTTAGAGCAAGTTGACTTCTTTACTGTTAATGAAGAAGAGCCAGAGCCAGAGCCAAAACCTCGTCGTAGAGCAAGAAAACCAGTGGGTAAACCAGTCCAAAAACCTACGGCTAGTCGCAGACCTGCTCGTCGTGCGACAGAAAGTGACCAAGAATGGGAAGAGTTTTAGCAAGTAATTTTAATGCCCTTATATAACAACATGGAAGGCTTGATGTAATGTCAGAACAACGAAATGAAACTAATAGTTTATCCGAAAAAGACTTTGAGTTCATTTGTCAGTTTGTGCATGACGCATCAGGCATTGTACTTGGTGAAAGAAAGCGTGAAATGGTTTACCGCCGGCTCACGCGTATCACTCGAGAACGTAAGTTAAACAGTTTTAGTGATTATTGCCAGTTATTGAGGACACAACCAGAACAAGAAGAAAACTATTTTATTAATGCTATAACAACCAATTTGACAAGCTTTTTCAGAGAAAATCATCATTTTGAATATTTACAGCAACATGAAATCCCAAGAATAATTGCACAAGAAAAAAAATCAAAAGGACAGAACAAACGAATAAGAATTTGGTCTTCTGCAAGCTCTACTGGCGAAGAGCCTTATAGTATTGCTATTACCCTCTTAGAGACGATGCAAGACCAATTAACCGGGTGGGATGTTAAAGTTTTAGCAACAGATGTTGATAGCAATGTTCTAGCTCATGGTTCAATGGGTATTTATGCAAATAATCGTATTGAAGATTTACCCATAGCTATAAAAAAACAATATTTCGTTAAAGGTTCAGGAAGTAACAGTAAAAACGTAAAAATCAGTGGGAAATTAAAAGACTTACTTACTTTTAAACGATTGAATTTGCTTCATGGCTGGCCTATGAAAGGTCCTTTTGATGTCATATTTTGCCGTAATGTCATTATCTATTTTGATAAAAAAACACAACAGGAGTTGTTTTCTCGTTATTACGAATTACTCAAACCCGGTGGAATATTGATATTAGGCCATAGTGAAAATTTAGGGGAATATCAACAATATTTTTATAATGAGGGCCGTACTATTTTTAGAAAGCCTGAATTAGAGGAGAAAGGTTAATTATATTGGAACGTAATACTGGGCTAGAGCTTGAGCAATGTATATCACGTTGCTTGCCAGAGTTTTCTCACGTCAATCACTATTGGGATAATCAAAAAAAGTCAGTGGTTGCAAAAATCTTACCCGGTGAGTTTTATATGACACGGGACAATGTGAATATTGCCACAACATTAGGTTCGTGTATCGCTGCATGTATTTGGGACAAGCAAGCAAAAATAGGGGGCATGAACCACTTTATGTTGCCTTTAACGGATAAAAAAGTACATGAAGTTAATTGGGGACATCGAGGAATTACAAGCGATGCAACCCGATATGGCAATTTTGCAATGGAACATTTAATTAATGCGATCTTAAAGAATGGTGGTAGACGCTCAAATTTAGCCGCAAAAATTTTTGGTGGCGGCAAAGTATTAAAACAAATGTCTGATATCGGACAACGTAATATTGAATTTGCCATTCAATATTTACAGATGGAAAACATTGAAATTGAAAGCACCGATTTGGGAAATATGTATCCGCGGAAAGTTATTTTTGAACCGGCAAGTGGTCGAGCTTTTGTTAAGAAACTCGATAATTTACATAACGATACAATAGCTAAACGTGAAAGAGATTACAGTTATAGCATTGACCACTTCAAAGTGGATGGTGATGTAGAATTATTTTAGTAGGATCTATAGGTGAGCCATACATTGAAAAAAATTAAAGTATTAGTTATCGATGATTCAACAGTCATACGGAATATTATTAAAGATGCACTAAAAGATGATGACCAAATTGAAGTCGTAGGTGAAGCAGAAGACCCAATAGTTGCTCGTGAACTAATTAAAACATTAAGACCTGACGTTTTAACGCTAGATGTTGAAATGCCTAAAATGGATGGTATTACATTTTTAGAAAACCTAATGCGCTTACGTCCTATGCCCGTCGTTATGTTGTCTACATTAACCACAAAAGGTGCAGACATTACTTTAGAAGCGTTAGAAATTGGCGCTGTAGATTTTATTGCTAAACCGAGTGTTCAAGAATTGTTAGCGACTAGAAATAGCTTTAAAGAAATTTTAGTGACAAAAATTAAACAAGCAATGCTTGTTGATCAAAAAAAATTACGACTTTCCAATGCATTAATACAAACTAAGAAAGATACAATATTGAATTTTAATGGGGTGAAACAAGCTAATCATATCGTTGCAATAGGCGCATCTACTGGCGGAACCGAAGCAATAAAAAGTGTACTCATCACGCTACCGGCCAACGCACCAGCAATAGTGATTACTCAACATATCCCAAAAACCTTTAGTGGACGATTTGCTGACCGACTTAATGACTGTTGTAAAATAACCGTGCAAGAAGCACGGCATGGTCAAAAAATAAAGGAAGGTCATGCATATATTGCCCCCGGAGATATGCATCTAAAAGTGGTAAAAAAAGGTGATGGATTATTTTGTACGTTAGAAGATTCAGCCGAAGTTAGCCGGCATAAACCATCGGTAGATGTACTCTTTGATTCATTAATACCTTTTGCTGATAATGCGCAGGCTATTTTATTGACAGGGATGGGCAGAGACGGGGCCCAAGGAATGTTAAATCTGAAAAATAAGGGAGCTATTACACTCATTCAAAACCAAGTAAGCAGTTTAGTTTGGGGGATGCCAGGTAAAGCCTTTGCACTAAATGCTCACTGTAAGGAGGTGCACTTAAATGAAGTTGCTACTGCTATTCTACATTTTTCCTCATTAAATGAAGCCGCGAGAAGAAAGGAAAGTCATGAAAGTTAACAAGCTTTTATTTTGGGTAAATTTTATTCTGATCATGGTTTTATTAGTGAATGAAATCATATTAGAAATAAGCTATTTAAGCATTATTATTGCTTTTGCTTTACTCACAGTATTACTCGTGAAAAGTAAACCGCAGGCGATAAATACCGAGCAAGTAGTAGAGGATGACGAGGAAAAACAACATCAGTTAATTGAAGAGGTTATTCAAGATTTACATCGCCTGCTACAACAAGAAGTAGACATTATTGACAATGAAATCAATCGAACTACAGCCTTAGTCGGTGATGCTGTTTTAGGTATTTCAGATTGTTTTAATAATTTACAACAACTTAGCCAAGAACAACAAACGATGATTGCGGCATTGGTGGAACAAAGTCAAAGTATTGGTGATGATAAAGGAACTACGTTGGCAACTTTTGTTCATTACTCGAATGAAACCTTAAATAATTTTGTCAACGTGATTATTAATACCAGTAAACAAAGCCTAAAGACTATGGCATTTACCGATGAAATGGAGCAGCAATTTGAAGCCGTATTTAGTTTGTTAGAGCAAGTAGAAAGTATTGCGAGTCAAACTAATTTATTAGCATTGAATGCTTCTATAGAAGCCGCTAGAGCGGGAGAAGCTGGCCGTGGTTTTGCGGTTGTTGCTACTGAAGTAAGGTCGCTTTCAATAAATTCAACAGGATTAAATCAAAATATACGGAAAGAAATTGATCTTGCCAAGAATACGATAAGCAAATTAAGAGGCGCTGTAGAAACAATAGCTTCAGCTGATATGACGCCTACACTACATGCGAAAGATAAAATTCGCGCCATGATGGAAAATTTTGAAAGTACAAATAAAGATAATACGATAAAGGTTGAGGAACTTTCTACCCTTAATCCTAAGATTGCAGATGCTGCAGCATTAGGCATTCGTTCATTACAATTTGAAGATTTAACTTACCAAACGTTACATTCGATAAAAACTAATGTCGACAGTATTCAACAGATTAATAATGAATTAAAACAATTCAGCGAAAGTTCAAATCAATTAAAGGTAAGTCAATTACATGTTCTTAAAGAAAAATGTGTTGATATATTTACACTGACAAAGTCGCAAAACTTACACCGTAGTGTCACTCAAAATTCTATGGATGAAGGCGAAGTTGAATTATTTTAGAGTTTAGGAGCAGAAGTTATGACAGTAAAAACAAAGGTATCAAAAGATAATAAAGAAGTGTCAATTTCGGTTTTAGAACGTTTTGACTTTGCTCAACATCAATGTTTTAGAAAAGCCTATAGTCAATATAGTCAAAATGGCACGAAGTTTATTGTAGATTTAAGTAAAACTGAGTATATCGATAGTTCGGCGTTAGGCATGATACTTTTACTGAAAGATTACGCAGAGCATATTGGTGGAACGCTCACTATTACCAAGCCTAGTAAGGCGGTGAGTAAAATATTAGAAATAGCGCAATTTCATCGATTAATGACCATAGTTCAATAATTCTAATGGCTACGAATTTTCAGCTAGACGCGAAAATAGCATTAGTCGCTGATGACTCTAACACCCAATGGAGACAGAAATATAATGTTAGGTAACTTTACTGGTCATGTTTTTCGCTCTTCTATTGCTGCTATTCCGGTATTAGAAACATTTAGGGTAATGTCGAGTAAAGGTTATTTATTATTTGAAATTATTGCTTAAGTAAATCGCCAACTTAAAACTTTATTACCTACGGGATTTATTTTACCAGCTACCCCTATTGAAGGTGCGCGCTTTATAGCTGAAAAAATCATCAATGCATTGTTGAATGAGTCAATTCTTCATGAGCATTCTCAGGTCGCTAAGTATGTCACGACAAGTATAGGTATTAGCTCAACTAAATTTGGTGCTGTTGATTACACTGAACTCATCAAACAAGCTGACTCGGCTTTATATCTAGCTAAACACAAAGGAAGAAATAGACGTGTTATATATCAGCCAAAAACACAAAATGAAAGCGATTGTTTTTAGCACTAACAAAGACCTATTTGAGGTTTTGATTAGAGTTAAAAAAAATGAAACAAGGAATATTCATAATGACTAAACACACAGTATTAATTATTGATGATGATGCGGAATTTTTATCACTTCTCAGCGAAAGTTTAGATGGTACGTTTCAAGTAAGTTGCGCTAAAAATATAGATGAAGCGGAACATTTCTTAAATGAACATCAAACTTTTGATATTGCCCTTGTTGATGAATATATTGGTAAAGAAAAGGGCTCTGATTGGATTAAGGCAAAAATAACGTTAGGAAATATAGCTAAATCATTTGTTTTATATTCAGGACTTGCAACCGAAGATGCTATATTGAGAGGTCTAGAATGTGGTGCAGATGACTTTTTAGCAAAGCCTATTTCACTTCACGTATTACATAATAAACTTTTAAAATTAATTACTTACCAAGATGAAATTAAGGGTTTTAAAACTGAATTAAGTTCTAAAGACAATGTGATAAATATTTCAATGGCACAGGCTTCAAAATATGGGAGCTGTATGCAGTTGACCTCGAGGTTAAATCAATGTTTCTCCTTTGAGCAGATACGAGATGAAGTTTTTAAATTTTTACAAAATGAGAACTTATCGAGCTGTATTGCTTTTTATCCACTAAATGAAAGTCCTTTGTTTTTTCATTCTGAAAAAGGAGTTTGCTCGCCTGTAGAAATAAATGTGATTGGACTATTAAGGGTAAAACCCCGGTTATTTCGTTTTGGTGCACGCACTATCTTTAACCATCACTTGGTATCATTACTGATCCTTAATCTCGAAGAAGGTAGCATTGATACTGATATTTATATTGATGCCCTAGCATCGGTAATAGAATGTATTGGGGCAAGAATGGCATTTATCACCTATAAAATGTCATTGGTAGGTGTTCAAGAACAAATTAAACAAGCCGTTGATAAAACAAAAAAAATGCTCGCTATATCAAAATTACATCAACAGGAAGTAATGAACGAAATAGTCCAAAATATGGGGATGAGTTTTCATGTACTTGATATGAATTATGAACAAGAAGAGTACTTAACTAACCTCGTTCACACTGCGTTAAAAAGGCATACTCAAGACGATATAAATTTTTTAGAAGTGACACAATTACTCGATCAAGCCCTTGATAGTGTTGATAAGTTGAAGTCGTTAAATATCGAGACTATAACCGAAGAAGATAATGGTTATGACGATGAGGATGAATTATTTTGAAAACTCTTAATGCTTTTTCAATTAATGATATTCCGTTACCGGCCTTTAAACTCAAAAATGATGGAAAAATCAACGCGGTCAACGAACAAGCCATTGTTCTGTTGGGCTATCAAAGTAATGAGTTGGTTGATGTACCCTTTGAATTATTATTTGATAATCAACAATTTCTGCAAAGTGAAAAACGCTTACCTATCACCGAATTTTGTACCCCCTCAGTAACACAAGCTATTTTAAAAAGTAAAACTAAAGAAACGTTCAAGGTTTCACTGCAAATAACTAAAAGGGAAGGTGAATTTCTAGTTTTGTGTTTATCATCAATACCTGTAAATAGTGGTGTTAAATCAAACACGTTTGATTGTTCAAATAAAGCGATCGTAGATCAATTGAAACAACAAAATGGCTATTTAGAGTTAGCCGAGAAAGTAGGGAATTCAGGGTGTTGGCAAATAGATTTAGTCAAAAATACCGTGTTTTGGTCACCTGGGGTATATCAAATTCATGGAGTAGATGAAGACGCCTATAAACCTACATTGGCAGGCACGGTAAACTTCTATATAGAAAAAGAAAGAGAAAGAGTTGCAGCAATATTTCAAAACAGCATAGATAATAAAGAAGGTTTTTATTTCAAAAGTGTCATCGTTAAAACGGACGGAGTAAAAATAAAAGTAGAATCAATTGGTGACGTGGAGTTGGATGACTCTGGACAATTAAAATCTATTTTGGTGGTGCTTAGGGATATCACTGAAATGGAGGTGAATTATGAAAAATTAAAACTATTAGCCATGGTTAATTATACGGAAAAAGTTCCGGTTTTCTTTATTAATGAAAGTGACAACCTTGTTCATCAAGATATCAATCGCTATAGATATGAAGAAAATAAAAATTTATTTTCTTATGTAAACTTCACTACCAACGACTATTTACAGCTGAAGAAGTTGGCGAAAGCTGAACATAAATTAAAAAGGTTCAATATAAGTTATGACAACTACACGAGTGTTTTTGATCTGTCAGTTACTTATGAAAGTGAATCCAGCATTTATATTTGGATTGTTGAGAATGTTACTGAAAAATACCGCTTAGAGCAACAGCAAGCCATCAGTAACCGTTTAGGAATGCTAGGCAATACTTTTGGCAGTGTATCACATGATATTAATAATGTTCTCGGTGTAGCGTTAGGTTCAATTGAAATGCTAGAGCTTAAATATTCTCAGGGAGAGAAGGATATTTCGAGTTATATTTCTCGAGTGAAAAATGCGATTTATAAAGGTAAGAATGTTACCGAAAGGCTGTTGGAATTTACCCATAAGCCAAGTGTGAAAATTGTTAATTTTGATCCTGTTAAAGAAATTAGAGAAAATAAATATTTGTTTGAGCAGTTATTATTAAAAAATATAAAAATCAAATATGCTATTAAAAATGTCGATTGTAATATTCACTTTCCACAAGGTGAGTTTATAAATATATTACTCAATTTGGTATTGAATTCTCAAGATGCAATTCAAAACAAGGGTATTAATGGTCAGATAGAAATATCAGCAAATATAGTTGATGAAAATAAATTAGAAATTCATGTTATAGATAATGGTGTCGGCATTACAAATGAAAACTTAACTAAGGTTTTTGACCCTTTTTATAGTATTAAATCAGTGAATAAAGGTAATGGAATTGGCTTGGCAAACGCCTATAATACTATGTATAAAAATAATGGCCATATTCAAGTTAAAGGTGATAGTAAATTAGGCGGAGCACATTTTATTTTAACATTTAAATGTCAAGTCGGTTTGTTGTCTTCAGAAATAAGCGTTAGAAGGAGTCATGGAAGTCTTCAAGGCAAACGTATTCTTGTACTTGATGATGAAGTGAGTATTGCTGAGTTTGTTGGCTTGTATTTAGACAGTTTGGGCGCTGAAGTGATTTGCGTGAACAATAAACTTGATTTAGAGAGGCAAGTTAATATCATTGATGATATTGATATTTTTATTACCGATATGATAATGCCAGACTTATCAGGCGCGGAAGCTGTAGATATTGTAAAAAATAAATTCTCTCAGGTCACGATTTATTCGATGAGCGGTTATATGGCAATTGAAAATAATGGTTGGGAATATCCAGTGCTTCGTAAGCCATTCAACTCTGAAGAGCTTTCTAAATTTCTAACAGAGTAATTCGACAAGCGTAAAAATATGACTTTTATGAAAAAGGTTTGAACATGAAATACCAAAAAAGTTTAAGTTTGTATAATCATAAATTAAAGCTTATTTATGTTTTAGATCACACAAAAAAACACTCGATATTTTATACGAAAAAATTATTCTGATATTAAGTGTCATTTTGACTTAGTCAATTAAATTCAATTCTTTATGTTTTAAGAGTTACTTCCTACTTTGTTAATTATCAAAATTTATTAATCATATTTTAGTTTCAACTAAAAACAAGTTCGTTAACATTTATTTGACAAATCTATGACGCTTAATGCCGCTAAACAAAAAAAAACGACAAAACAGAAGTGTGGATGTCCATTTATGGAATATTAGCTATAATAATCTTTAATGTTATCTTAAATATCGGTATTATTGATTTAAATTAATAATACCGATATTTATAAAGTATGAGTACTGTCACTAAACCGCTGTTAACAACTTCAGAAGCTGCAAAACTTCTGAATGTAGCACCAACTACCATTCGTCATTGGGCACAAAACGGTCGACTGCCTTTTATTTCAACACCTGGTGGTCATAGACGGTTTGAAAAGAATGATGTTTTGTCTTTAATGGCAAGACCAAAAAAAACGCAGGTTAATGACTTTTCTATTTTAATTGTTGATGATAATAAAGAGTTTGGTGACTTGTTATTCGAATTATTAGGGAGCTACTTTCCACAAGTCAGATTGGAACTCGCATACAATGGTTTTGATGCAGGTGATTTATTACATAGATTTAAACCTGACTTAGTGATTTTAGATTTAATGATGTCAGGTATTAATGGTTTTTCAGTATGTAAGCGAATTAAAACATCGCCGTCAATGCAACATATTAATGTTATTGCAATGACAGGGGCATTAACAGAAGAAAATGTAAAAAGAATAACTGAACTAGGCGCAGAGCGTTGCTTTGGTAAACCCTTAGATTATTCTGTAATGAAAGAGGTTATATCACAATTCATTACCAACAAGTCAAGTGTGTAACTAAATACCAACAAACAATTAATTAAAGCGACATTTAAGAAGAATGTAATTTACATTTCTTATAACTTCTTAACTGTCTAATTGAGTTGTGACTTTTACTAACTAAAATAACGCTGTGATTTTCTTAAACAAAAAATAAAAAGTTATGAATTCAACCACCAAAAGTATGAATGCTATATTATTTTTGGTTAGGATTGCATAAAAAGGTTGGGACTAAAAATATTAGCCAGCCATACATTAACTTTTTCACTAATTTGATGTTCAATAGTTATTTTCGTTGAACTTTTTTTACGTGACCAATTTACTACAAGTCCTGCAGACTTAATTCAACTTTCATTAATTCTTTTATAACATCAGGCATTTCAATTCGTGATACGGGATGTCCATATGCCTCAATAACATCAGATATAGGTACCATCCCATCAGGTCCCAAAAAAGTAATTTTTGTTATCCCTACCGTTGTTTTTTTTCCATTTTTTTGAAATAGATGTTCAGTCCAAACCCATTCTTCATCCCAATAAATTATTCTTGATTTTAATGTATATTTCTGAAAAAACTTAAGAGGATATTTATAACGTATAGTTGCTACCCTAGAAACTGGAACCCATTTGTTTTTTATAAAACTTCTCATAAGGCCAGCTTGAAGAATAATGTTAATACGACCAAGATCCATAATGGGTAGATATCTGTCACTGCTCATTCTCTTGATATCAACATCATTAAATAAAACACGAAATTCCAGCGTATTTTCATCCATAATACCAATAGTTCGTTTGAAAAAATGGATAAATAATAAAAACATAAAACGAAATCTTAAGACCATTCTTTTATCCGATAGGTAATTAGTAACATAATAATATGTCACTAATGGTTACTTAACTACTCTAAATAAATTTCAAATTTCAAATTTAAAGTTAGATTGATCTGATGGCACCTTAAATGATTATATCTATCCATTTGCTCTAGAGGTGATTAAGGATTTCAATTAGGGCGAAATAATAGTCATGTAATTATGTGAATGAATGCTTTGGTGGCAAGGCGTGTGAAAACTCTCAGCTTACAATTTTTATACAACGCTAAGTAAATTCGAAGGTAGTTTGACACCAAACTTACTACAGATTTAAATCTACAGAGACTTTTTCGTTGATATTTCCAAATTACGCAAGTTCAAAATAGTTTTCACACAGCATGGCCACACTGAAGACTTTAGCATTTGAAAATTTATGTATGTTTTTATCTACATCGAAGATAGTTGAATATTACCATTACGCTAGCATCTTCCTGATAGCGGAGGTTCCCTATAAATAAAAAATGAGTTATTTGATGAGAACTTTTTGCCAATACCTCTTTAAGTATGGATGGGAACAAAGCCACAAGAGTTGCCATTTATATAATCATCGTTAAAAACAATCTTGCGTATTATTGCTATTGTCGCTATTGTCGCTATTGTCGCTATTGTCGATATACCACTAAAAAAGAAATAAGCAGAATGTAATTTTTATGAAAACTACATAAAACTATAGCGTCAACATGTCAATCATGGATGTAACAAAATGAAAGGTCAATCCCCAAAATATTATCTATTATTAGTAATCTTACTGTTAGGGTTAAGCATTGCTTCGGCGAGTATTTTTAAATCTATCAATATAGAACAACAAGAATTAATAAGCGTTGAAGGGAATAGATATGATTCCTATGTGTTAGCAACGCTTTTACGTCGAAGTTCAGATGACTTAACACGTATGGCTAGAGCCTATGCAGTAACAGGTAACCCGCTATTTAAAAAACAGTTTCATGATGTCCTTGCCATTAGAAATGGTCAATCCCCATTGCCTGTTCATTATGATAGAGTTTATTGGGATTTCATGGCCGTTAGCAACGAGTCCACTCCTGTTGAATTAGGAGAACCTGTTTCACTGCTAAACTTAATGACAGAAGCAAATTTTACAAAAAGTGAATTATTATTGTTAGAAAAATCACAGGAGAAATCGGATAAGCTTGTTGCAATTGAAGAAATTTCCTTTAATGCAATAAATGGCATATTTCAGGATGAGCATGGTGAATTTACTATTTCTGCTAAACCTAATAAGCAAATGGCGATAGATTTATTGCATAGCGATGAATATCACATGGCTAAGCTAAATATCATGAAACCAATTAATCAATTCTATGAAGTGTTAGCTGGACGTACCAAACAAGAGGTCAACAATACATCTGATCGACTTGATTTTCATTTAAATACTCAAATTATTATTTTTATTTTATCAGTCTGCACAATTACATTATTGCTATTTTTATCATGGCGCGATCATAAAAAAATGTTGCAACTATTAAATCAAAGAGTCGTCAGAAAAACATTAGAATTATCTAAGGCTAATGATAAAGCTACTGTCTATGAAAAAGCGCTATTAATAGCCAAAGAATTATTAATAGCCAAAGACCAAGCCGAAGCCGCAAAATTTGCCTTAGACCAACATTCACTTGTATCAATAGCAGATATAGACGGTAACATCCTCTATGTGAACGATAAATTTGTAGAAATCAGTGGTTATCAAGAAAGTGAACTTATTGGTAAAAAACACAGCGTACTTAATTCAAATAACCAGCCTAAGTCCTATTGGCAGAAAATGCATCAAACGGTATTAGCAGGTAAAGTTTGGCGCGATGAAGTACGTAATAGATCAAAGAACGGCGACTATTATTGGGTTGATACCACGATAGTCCCCAATTTCGATAGCAACAAAGAAGTCAAAGGTTTTACTTCCATCCGCACAGATATCACTCAACAAAAATTAAATATAGATAATCTTGCCTTAGCCAAGGAACAAGCAGAAGCCGCGACAGAGGCAAAAACACAATTTTTAGCGACTATGAGCCATGAAATTAGAACACCAATGAATGGCGTGATAGGTATGACAAACCTCTTACTTGATACTCCGTTAAATAAAGAGCAGTATAATTTTGCCAAAACGGTAAAATATAGTGCTGATTCTCTGTTAAGTATCATTAATGATATTCTTGATTTTTCCAAAGTTGAAGCTGGTATGTTAGAGCTTGAAACCCTTGAATTTAATTTAGAGTTATTGTTGAATGACGTTGGCAGCAGTCTTGCTTTTCAAGCTCATGATAAGTCTCTAGAACTGATTTGTCCCGCTAACATTATACCGAGTCAGTCGTTTATTGCTGATCCTGGACGCATCCGACAAATACTTAATAACGTGGTTGGTAATGCGATTAAATTTACCGAGCAAGGAGAGGTATCAGTCTATTGCAAAGTTCAAGAGCAGACTGAGCAGCGTACAAAACTCCTCTTTGAAATCACTGATACTGGTATTGGTCTTACTGATGAACAACAAATCAAGCTTTTTGAGCGTTTCAGTCAAGCCGACAGCTCTACTACTCGTGAATACGGAGGCACAGGGCTAGGGTTATCTATAAGCAAGCAGTTAGTTGAAATGATGGACGGTGAGATAGGTGTTAAAAGTATTGAAGGTAAAGGTTCAATGTTTTGGTTTACACTAAATGTTGCTAATACCAACACTTTGAGACCAAAGAAAGCTTTTGACAACTTACAGGGGCAAAAAATACTTGTCGTTGATGATAATTTTACAAATAGGGTTTTGTTAGGGCAACTGCTCACTCAATGGCAAGTGGAACATACTTTGGTAGATAGTGGTCATAAAGCGTTAGAAAAATTAACTGAAGAAAGTTTAAAAGGGACACCTTACCATATCGCTATTCTAGATATGCAAATGCCTCAAATGGATGGCTTTGAGCTCGGTACTAAGATCAAAAATGATAGTCGACTTTTTAAAGAGACTCGTTTAGTGATGCTAAAATCACAAGGGAAACGAGGATACGCTGATAAATTAAAGGCCGCTGGCTTTAATGGATATCTGAATAAACCTATCGTTCAAACTCTTCTCTACAATACTTTAATGACGATAATAGGAGCTAACGCACCAGAACAACCCTTGGTCACGGCCTATAGCTCCCATGAACTTCCACAGTTTACCGCAAGAGTTCTGGTAGTCGAGGACAATGCGGTTAATCAAAGATTAGCTCAAGGCTTATTGAAAAAATTTGGTGTCCAAGTCGATTTTGCTGTCAATGGAGAAGAAGCGTTAAATTCTTTAGAGAATCTACCTTTTGATTTAGTCTTCATGGATTGTCAAATGCCAGTAATGGATGGTTATGAAGCTACTCAAAAAATTCGGTATTCAGAATCGAAGGTACTTAATCGAGATATACCGATAATCGCCATGACAGCAAATTCAATGGAGGGCGATCGAGAGAAGTGTTTAGCGGTTGGAATGGATGATTTTATCTCCAAGCCAGTAAACCCTAATAAGGTGCAAGAAGCATTAAAACGCTGGCTACCGAAGTAAAACTCTAAAGTATAGACAACAATACTTATTGATCCGAGACGTTTGTATCTTCTAACCGCTTGCTTTATTCTAAAAGTTAGCTTTCTGAGATGAAATCCCACCGGCAGGTATTTGATTATGTAGCAGTCGTAGATATTGTTCCCGTTTTATAACTGTATTTTACTTTGTTGATGATGAAATGAGTTTAAAATCTATTTTTGGAGCGTCCGCTTATCTAATGATTTGAATTCTGCTGTCGAGTGTTTTAGGTCAACTAACTGGTGCTCAGTTGACTTCGATAAACACTTTTGATTTCAAAATATCACTTTCGGTTTGCTCACCAAGAAGTCATATAAACGAAAGTGTGAAACGTCAGCTATCGTACCTTTGTTAACTTTGGGCTAGTGATTATTATAGACTTCTTTAGCTAACCCAGGCTGTGTGAAAACTATTTTGAATTGGTGTAATTCGATAATATCAACGAAAAAAAGGCGTTGTAGACTAAATTTTGTAGTAATTTGGGTATCAAACTACTTGATAATTTACGTAGCTTTGCATAATGATTTTACGCGGTGAGTTTTCACACAACCTGAGCCATAAGCTGACATTAAGCTTTTGTAAAATCATGTTAATATTAAAGGCGATGTTAACTGAAATTTTATGCTCGCTTATGAGGCAGTTTTAAGCTCTGTATAGTTCATATTCGCTCTGAACTCTAACTATTTAACCTAAAGCAGAACTGATAGAAATCACTGAATATGACTGCATTGATCATCGGACGTTCTATTGATGTAAAATAGCTACCCACAAATATATCCATCTATTGATCTTTTATAGGTACAGTATGATTTATCTCATGTGATTTTATTTAGTTAATGATAGATTAAAAGAATATTGCACTGTAGAGAACAATAGATTAATTAAAGTTAGTCAATGTTCTTATGATAGTTGAACTTCAAAAGACTTTATACACTTGGTGGACATTGAATGAATAGTGAAGAGAAATTTCAAAGTTATTTCAATTTGGGCTTGATCGGAATGGCTGTAACTTCTCTTGAAAAAGGCTGGGTTAACGTCAACGACAAGCTATGCGAAATTCTTGGTTACCCTCAAGAAGAACTCATGAGAATTTCTTGGGCCGAAGTCACCTTTCCTAATGATTTAAAAGCAGAAGAGACTGAGTTTGAGCGAGTGCTTGCAGGCGAAATTGAAGGGTACTCGATGGATAAGCGTTTCACTCGCAAAGACGGCATCGTCATTCATGCTACTATTTCGACCAATTGCATTCGTAACAACGATGGAAGCATCGATCATTTCGTTGCTATTGTTCAAGACATTACCAAACAAAAGGAAGCTGAGAAAATAAGGGCTGAACACAGCGAACATATTGGGGAAGTTATTAATGGGCATACGGTAGAACTGAATAAAGATACAGCCAAGCACCATGAGTCTAAAGATAGGTCTCAAGAGAACGAATCTAAATTTCACAATATTATTGAAGCATCGCCTGTTCCTTATGCCTTAAATGATAATCATCAAAACATTACCTATTTGAATCGCTCGTTTATCCAAACGTTTGGTTATACTCTAAACGACATTCCGACCTTGACAGACTGGTGGTCTAAAGCCTATCCAGATTATGATTATCGCCAGTGGGTAATTAATACTTGGCAAACGAGAATGGAACAGGCTGAAGGCGAACATCGAACATTTATTCCTTTTGAGCTTAATATTTGTTGTAAAGATGGTATCACTAAAACAGTGATAGCCAGTGCAGCCAATATTTCTGAATCATTTAATGATGTACACATGGTAATATTATATGACATCACTGAACGCAAAAGAGCAGAAGAAGCTTTAGTGGAAAGTGACAAAGACTACATCAAAATTCAGGAACATGCCCACTTCGGGTCATGGACTTTAGATTTAGTAAATAACATTCTTATTTGGTCTGATGAAACCTATCGTATCTTTGGGGTGCAAAATGAAAGAAAAACAAATACCTATGAAAAGTTTCTTGAAATTGTTCACCCTGATGATACTGAATATCTAAATACTAAATGGGTGGCAACAGTTAATGGTCATGATACGTATGATATTGAACATAGATTACTAGTAGATGGTGAAATCAAATGGGTTCGGCAAGCTGCAATAGTAGTTAGTAATGAAGACGGCAAACCTATAAAGGGTATTGGTATTACTCAAGATATTACCGAACGCAAGAGAACAGAAGAAGCATTGTTAGATAGTCAAAGACAACTACATCAGAGTCAAAAAATCGAAGCGATTGGTCAGTTAACGGGAGGCATTGCACATGATTTTAACAACATCCTAGGGATAGTAACTGGTTATGTTGGACTAGCAAAACAACATAGTATTATTACAAGGGATACTAAACAAACCAGATATTTAACCAGTATTTCTGATGCAACAAATCGAG